>NC_007498.2:305277-610555 GCF_000012885.1 Syntrophotalea carbinolica DSM 2380
ATATAGACTTTCGGCATGGGCAGGGCATTGCGCAGACATAGTTCCTGCACCACACTGAAAAGCGGCCCGCTGCTGACTTCGCGACCGCGGTACATGGCAATGACGATTTTGTCGGAAAACCAGTACGAACCCAGATTCATGACCGCAGCCATGATCAACGCGAACAGAGCGCCGCCACGACCGCCCATCATTCCGCCTGCCCACACCAGCAACAGGGTGAGCACGGTCATAAGGGCTACCGTCCTCAGTGTATTCATGGTTTACCTCGCTTGATAACGTGTTGGTTCTGCATCCTACGCAAGTCGATTCAAGGGCTCAAGACCCTGCAAACGCCCGATGCTCCATGCCATCGGCGATGCGAAATGATTTTGCACCGGCAGCGAAAGCGTACGGTGTCGATGCGTTGAATTCCTCGCATATCGGTTATTCACTGACGACATATGCATCCAGTGCGCGTTGTACGGCATCGATGTCGATGCGGGTATTGAAGCAGGGGCCTTCCGGGCGGGTATTGAAAACGCCGACAACCGGTAGCGGATAGGCGTCCCGGATGCCGGAAGTAAGGTCACGTTCGCAGGCCACCGCCACTACCAGCCTGGGGCGTTTTTCCATGAGCAGTTTGCGGGCCAGAGTACCGCCGGTCGCTACCGCCAGGGTCACGCCGCGTTGTTTTGCCAGTTCCGCCAGATCGCCGATATCGCAGCGGCCGCACCGGGCGCATTGCTCCACGTCGCCGGTGACCTTGATGGCGCAATCGAATAACTGCAGACAGTGCGGCAGAAGGATCATGGCCTTGGCGGCCGGGACGCGCAGATTGCGGGAGTGCACCAGCTGGTTGTTGAGATGGATAAAGCACCGCTGCAAGGCGTCGCGGTCAAGGCGCAGAAAAGCACCGATACCGATTACCGCCGGCATCAGGTAGCGGATCGCAAGCCCGCGTAATTGCGGGAAGATGAACAGATCCCGGCCGGTGATCAGGGTCAGGGCCAGCAGGCCAAGGCCGCCAATGACCACGGCTACCAGAGCCAGGATTGCCAGGCCGAACCAGTACGGCAACCGGGGGTGAATGGAGGACAGCCCGACACTCGGCAGCCACCAGACCACAAAAGCGCCGGCGCTGAACAGACTGCCGACCAGCGCCAACAGAATCAGGAACGGCCGCTGTTGCTTTGCCGTGCTTTGTTCGGCGTTGTTGCAAACCTCTCCACAGGTATGATCGCAGGTTTTGTCCGCGGTTTTGCGGCAAGCCATATCAGTCTCCCAACCGTGCACCGGCCGATAGGCTGGTGCCGCGTAGAAAATCGCCTGCCGGCAGTTTTTTCTTGCCAGCCAGCTGCAACTCGCGTACCCGTAGCACGCCTTCACCGCAAGCGATGCAGACTCCCGTTTCGTCTGCGCTCACCACTGTGCCCGGTTCGGCTTCGGAACCTTCTTCCGCCACTGTCCGGCCAAGCTTAAGGGTTTGTCCGTTCCAACGGGTGTAGGCACCCGGCCAGGGGCTCAAGCCTCGAACCAGGTTGTGAATGACTCCGGCCGGGCGGCTCCAGTCGATGCACCCATCCTCTTTTTTCATCATGGGGGCATAGCAACTCTGCGCATCGTCCTGCGCTTCAGAGCGCAGCGTGCCGTCGCACAGTCGTCGCAGGGTTTCCTCCATGGCTTCGCGACCGAGCAGCGCCAACCGGTCATGCAATTCTCCGGCGGTTTCTTCGTTGCCGATTTCGGTGGCGCGTTTTACCAGGATGTCGCCGGTATCGAGTCCCACATCCATAAGCATGGTGGTTACGCCGGTAACCTGCTCCCCGTCGACCACCGCTTTATTGATGGGGGCGGCGCCGCGGTAGCGTGGTAGTAGCGAAGCATGCACATTGATGCAACCGTAGCGGGGAATATCCAGGACACTTTTGGGAAGAATCTGGCCATAGGCGACGACCACGATAAGGTCGGGCTTGAGGCTGCGTATCTGTTCCACGGCTGACGGATCGCGCAATTTTTCGGGTTGCAAAACCGGCAGGTTATGTCTCAGGGCCAATTCTTTAACAGGGGGTGGCGCCAGGACTTTGCCCCGCCCCTTGCGCCGATCAGGCTGTGTGAATACGCCGCAAAGATCAACACCGGCTTCGAGTAACCCCTGCAACGTGGGCAAGGCGAATTCCGGTGTCCCCATAAAAATGGTACGGATACTGGAGGGATCGATCACAGCTCCTGCTCCTGTTGACGCTGGATTTTCTGATATTTTTTGCGAAACATGTTTTTTTTCAACGAAGACAGGTGGTCCACGAAGAGCAGTCCATGCAGGTGGTCAATTTCATGTTGGAAGGCGATGGCCAGCAGCCCGGTTGCCTCGCGTTCTACCGTTTGTCCCTCCAGGTTCTGATAGCGAACCTTGACATGCGAGTTACGTTTGATCCGGCAGTAATAACCCGGTACCGAAAGGCAGCCCTCTTCTTCGAAGCTATCTCCCTCTCGTTCGATGATTTCCGGGTTGATCGCCACGATCAACTCCGGGTTTTCTTTGGGAGCGCAATCCATCACAACAAGTTTTTTGTTAATGCCAACCTGCGGGGCGGCCAGGCCCACTCCCGGTGCAGCATACATGGTCTCAGCCATATCCGCCGCCAGGGTTTTGATTTCCTCGGTGATGGTAAGGATCGGTTCGGATTTATTTTTCAGGACCGGATCGGGATAGTGCCGTATGGGTAAAATCGCCATGATATGAACCTGTTACAAAGCTAGTCAGAATAGAAATGTTACTGTCGATCTTTCATGATAAATGGAGGCCAAGCGCAAAGTCAACTGTCATAACCATGTATGCCAGCGTTCCGCAAAGCATCCTGCATGGCTTCCGCCATGCGGGCCGGGCTGCCGGCAACCTGGACACCGCTGCTGCGCAAGCTGGCTATTTTGTCTTCGGCACGTCCCGACCCGCCGCTGACAATGGCACCGGCGTGCCCCATGCGTTTGCCGGGCGGAGCGGTGACGCCGGCGATATAGGCTGCCACCGGTTTGCGCATGTATTGTTTGATCCATGCGGCAGCCTCCTCTTCTGCGCTACCGCCGATTTCTCCGATGAGAAAAACACCCTCGGTATCCGGATCGTCGTTGAATAAGGCAAGAATATCGATGAAGGAGGTGCCGATAATGGGATCTCCACCGATACCGACGCAAGTCGATTGTCCCAGACCGGCATCGCTGAGCTGTTGTACCGCTTCATAGGTGAGGGTTCCGCTGCGGGAAACGACACCGATGCTCCCCGGGCGGTGAATATCCCCGGGAAGAATGCCGACTTTGCACTGGTCGGGGGTTATCAGGCCCGGACAGTTGGGTCCGATAAGGCGCATGGCACTGTCGGTCAAGGCCCGATTTACCAGTACCATATCTCGCACCGGGATCCCTTCGGTGATGCAGACGGCTAATCCGACGCCGGCCTGGTCGGCTTCCAGAATAGCTTCGGCTGCCGCTTGAGGGGGCACAAGAATCATTGTCACATCGGCCTGGCAGCGTTCTACCGCCTCGGCAACGGTATCGAATACCGGGATGTCCTCAACGTGCGTGCCGCCTTTGCCGGGGGTGACACCGGCTACCACCTGGCTGCCGTAATCGCGGCACAGCAGCCCGTGCCGGCGGCCTGAACTGCCGGTCAACCCCTGTACCACGATGCGCGAATGACGATCAATGAGTATGGCCATCTTGTCGATCCTTCAGGCGGAAGGGGAAAGTTGCCGAACAATGGCGGTGGCCGCAGCAGCCAACCCGTCCTGCCAGCTGATGTTGAGCTGGGTCTGCTGCAGGAGGTGTTTGCCTTCATCGCGCCGTGCTCCAGCCATGCGCACCACGATAGGTAGCTGACAGCCCACCTGCTCGGCGGCTGCAATGAGGCCTTGGGCTATCAGGTCGCAGCGCATGATACCGCCGAAAATATTCACCAGAACCCCCTCGACAGCCGGATCCTCAAGCAAAATGCGGAAGGCTTCAACCACCTTGTCCTGATCGGCGCCGCCTCCGACATCGAGAAAGTTGGCCGGTTGTCCGCCGCATTCGCTGAGCATGTCGAGAGTTGCCATGGCCAGTCCGGCGCCATTGACCAGGCAGCCGATACATCCATCCATCTTGATGTAGGCGATATCCGAATGTGCCGCCCGCACTTCCAAGGGGGCCAGCTGGCTCTCATCGAGCCATTCAAGCATTTCCTTCTGGCGGAACAGGGCACTGTCGTCGATAGATACTTTGGCATCCATGGCCATCAAGCGGCCCTCTTCGGTTACCGCCAACGGGTTGATTTCCACCAGCGAGGCATCTTTTTCCAGAAGACAGCGATACAGGGACAATATCACCTTGCTTGCAGCTGCGCTCAGCGGCCCGTCCAGCCCCAGGAACCGTGCAATATCGCGGGCATGAAAGGCGCGCAGTCCCACCAGAGGGTCGATGGTGAGACGTCGCACGCGCTCCGGTGTCTTGCGCGCGGTCTGCTCAATGTCGACGCCCCCATCGGGGGAGGCAATGAGGCAATAGCGGCCGTTGGCCCGGTCGAGGGTCAGGGAAAGATACATTTCCCGGGCTACGGGGACGATCTCCTCGACCAGCAGGCTGCCTACATACAGCCCTTGATCACCCGTTTGCGCGGTGACCAGAGTATGCTGCAGCAAACGCTGGGCAATATTGCGCGCCTGATCCACTGAATTCACCCGGGCGACACCGCCTGCCTTGCCGCGGCCGCCAGCATGAATCTGGGCTTTGACAACACAGCGGCCGGCAAAGGCCCTGGCGGCCTGCCCGGTTTCCTCTACGGAACGGGCCAGCCTGCCCTCCGGTATCGGAATGCCGTATCGGTGGAAGAGCTGCTTGGCTTGGTATTCATGCAGTTTCATTGCGGACTGGCCCCCGTGGTTGAACGTATCCGTTGCAGCGGATCACAAATGCACAGAGCTATTGCTGGGACGCCTTCCAGTCGGCCAGAAAGCGCTCGATGCCGACGTCCGTCAAGGGGTGTTTGGTCAGTTGCATGATGACATTGTAGGGGATGGTGCAGATATGCGCCCCCTGCAGTCCGGCTCTAAGGACATGTTGCGGGCTGCGAACCGATGCAACGATAATTTCCGTATCGAACCCGTAATTTTCGAAAATAGTCAGGATCTCATCGACGCCTTCCATGCCGTCATGCCCGACATCGTCCAGTCGGCCGACAAAGGGGGACACATAGGCGGCGCCGGCTTTGGCGGCCAGCAGTGCCTGCAGCGGTGAAAAAATCAGCGTCATGTTGACACGGACACCGTCTTTGGCCAGAACGCGGGTAGCCTTCAGACCCTCGCCGGTCATGGGGATCTTGATCACGATATTGGTCGGATGGTACTGGATCAGTTCGCGCGCTTCGGCGATCATCCCCTCGGCGTCGGTAGCCACGACTTCCGCGGAAATCGGGCCATCGATCAATTGGACGATATCTTTAAGGACGTCGGTAAACTTGCGTCCGGTTTTGGCAACCAGGGACGGATTGGTGGTAACGCCATCTACCAGCCCCATTTCATGAGCCGCCTTGATCTGGTCGATATCGGCTGTGTCGATGAAAAATTTCATGCGAATCTCCTTCCGCGACAAGCGGTACAAAGCATGGAGTTTAGGGAAAAAATGCTCCTAGGATTTTCCGGATGTTTCCTGCGAATCGAAGAGCCTTATGCACTCTTCTGAACAGAAATAGTACGTTTGGCCCTTGATAACTTTTTTCAGGGCCAGACTGCGTGGAATAAAGGTGCCGCAGTGCGGATCGCGAACCATGGCTTCCCCTTCGGGGCGCTTTTCCGGTGGTGGCCGATGGGTGGCGTTTTTAAATAAGCCCGTCACTGCCGTAACCAGGTAGTAAGATAACAGAAAAAGGAAAAACAGCCATAGAAAACGAAACATATGACACTCACCAATGGCCGGGCAGGCGGCGGATGCCTGCGGTAGAGGGTAGTTGATGCAGCATGTCCCTCACGGTTTGCCGGCGCAAGGGATGGAGCAAGTCCGGGGCCAGGTCCATCAAGGGCATAAGGACAAAAGCGCGTTCATGTAAGCGTGGATGGGGTACGACCAGATCCTGTTGTTGGACAATCTTATCGCCGTAAAGAAGCAGGTCTATATCAAGGGTGCGGGGCCCCCAATGTTCGTGGCGGCATCGACCGAAAGATTGCTCGATAGCCAGACCGGCCGCCAGCAATGCGGGTGCCTCCAAAAAAGTTTCAACCATGAGTACGGCATTCAGAAAAGCCGGTTGACCGTCGGGGCCACCAACCGGTTCGGTTTCATAAATGGCGGATGCGGCCAGAACCTTGAGTTGCGGGAGATCGTGCAATGCCTGCCAGGCCCCTTGGAGGTTGGCAAGGCGGTCGCCGAGATTGGAGCCGAGGGCGAGAAACGCGGTGGTTGGCTGATGGTTACCATTCATAGCTGAGTATTTAACCATACCCATTCTTCAGGAGTCAATGTGGCGTGTGTGGGTGCTACCGGAAGAGATGCCGGAAGGGGGGTTGCTTGATGTCTTGTCTCCCTGCCTTGGTGTAAAAAAACGGCCGGGATTTCTCCCGGCCGTTTCAGACGTACGATACTCGCTGACTTGTCGGGTTGCCCTCTTAAGCGGCCATCCGGCAAGTCGAGACGGGTATGATTACATGGCAGCCTTGTAGATGTCGATGACCTGGTCCAGCGTAGCAGTACGAGGATTGGTCAGCATGCAGGCATCTTTCTGTGCATTTTCTGCCATGGTTTTGAGGTCTTCTTCTTTGACATTCAGCTCGGTCAGGCCAGCCGGGATGCCGATGGAAGCGGACAGTTCACGGATAGCTTCGATGCCAGCGGCAGCAGCTTCGGTAACGGGCATGCCGGTGGTGTCAACGCCCATGAAGTCGGCGATGTCAGCAAAGCGATCCGGGCAAGCGATCATGTTGTAGTCGCAAACGGAAGGCAACAGGATGGCGTTGCAGACACCGTGGGGCAGGTTGTAGAAACCACCCAACTGGTGAGCCATGGCGTGTACGTAACCGAGGGAGGCGTTGTTGAACGCCATGCCGGCCAGGTACTGCGCGTAGCACATGGCATCGCGAGCTTCGATGTTGGCGCCCATGGCAACGGCCGGACGCAACCACTCGGCGATCAGACGGATGGCTTTTTCAGCGCAAGCGTCGGTGATCGGAGTAGCGATGGTGGAAACGTAAGCTTCCACGGCGTGGGTCAGTGCGTCCATGCCGGTGGCTGCGGTCAGTGCGGGGGGCTTGCCCAGCATCAGAACGGGGTCGTCAACAGCGATCAGCGGAGTGCAGCGCCAGTCGACGATAGCCATCTTAACATGGGTCTCGAGGTTGGTGATGATGCAGAAACGGGTCATTTCGGAAGCGGTACCCGCGGTGGTGTTGATGGCGATGAGGGGGGTCATGGGAACAGTGGATTTATTCACGCCCTCGTAATCGCGGATGTTGCCGCCGCCGGCAGTAACCAGGCCAATACCTTTGGCGCAGTCATGGGAAGAACCGCCGCCCAGGGAAACGATGAAGTCACAGCCTTCGTCTTCGTAGACCTTTACGCCGTCGTGAACGTTTTTGTCAGTCGGGTTGGGCTCGGCACCGGGGTAGATGGTGACTTCCACGCCAGCATCTTTGATGTAGCCGGCGATGGTGTCGGCAACACCCATCTTCATCAGACCGGCATCGGTAACGAGGAGAGCTTTTTTAGCGCCGAGTTCATTGGCTTTAGGGCCAACTTCTTTAGCACAACCAGGACCCATCAGGGTAACGCTGGGGATGAAAAAGCCGTACGTGGTTTCTGCGAGGTTGACAATTGGCATGATTCATTCTCCTAGATAGAGCGTTGATGGAAATAACCCACACAACTAAATAAAAAAACATACGCGAAACAATTACTACAAATGACAAGTTTAAATCAAACCATTTTTTTAAAATGACGTTTCCGTATACTTCACATTGTCGAGTGTCGATTTTTATGATTAAGTTCAATGGTGTATACAGGTCTTGTTTTGTCTTTTGAAAACGATGGTGAAACAATGGCTTACAAAGCATCGAGACGTCGATGCAAAAAAAATATTATTCTGTATACGTTATAGGATGGCAAAATAAAAAAATGGTTGTTTTGAAGGGCGGGATGATGAGCGCTTAATTTACGCTGTGTATGCTACGTTTTTTTCAGGATGTCTAAAGGAGCTTTAGCTGGCGAGTCAAAACGACTTTATGCCAAACCTTTTTATTGCATATCTGTGGTTATATGTATTGCTGAACCAGGTAAAAACACCCATCGCAACGCAAGATAGAATATGAATGTAGGTTTTTTGTATTCTTTTCTGTCTGGATTTTAAGCCGTCTTTATTTCGTGGTGTGGGGTTGACGGCAAACGGTGTTAGGCTTCCCATGGACCGAGGTGGCGATCGCTTTCGGGGGTGTGCTACCTTCGGGGAATTGCTTTTGATTGGCTGTGGAGTAAGTACCTGAAAATAAAAGAGCCGGCTTCAAAGCCGGCTCTTCGGGGATCGGTGAGGTGGAGCTGTCGGTTTCAGCATTCAATCTCCACAAACTCCATGTCGTAAAGATCGATGGACAGGCAGCGGCGGCGGGTCGGGGTTCCCTGATTCAGTAAGACTTTGCACACTTCGGCTACTTCCAGACTGGCTACGACCGCTGGAGTGAATGACGGGTTGCCGAGGTGTTTTTCAAGGCCGCTTTCCTGGGAATTATGGGCGAAAAATTTCTGCAGGGTTCGCTCTCCTGGAAACTGGGTCATAAGGAACCCGTACCAGCCGGCGATGGCGCCATGCACCAAGGGGATCGAAAGTTGCTGGCAGATCTCCGCCAGTTCCAGGCGCACGGCAATGCTGTCCAGGGCGTCCACGGCCACGTGGCAGTTTTCCAGAATCCGGGTGCCGTTATCGAGGCCAAAGGCGAGGCCGACAGGTAGCAGTTCAACCGCAGGGTTGACGCGATCCACCCGGCGCGCGGCGGCGGCGACTTTTTTGATGCCTAAAAAGTCCGGAGTGGCCAGCAGCTGCCGGTTCATGTTGTGTTCTTCGAAAACATCGGGATCCACAGCTACGATGGTGCCGACTCCCAGGCGTGCCAGCTCCTCGATAATGTAGCCGCCCAGGCCCCCGCAGCCGATAACCGCTACCTTGCTGTTGTAAAGCTTGAGCTGATCGTCAAGGTTGAGCATGTTGCGGTTGCGCTGATAGCGTGCCGGGAGCAGGCCGTTTTTCAGGGCCGTTCCTTCGACTTCTCGAATGCTGACTTTGAATCGGTTGGCGGCAGACAGCTGGTCGGCCCACAACAGGAGGTCGTCCTTGGCTCTTTCTTTGAGCCAGGTCAGGAGATCTGGCATGTTACCCTCCGCCGACTTTGGGGAACAGGGAGATGGTCACACCGGCGTGGAGCACCTGGTCGGATGTAACGTGGCGTCCATCGATCAGGGCAACGCCAAGTTCCGGTTCTTTTATGCCCAGTTGTTCCAGCACGTCGGCGATTGTACAGTCGTCCTTGACTTCGCGTTTGGCCACTTTGAAACGATTTTCTCTGAATCCTGCAAAAAGCTTTACAAAAATGGTCATGTCGTTTTCCCTCTCAAGTGCGAAAACAGTTCATTGCATTGCTTCTCATGCGGAATTTATCCAGTCTTCAGCGGGGTAGCTTGTGCGTATATACAGTACAAGAATCTACCTCTCCAGCGGGTAATATGCAAGCAAAACCTACCCTTTGGGTGAGATCATGGCATCCGGTTGATGGGGGCTGGAGCTTGTCTTTTCTGTGCGGTTTTCATAGAGCAGGGCACCCGTAAAGGGGTGCCCTGTAGGATGGATGTTTCGCTTGGGGTCAGAAGTCCCAGAACTCATCGATCTCTTCATCGGTGAAGTCCCAAACGGCGTTGTGCGGTGGTATCGGTTCGTAGCTGAAGAATTCCGGCAAGCGGTCATCCTGCTTGCTGAAACCTGCAGCCGTGTTGAAGTCGTGTTCGATTTTGAGGATTTTTTTGCCCAGCTCCGTTACGTCGTCGGCTGTCAGGTCGAGTCCGTAGGTTGCGTTGAGCAGGTCGATCAGTGCAGTGAACGACTCGGGGATATCCAGTGCCGGGAAGGCGATAAAAACACACATGCCGGTACTGTCCACGGCGGCGGTGGCGATCTGCAGGTTGCGCGAGAGTTCAACCTGACCGTCTTTCGTTAACGGATCGACATATCCGCCGACCTTGAGGATGTTGGTGGCGATGGTGTAGCCGGCAGTGTGGTCGGCGCCCATGGTGGAGGTGGCATAGGTGATGCCGATGCCTTTGACGGACCGCGGATCGTACGCGGGAATCCCCTGGTTTTTGACGACCGGTACCCGGACCAGGCCATAGGCTGTGCCGACCATGCCGGTTCCGTTGCCAAGGATCCGACCGAGAGGTGTGCCTTTGCCTATCTCGTCGCGCAGTACGCGTTGGCATTCCTTGCCGTCACCCCAGGGGATCACGCCGGCTTCCATGGCGGTGGCGAGAAGTACAGCGCCTTCGATGGAGTCGATGCCTATGTCGTCCATCAAATTGTCGCATTTGGCGATGTCGTCCAAATCCTCGATCATGGCGTTGGCGCCCAGGCCCCAGATGGTTTCGTATTCGAATCCCGAGGTGATGTAGCCGCCGGCCCTGTCCACGTAAACCTGTGAGCATTGGATGATGCAGCCTGCATGGCAACCGTGCTTATGTTTTCCGCCACGCTCGACAATGGTGTCGTGCATGGTCTCGCCGCTGATTTTTTCATGGTGCTCGCATTGACCGTAGCGGAAGTTCTTGGTCGGCAGGCCGCCGGCTTCGTTGAGGATGTTGATAAGGATATTGGTGCCGTAGGTGGGCAGTCCTTCGCCGCTGACCGGATGGTCCAGGAGCGATTTGGCGAAGATTTTCGCCGCAGCGCGGAATTTGTCCGGGTCGGCGATGGGGACCTTGCTCGCCCCGGTGTCGTCAATGGTGATGCACTTGATTTTTTTCGATCCCATGACGGCTCCGAGTCCGCCGCGACCGTGGCTGCGGATTTTCTGATCCGGATCCTTGACGGAAATGTTTGCGGCGCACATGCGCATTTCGCCTGGTACGCCAATGGAGAGGACCCCTATTTTGGGTCCGAATGTATCGATCATTTCGTCGATGATGGCAAAGTTCTGTTTCCCGACCAGGCTATCGGCAGCCTCAAAGGTGATGCCGTCCATGGTGATGTGCAGGCGGTACCATTTGTCTTCGGTGGGGGCGCCTTCGATGATGATGGCTTTGATACCCATGCGGGCCAGTTGTTGAGCGGCGGTGCCGCCCGCGTTGCTTTCCTTGATGGTTCCGGTCAGAGGGCTTTTGGCGCCGGCCGACAAGCGTCCCGATTGTGCAGCGGGTGTGCCTGTTAAAAGGCCGGGAGCGAAGACCAGTTTGTTATTGGGGCCAAGGGGGTGGCATCTGGGGGGGACTTCGGCGGCGACGATGGTTGAGGTGAGACCGCGACCGCCAAGGCCTGCCCATTCCTCGGGAACGGACTCGCACTTGGTTGTCAGGTTCGACATGTTGATGCGAAAGATCTTGTTCATTATCGTTTCCTTCCGATTCGGGTTAAATGCATGTGGAGCTGATGTGCTCTCCGAAACACAACCTACCTTCTCCCGTCTGGTGCGGTGCTGGAGAAGTACCGGTGGTAGAAAACTTACAAGCCCTCCGCTGGTGCCAGGTCATTTTAGATGGAAAACGCTGGTTCCGGCAGTCGATGTTCGAGGCGGCAGGATCTCGGGCCTCGACGGTTGATGTTGACGGCGGGAAAATGCGTGTTTCCACGTCAATGTGTCACCTTGAGTTGGTCCATTCTCTCGAGGTGAATGCGAAGCATAGAACAACTAGTGCCATTATAGCCTATGCCGGCACTTCGGCACAAAAAAGGAGCAGTTGGGTTTCCCTCAATTGCTCCACAAGAATAATCTGCATCGAATGATTTTTAAGAATGCGCCCGCCATAAGGCGGGCGCAAATTCAGCATATTACATGGCTGCTTTGTAGATGCTGATAACCTGGTCCAGCGTAGCCGAACGGGGGTTGGTCAGCATGCAGGCGTCTTTCTGGGCATTTTCTGCCATGGTCTTGAGGTCTTCTTCTTTGACATTCAGCTCGGTCAGGCCGGCCGGGATGCCGATGGAAGCGGACAGCTCGCGAATGGCTTCGATACCGGCAGCAGCAGCTTCGGTGACGCTCAGACCCTCGGTGGGTACGCCCATGAAGTCGGCGATGTCAGCGAAACGATCCGGGCAGGCGATCATGTTGTAGTCGCAGACGGCCGGCAACAGGATGGCGTTGCAGACACCGTGAGGCAGGTTGTAGAAACCGCCCAGCTGGTGAGCCATGGCGTGTACGTAGCCGAGAGAGGCGTTGTTGAACGCCATGCCGGCCAGGTACTGCGCGTAGCACATGGCATCGCGAGCGGCGATGTTGGCGCCCAGAGCAACGGCCGGACGCAACCACTCGGCGATCAGACGGATGGCTTTTTCGGCGCAAGCGTCGGTGATCGGAGTGGCGATGGTGGAAACATAGGCTTCCACGGCGTGAGTCAGGGCATCCATGCCGGTGGCTGCGGTCAGTGCGGGGGGCTTGCCCAGCATCAGAACGGGGTCGTCAACGGCGATCAACGGGGTGACGCGCCAGTCAACGATAGCCATTTTGACATGGGTGTCGGTGTTGGTGATGATGCAAAAGCGGGTCATTTCGGAAGCGGTACCCGCGGTGGTGTTGATGGCGACGAGGGGGGTCATGGGAACGGTGGATTTGTTCACGCCCTCGTAGTCGCGGATGTGGCCGCCACCGGCGGTAACCAGGCCGATACCTTTGGCGCAGTCATGGGAGGAGCCGCCGCCCAGGGAGACGATGAAGTCGCAGCCGTTGTCCTGGAAAACTTTAACGCCGTCGTGGACGTTTTTGTCGGTGGGGTTGGGCTCGGCACCGGGATAGATGACGACATCAACGCCTGCGTCCTTAACGTAACCGGCGATGGTGTCGGCAACACCCATCTTCATCAGACCAGCATCGGTGACGAGAAGAGCTTTTTTTGCGCCAAGTTCTTTGGCCTTGGGGCCAACTTCTTTGGCACAACCGGGGCCCATCAGGGTAACGCTGGGGATGAAGAAGCCGAAAGTAGTTTCTGCGAGATTTACAACGGGCATGATGAATCCTCCTCATAAGATGAGTTTTTTGTGAAAGCAACGAAATGGCTTTCACCACAAATAAAAACATCCGCTTGAAAATCTTACTTACCTGACACCGACAAACTGTAAAAGATTGTCTGAATCAATAATGTACAAAGTTGTTTCGGTGGGTCACCTCCTTCCCATGGTACATATGGGTTCCAATCTATCTTTGAATTTAGTGTTTACCAAATGCCAAAACGATGGTTTATGCATTCGGGCTGGGAGTTATAGGCATTAGCAATTTGAATGCCAGTAGTGTTTACGGTTTGTCTTTCAAAAACAGAACAGCGTGCTTTTTATTTCCGTTGAGACTTCGATTCCCGGCCAAGTCCCGGTCCCTTAGGCGAAAACCGAAATCCATCAAAACAAAACACGGTTAGAGTTTTTGCTTTCAACGGGTCGGGGCGGAGTTGGTGTCGGTGGATGATTGCCCCGTAAATGTGTTCCAGAAGTGATGCGGTGTGTCAAATCAGGTACTGAGTGTTCCTTTTTGTAACGCCCTGGTTGTGTCGATACGTAACGGCTTCAGCTTCGATTCGATACTTGGTTTGATACAGCCCGTTTCGAGTTGGTCTTTGTGGTTGAAAATTTCCGGACATTATTATAACTTGGATGGCCTACGCGAATGAGGGGGCATGGTTTTCGCCTGCCGGGCTTGTTGCGGCCCGGTGGTAGCTACGGCTCCGTCGTTTGCAGGTAACATATTGAATCCACAACAAAGTGCAATCAAGAATGCGCCTCCGAGCCTGATGCCCTAAAAGAGATTTTATCTCTCAGGGGCGTCGGGCCGATGGGTTTCGCCGGAAACAGCGGAGCCTCCCTGTTTTCGGAAAGGAGACCATTGCCTTGGGCTGTTTGAGGTAATGTATCCAAAAAGGTTCTTTCCGATGAAAGGGGGGAACCTTTTTGCGTCGGGTGTTATTGTAGCAGAGATTTTTTGACTTGCAGGGTCAGGTCAAAAAAAATTGAGCAATACGCTGTTTTATCGATTGCGCAATGTTCGATCCGGGGGTAGGACTAAAAGGAAAAGTCCTTGTCTTGAAAAATATTTAACGGTGCCGTGCCGGTGGCTTGGATACCTGTTGTCAGCCCGGGGCTCGCCGTTTTCGAATTTTCCGCTTAGTTTTTTTTGTGGGTTATGGAATATCCTGGAGGAACCAGCCACGTCTGAAGGAGGCCGATACAGCCATGCCGAGCTTTTTGGAAGCCCGAAATCTGATACTTGCAAATGTTCCTCTACTGGGTCAGGAACGCGTTCTTATTAGCGATGCCGTCGGCCGCATTCTGGCCGAAGATGTAACCGCGACCTGGGATATGCCGCGTTGGACCAATTCCGCTATGGACGGTTATGCTGTCCGCAGCCAGGATTGCCAAAAGCCGACACGCCTCGAAGTTATCGATTTTATTCCCGCGGGTGGCGGTTCCGACAAGACGGTCGAACCGGGTACTGCCATCAAAATCATGACCGGGGCTCCTCTGCCGGCAGGGGCCGATGCCATCGTGCCTGTCGAGGAAACGGCCGAGGAGGGGCATCTTGTACATGTTCAAAAGACGGTCAAAGCCCATGCCCATGTTCGTGTCAAAGGCGAAGACGTGAAGCAGGGCGAATGTGTGGTGCCGCGAGGGACGCTGCTTCGACCTGCGGAAATCGGCATGTTGGCATCGTACGGCAAGGTGTTTGTGCCGGTTTACCGTAAACCTCGTGTCGCTATTCTATCTACGGGGGACGAACTTGTAGAGCTGGGCGAGACCCTCAGCGAAGATCGCATCATCAACAGCAACTCGCTGGCTCTGGTCGCATCCCTGAAAGAAATCGGCGCCGAACCGGTCGTCCTTGGCATTGCACTTGACAATCGGGCCAGCCATATAGAAAAAATCAGCGAAGGACTCAAAGCCGATGCGTTGATAACCTCCGCCGGCGTATCCACCGGCGACCGGGATTTTGTTCGTTCGGTGTTGGAGGAGCTTGGGGTCAAACCTGTTTTCTGGAAAGTCGATATCAAGCCGGGGCGGCCGACGACCTTTGCCATGAGGGAAGGAACTCCCGTCTTTTCGCTGCCCGGCAATCCCGTCTCGACCATGGTTACCTTCGAGGAGCTGGTGAAGCCGGCGTTGCTGAAAATGATGGGGCATACCAAGGTGATCAAGCAGGAAATCGAAGCGGTTCTGGAGAGCGATCTGACCAAAAAACGCCTCGGGGTTCTCAATTTTCAGAGAGTCAATATCCGTCTTCAGGACGGATGCTATTTCGCCAGTTGCTCCGGTGACCAGAATACCGGCATCTTAAAGACCATGGTGCGCGCCGATGCTCTGGCCCTGCTGCCGGAAGACAAGGATGTATTCAAGGTCGGTGAAAAAGTCAAAGTTCATCTGCTGAGTTCGCAGGTTGGCATGTCGGAGATGTGATGCCGTTGCCACCAGCTAGTGTGCATGCGGAAACCCGTGGTGCACACTGTGCGGTTTTTGTAAGGGAAAAGGATCGTTTTCGGATGAAAACAAGATAGTTTCCGGGGCGCGGAATCGTCCCCGGGAAAGCCGCGGAAAAGTTTCTTTTGACTCTAACTGCCGAATTACTATACTGTAAACGTTATGTTTCCCTGTCGGTTGACAACGGTGAATGCTGCCATGCGGGCAGTTTGCAACCGACGGAACGGCACTGGCGTTGGAGTGAAATCGGCACAGCCAAGGTATGTTGCCGTTGAGCGGAAAAGAGATGAGCCCTTTGTCAAAGGGAGATTCCGTGAGCATTCGCAAGTTTGTTACACCGGAAATTATTTTCGGGCAGGGCGCGCTCAGCCAGATCGGCGAAAGTGCTGCACGCAGCGGTGCCTCCAAGGTCTTCGTCGTCACGGATCAGGGGCTTATCGACGCCGGGTGGGTAGATAAAGCGCTTTATTATCTGCGCAATGCCGGGTTGCAGTATGAAATCTTTTCATCCATAACCTCCAACCCCAAGGACTTGGAAGTCACCGAAGGCGTTGCCCATTATCTGCGTTCGGGATGCGATGCCCTGGTTGCGGTGGGAGGGGGCAGTCCGGCCGATACCGCCAAAGCCATCGCCACCCTGGCGACCAACGGCGGCGAATTGCAGGATTACGAGGGGGTGAATAAAATCCGGCATCCACTGCCGCCGATGGTCATTGTTCCCAGTACTGCCGGTACCGGATCCGAAGTCAGCCAGTTCGCCATCATCGTCGATCATCAACGACGTCTCAAGATGTCGATTATCTCCAAGTCACTGATTCCGGATATCGCCATTATCGATCCGGATTTGCTCAACACCAAATCCGCCCGGCTTGCTGCCGCAACGGGCATGGACGCCCTGTCCCATGCCATCGAGTCGTATGTTTCGCTGGCGGCTACGCCGCTGACGGACATTCATGCTCTGAACGCCATCCGGTTGATTTTTGCAAATCTTAAACAATCGGTTTTCGATCGACAGGATGCCGTGGCCAATAACAATATGGCCATGGCCAGTCTCAACGCCGGGATCGCCTTTTCCAATGCCATCCTGGGTGCGGGACATGCCATGACCCACCAGATCGACGGGTTGTTGGATACCCATCATGGGGAAACCAATGCCACCTTGTTACCCCATATCATGCAGTTCAATCTTCCCGTTTGCCGGGATAAATTCAATGCAATCGCGCGGCAGATCGATGAAGCCGCCAGTCAGGCAGGTCCGAAGCAAGACCTCGCCGAGAAAGCTATCGAAGCCGTCAGCACTCTTACCAAAGAGATCGGTCTGCATAACCGCCTTGCTTCGGTCGGGCTCAAGAAGGAAAATATCAAAACCCTGAGTCAGAATGCGCTCAACGATGCCTGTCTGGTGACCAACCCCCGCGACGCCACCGCCGAGGATATTGAAAAGCTTTTTCTTAAAGCCTATTAGTCACGGTGAGTTACGCTCTTGCGAATCTTTGCTCCATTCTTTCTTTTGCAACGGTTTGAATCATGCTTGATAAAAAGACGCTTATTGAGAACCTCACGGGGGTCAACTCTTCCAAGCTGAACTATTACGTTGAGCTCAAAAAGCGTAATGCCGAAATTCTCAAGCAAAACAGCCGCCTGGAGATCCTGCATCAGCTTTCCAGAGACATCAATCTGGAAATGTCCACGGAGGATATGATCGAGCGGGCATACCGGCAACTGCACCGGGCTTTGCCGTGCGATTTTCTGGCCCTTGCCATGTTGCGCGAAGGCGCCCTGACCATGCGCGCCGTAATGCCCAGCAAGCCTCCTCGGTCGGCAAGCATACCGGGCGATTCGTTTGTCTGGGATGTCGTCAGATCCGGCCAGGCCTGTGTGCATGAGCCGGTCAACACCGCGGATGCCTTCTTTCAGGAATATCCCGAACTGGCCTGCGACCTGCAGTCCATGGCCATCGCCCCCTTGTACAAGCGGGCAGCCGTCCATGGCCTGTTGCTGGTAGGGAGCGCCCAGGGCCAGGCGTATGCCAGGGAAGAACTCGGCTTTCTCCAGCACCTGGCCGATCATCTGACCATCAGCATTCAGAATTCCCGCCTCTACAAGGAGGTTTCCAGGGCCCAGCAAGGTTGGGAATCCACATTCAAGGCCGTTACCGATCCCATTTTGCTGCTCGATCCGGATTACAATATTCTGCTCGACAACGGCCGGCAGATGCCGGAAATGACCTGCGAGCAGGGCGCCTACCAGGGCATGAAATGTTACCGGCGTCTTTACGGTCGCGACATCCCCTGTGAGGAATGCCCCATGGAAAGCCTCAAAAAGGATCCGAAACCGGTATTCAAGAGGCTCGAAACGGACTCGGGGCAGGTGCTGGACCTTTTCTATTACCCGGTGCTGGACGAAAATCGCCAGTTGACCGCCATTACTCATATCATTAAAGATGTAACGCAGAAGACCAATATGGAAGCCAGGCTTATGCATTCGGCTCGATTGGCGGCCATTGGTGAAATGGCTGCCGGCGTGGCGCATGAGCTGAACAGCCCCATGACGGTCATCATCGGTACGGCACAGCTGATTCATCGCGAGTTCGAAGCGCAGCCCGAGGTTCGCGAACCGCTCGAAGATATCGTCAACTGCGGTCTGCGCTGCAAACGCATTATCCAGAATCTGTTGACCTTCTCCCGCCAGGACCACCTGCCCATGGCAGAGACCGATCTTAACGAAGAGGTTGAGCGGGTTCTGCATCTGATTTATTATCAGATCGATCGTAACCAGATTACCATTGTCAAGAACCTCGACCCCAATTTGCCGTTGACCAAGGCGAACGGCCGCCAGATTCAGCAGGTTCTGACCAATCTGCTGATTAACGCCAGGGACGCCCTGGGGGGTGTTGACCGGGAAAAGACCATTGAGGTACGTTCCTATGCGGAGGATAATGGCGATGGACAGTGGATCATTATTTCTGTAAAAGATAACGGCATAGGTATTCCGGCCAAAAATCTTCAGCGTGTTTTTACCCCTTTTTATACCAGTAAAGAGGAAACCAAGGGCACCGGACTGGGGCTTTCCGTCAGTCTCGGCATTGCCGAAGCCCATGGGGGCTCTCTGGAGGTGGAAAGTACCTGGGGAGAAGGCAGTTGTTTCACGTTGCGGTTGCCGATCAGAAAAGGCCCCGCATACGACCTCAATTTTTAATCCAAAGGTGGTGTAATCTTGTCGAAGGTAAACATCCTGATCATCGATGACGAGGAATCTGTCTGTACATTTTTCCGGCGGTTGCTGCAAAGGAAAGGGTACCGGACCGTTACCGCCGTCAATGAAGAGGAGGCCTTAAAAGCGCTCGACTACGGCACGTTCAATGTGGCGATGGTCGATCTCAAGTTGCCCGACACCGATGGCTTAACCCTGTTGAAGCACATCAAGAGCCGTCAACCGGCCTGCGAAGTCATTATCATGACCGGTTTCAGTACCATCAAGACGGCGGTGCAGGCCATGCAGCTGGGAGCATACGAATACCTCGAAAAACCCTTTGAGGATATCAAGCTTATTGAACGGCTTATCGAAAAAGCTTCTGCCGTGAGTTTTCAGGGAGGCAAGGAAGAAGACGAAGAGTGGAGCGAACTGGCCAAATCCATGGGTTTTCTGGTCGGCGACAGTCCGGATATGCGTCGCCTGGTTTCTCTGGCCTACAAAATCGCTCCCAAAGATATCAGCGTCCTTATCCAGGGTGAAACCGGCACCGGCAAGGAAGTGCTGGCGCGCTTTATCCATACCGCCTCGGCCCGCACGGAGCAGATGTTCATCCCCATAAACTGCGGTGCCCTGTCCGATAACCTGCTCGAAAGCGAATTGTTCGGTCACGAGCGCGGTTCCTTTACCGGAGCGGGCAACATGCGCCGGGGTATTTTTGAAATGGCCAACAAGGGTTCCCTGTTCCTGGATGAGATCGGTGAGGCCAGCCTGGCCATTCAGGTTAAATTGTTGCGCGTACTGGAAACCGGGGAGTTCATGCGCCTCGGCGGAGAGAAACAGATTCATTGCGACGTGCGTGTCATCTCCGCCTCCAACGTCGATCTGGAAGATGCCATGTTGCGGCGGGAATTCCGCGAAGACCTCTTTTATCGGCTGAATGTCGTCAAACTGGTCATTCCGCCGCTGCGCTCGCGGGCACAGGACATTCCGATGCTGGCCAAGTATTTTGTCAAACAGTTCAATCCGACCCTGACGCTGTCGGACGAAATCCTCGATCTGCTGTGCCAGTACGACTGGCCGGGCAATATCCGGGAATTGTCCAATACCCTGCGGCAGGCGGTGGCCCTGTGCGACGACAAGGTTATCCTGCCGGAACATTTCTCCGGTAAATTGACCGCCAGCAAACCCCGCCCGATCAGCAACGGACAGGCCGCCGTGGCTTCGCCGGCGTTCGCCGAAGCAGAGCCTGCCAGCTCTGCGCCGTCCCTGGAAAGTTTCTGGGAGCATTACGGTACCCCGGAAGCCCTGTCGCAGCTTTCCGACGGCGAACTGACTCAGCTGTTGAATTCCCTGCGCGGTCTGGAAGCGAACCTCTATGCGGTGATGCGCAAAAAAGGGCTGTCCTCGGCCGGTAGCGAAGCGTTGCGGGATTCGGAGGCCGCCTCCATCAAGCGTACCCTGTTGCAGCATCGTTGGAACATTACCGAGGCGGCGCGCGCCTTGGGGATTGCCCGCAACACTCTGCATCGCAAAATCAAGAAATACGGTCTGCAGAATCAATAAACCGGCGATTCGGCTCTTTCGATAAGCAAAACAAAACCCCCGTAAGCGATACGGGGGTTTTTGTTTTGCTGCGGCACGTGCGACCGGTTCAACGTTCGGAGATCGAGCGCTTGCGATTTTTCCAGCCGTTGATCGCCGCCAGCAGAAATCCCAGGGCCAGAAAGGCACCGGGTGGCAGGATCATCAGCAACATGGGGTGAAAACCGGCCCCGGTCATCTGCAGGCCAAACAGGCTGCCGGCGCCCAACAGCTCCCGGACCCCGCCGAGCATGACCAGCGCGAGGGTGAATCCGAGCCCCATGCCGGCACCGTCGGCGGCCGAGGCCCACAGCGGCTGGCGGGAAGCAAAGGCTTCGGCGCGGCCCAGAATCAGGCAGTTAACGACAATCAGCGGGATAAAAATGCCCAGTGCCTGATACAGCTCGAAGGCATAGGCCTCCATCAGCAGCTGCACCACCGTGACGAAGGTCGCAATGATCACGATGAAGGCCGGAATGCGTACTTTGGCGGGAATCAAGGTGCGCAGGGCCGATACGGCCATATTGGAGCAAAGCAGAACGCTGGTGGTGGCCAGCCCCATACCCAGCCCATTCATGGCGCTGGTGGTTACCGCCAGGGTCGGACACATGCCGAGCACCAGTTTAAAGATGGCGTTGTTACGCCACAGTCCGCTGCTGAAAATGGCCCAGAGTTTCATGGCTGTGCTCCGGTATCGGCCAGGATCAGAGCTGCCTGGCTGCGATACTTCTGCAGGCCCTCGGCAAGACCGGCGACAACCGCGCGCGAGGAGATGGTGGCTCCGCTGATCTGATCGAAATCGCCACCGTCCTTGCGGACCCGCCAACGATAGCCGGTCAGCCCCTTGCCGAGGAAACGTTGCCGGAAGGCCGGCTCCTCGATGCGGTTGCCGAGACCGGGCGTCTCGGTCTGGTGCAGGATCTCCAGGCCGAGCAGGGTGCCGTCGGGAGCTACGCCGACCATCATGCTGATGGGGCCTCCGTAACCTTTTTGCGCCACGACCTTAAACGCTATGCCTACGATACGGCCCTGGCGACGCCCGCGGTAGTAGATCGTAGGCTGCGAGGCGTCATGGTCTGCCGGCTCCGCCGGGAGGGTGACGGTATCCTTGTCCGGCGTGTTGTCCACCGCCGGCAGCACCGCGCCCAAAGCCGTCCTCTGTTGCCGGGCATGCTGCTCGATAATGGGCTGGCGCGTACAGCGTTCGGTTACCCCCAGCAGCAACCCGGAAAGGGCGGTGATCAGCGTCAATACCAGCATGAAACGTACCCCTTCGCTCATAGGATGCCTCGCGAACTGCCCATACCGAAGGGGCGCGGTACCAGATAGCGGTCCAGCAGCGGGGTGACCGTATTCATGAGCAGGATGGAAAACGCCACCCCCTCGGGATAACTGCCAAACAGGCGGATAAGCACGGTAAACAGTCCGCAACCGCAGCCGTACAGCAGCATGCTGCGCCCTGTCAACGGCGAGGTGACCAGGTCGGTGGCCATATAAAAAGCCCCCAGCATCAGGCCGCCGGACAGCAGGTGAAAAACCGGATGGGGGTAGCGGCTCGGATCGACAAGCCAGAACATGCCGGAGACTGTCGCCACCGTGCCGATGTAACTGACCGGAATATGCCAGCTGATGACCCGTCGCCAGAGCAGGAACAGAGCGCCGATTAACAGCGCCAGGGCCGAGACCTCGCCCAGGCAGCCGGCCATGTTGCCGAGCAGATAATCAAGAGCAAAACCGGTCGCATTCGGCGGCAGATGGCCGCTGAGCATCACGGCGCTTTTGGTTTCGCTCAAGGGTGTCGCTGCCGTTACCGCATCGGCCAAAAACCGCCCGGGTTGCGGCCCCGACCAATGGGTCATGACCGTGGGAAAAGACACCAGCAGCACGATACGGGCCACCAGTGCCGGATTGAACGGATTATGCCCCAGCCCGCCAAAGACCTGCTTGCCGATCACGATGGCGATAACCGAACCGAGCAGAGCCAGCCACCAGGGGCTCGACGGCGGCAGATTGAAGGCCACCAGCAAGCCGGTCAGTACGGCGCTGCCATCGCTAACGGTGACCGGACTGCCGACGGCTTTCTGCCACAGTGCTTCCACGGCCACGGCGGAGGCAACACAGATCGTCATGACGGCTACAGCGGCCAGCCCGAACAGGTAGACGGCGACA
The DNA here is from genome assembly GCF_000012885.1 of Syntrophotalea carbinolica DSM 2380. NCBI lineage: Bacteria > Pseudomonadati > Thermodesulfobacteriota > Desulfuromonadia > Desulfuromonadales > Syntrophotaleaceae > Syntrophotalea > Syntrophotalea carbinolica. The sequence goes on from NC_007498.2 coordinate 327,857, forward strand.
ACCGCCGCCGGCAGCAGGGCCAGTATCACGGCGCCCATCATGCCGCGGGTGGTCATGCCGCAGTGCAGGTGCGGGGAACAGGATACGCTCAGCAGTGGCTTGGAATGCTGCATTTTACATGCTCCTGCGTCGGGCCAGGATGGCGCCTTTGGCATAACGAATCGACTGCACCAGTGGTATCCCGGCCGGACAGACAAAAGAACAGCTGCCACATTCGATGCAGTTGCGTGCCGCGAAGCGTTCCGCCAGCGCCAGTTCGTCTCGACGGGCATAATCGGCGATAAAAGTCGGCATCAGGTGCATGGGACAGGCGGCGACACATCGGCCGCAGCGCACACACGAACCGATGGCGGCGGTTGTCTGGTCCTGGCGGCGAAAGGCCAGCACGCCGCTGGTGCCGCGCAGCACGGGGACCGCGAGCGTATGTTGGGCGGTCCCCATCATCGGGCCGCCGAGCAGCACCTTGGCCGGCTCCCCGCGCAGTCCGCAATGCTCAAGCAGATGAGCGATCGGCGTACCGATACGCACCCGCAGGTTTTGCGGATGGACCACGCCGGGGCCGCTGACGGTTACCATGCGTTCGATAAGCGGGCGTTGGCGTGTTACCGCATCGGTCAGAGCCGCCACGGTGCCGACATTCTGTACCAGCACTCCCACATCCATGGGCAGCCCGCGAGCCGGCACCCGGCGTCCCGTTACCGCGTAGATCAGTTGGCGTTCCGCCCCCTGGGGATATTTGGCGGGCAGCACTGCCAGGCCGATACCGCGCTGTCGGCAGTGGGGAGCCAGCAGTGCGGCGGCATCGGGCTGGTTGTCCTCCATCCCGATCCAGACATGGTCGGCGTCGGTGATTTTCTGCAAAACCTCAATCCCGGTCAGAACTTTTTCCATCCGTTCCAGCAGCGTGCGCCGGTCGGCCGTCAGCCAGGGTTCGCATTCCACCGCGTTGACGATCACCGTATCGATGGTTTTATCCCGCGGCGGATCGAGTTTGACATGGCTCGGAAACGCAGCGCCGCCCATACCCACCACCCCCGCTTCGCGAATGCGATCGAGCATTGCGGCAACGGTCAGTACGTGGAAACTCTGTTTTTGTACCTCTTCGGCCCATACATCGTCGCCGTCAGGTTTTAGAACCACCGCCGGCAGGTCGGTGCCGCAAGGGTGGGGGCGCGGCTCCACCGCCGTAACCAGACCGGAGGTCGAGGCATGCACCGGTACCGAGACGAACCCGTGGGCACGGCCTATGGTCTGCCCCCGTAGTACGTGCTGGCCGGCGCCGACACAAGGGGTGGCGGGCGCACCGACATGCTGGGCCAGGGGGATGACCAGCTCAGGCGGTAAGGGGCAGGTTGCGCTGGGGGTATCTGCCGTCGCTGATTTATGTGAGGGCGGATGGGTGCCGCCGGGAAAACCCCGCCGGGTCATGATCCCGTTCCTTTCGTGGTGGCAGGTGCCGGGGCAACCGTCTCGCCGCCAGCTGCGAAGGTTTCGATGCAGTGATGCGGGCAGCGGTCGATGGCACTGGCCATGGTTGCCGGATCTTCGTGTCCGTAGCGTACCACCGCCAGGGCATCGTCCATAATAAAGCTGTCCGGGGCGGCTTTGACGCAAAGGCGGCAGCCGAGACAGCCGGCATCGCAGTATTTCTTTACCTTGGCAGCGGTATCGTGGCTGTTGCACAGAACATGGGTCTGCGCAACGGCGGGAGCCAGGGTCAGGACCTGTCGCGGACAGATCGAAACGCACAGGCCGCAGCCGGTGCAGCGATCACGATTCACCACCGCCAGGCCCACGCTGTTGATGCTCAACGCGCCAAACGGGCAATGTTGCACGCAACTGCCCAATCCCAGGCAGCCCGACGGACAAAGTTTGGGTCCAAAAGCCAGTTTCTGGGCGGCGCGGCAATCCTGCAGGCCCTGATAGTCGTATTTGGCGCGGGCCATCTGTCGATTGCCGCGGCAGCGAACCACGGCGATCTGCGGTTGGCGGGGCGTTGCCTCGATACCGAGGATGGCGGCAATGCGCGCCAGGGTTTCGGCCCCGCCGGGGCGGCACAGGTCCGGCTTGGCATTGCCGGCCAGCAACGCGCGCGCATAGGCGTCGCACCCGGGATAACCGCAGGCGCCGCAATTGGCACCTGCCAGCACCTCCAGCAGCGCAACCTGCCGGGGGTCGACGGTGACGGCGAAGCGCCGGGCGGCCATGGCCAACAACAGCGCCGCGATACACCCAAGGCTTCCAAGACTGATGATTGCAGCAAACATGTTCATTCCGCTTTCAACCCGGCACCAGGCCGGCAAAACCCATGAATGCCAGTGCCAGCAGCCCGGCAGTGATCAGTTCGATAGGTGTGCCGCGAAAAGCCGCCGGCACCGGACACAGGCGCAGACGTTCGCGTAATCCGGCAAACAAAACCAGGGCCAGCGTAAAACCGACTGCGCCGCCAAAAGCGAACACCAGACTCTGCACAAAACTGTAACCCTGCTGGATGTTGAGCACCGCCAAACCGAGGACGGCGCAATTGGTGGTAATCAGGGGCAGGAAAATACCCAGGGACTGGTACAGCACCGGCGAGGATTTGCGTACGATCATTTCCACCATCTGCACCAGCGTGGCAATGACCAGAATAAAAGCGATGGTCTGCAGATAATCGAGATGGTAGGGCGTCAGTACCAGATATTGCAACACCCAGGTGCAGCCGCTGGCCACCACCATCACGAAGGTGACGGCCATACCCATGCCAAGGGCTGTTTCCACTTTTCTGGAGACGCCGAGAAACGGGCATAATCCGAGGAATCGCGCCAACACAAAATTGTTGACAAGTACCGCTCCGATCAAGATTAACAGCAGATTTTTCATGCGCTCCCTCCAGCCGGTATCCAAGCCGGCCAAACGCTTTTGAGCTTACCGCAGCGCTCGAACCAAAGCAATTTTTAATTCGACCGATCTCCATATCGCAGGGTGGTATTTCAATTCTTGACAGACACCAAAGTGCGTGATAGTCAAAAAGCTCCTGCGTTTATCAAACATCACGTTTATCACCCCATCAGGAAAGATTTTTCATGTCATATTCTCGATCGCATCAGTTTTTCGAGCGCGCCCGCAAGGTTATCCCCGGCGGCGTCAACAGCCCTGTTCGTGCATTTAAGGCCGTCGGTCGCCAGCCCCTGTTCATCGAGCGGGCCGAAGGCTGCACGCTTGTCGATGCCGACGGCAACCGTTATATCGACTACGTCGGCTCCTGGGGCCCCATGATCGTCGGCCACAGCCACCCCAAAGTGGTGGAAGCCATATGCGATGCTGCCGCTCGCGGTACCTCTTTCGGTGCCCCGACCGCTCTGGAAATCGAACTGGCCGAGCAGGTCTGCGCCGCTTTTCCGAATATGGAAAGCGTGCGCATGGTGTCTTCGGGCACCGAGGCGACCATGAGTGCCATCCGTCTGGCGCGCGGTGTAACCGGTCGCGACAAGATTCTTAAGTTCGAGGGGTGTTATCACGGCCATGCCGACAGTCTGCTGGTGGATGCCGGCAGCGGTGTCGCTACCTTCGGTATCCCCGCCTCGCCGGGTGTGCCGGCGGATTTCGCCCGCCATACGCTGACGGCTCCCTACAACGATCTGGGCAGGGTCAGGGCGCTGGTCGAAGAACACAAAGCGGATCTGGCGGCCATCATCCTCGAACCGATCGCCGGCAACATGGGCTGCGTACCGCCGCAACCGGGATTTCTCGAGGGACTGCGCGCCTTGTGCGATCAGCACGAGATTCTCTTGATTATCGACGAGGTCATGACCGGTTTTCGTGTCAGCTACGGCGGCGCGCAACAATTGTACGGTGTGCGCGGCGATCTGGTCTGTCTGGGCAAGGTCATCGGCGGCGGGCTGCCGGTCGGCGCTTTTGGTGGCCGTCAGGATATCATGCGGCATCTGGCGCCGGATGGCGGCGTGTATCAGGCCGGTACCCTGTCGGGGAATCCCCTGGCCATGAGTGCCGGCATCGCTACCTTGAAGCTGATAAGGGAAGAAGGGGTGTATGAGCAGCTGGAGCAACGCAGTGCCTACCTGGCCGAGGGGCTGCGGCAGGCGGCTGCCGCAGCCGGGGTGCCTGCCTGTCTGCAACGGGTCGGCAGCATGTTCTGCAACTATTTCCAGACGGGGCCGGTGACTTCCTTCGCCGATGCCAAAGCCAGCGATACCGAGGCGTTTGCCCGCTATTTCGGACAGATGCTGGATAACGGCGTACATCTGGCGCCGTCCCAGTTCGAGGCCGGCTTCGTGAGTCTGGCTCACACGGTGGAGGATATCGATCGTACCGTCGAGGCGGCGCATCGGTCGTTGAAGGCGATTTGATCTGTTCGGGGGCGTTTCCTGGAGGTTGGTGGCGGAGCGCTCCCGTTTTTGATTCTTGGTACTTGGTACAACGATACTTGGTTTTTGATACTTCAACATCAACACCGGCGGGTCGCGTCTCGCCAGACGCCTTACTTTTTGTCCAGACGGCAACAAAAAGTAAGCAAAAAATGCCTTGCCCTCCGGGAAGGCATGTCCGGTGCGGAGAGGTGGAGGACGTCACCCTTTTGCAGGTTATTGGTGGTGTCGCTGCTTTTCTTGGGGCTCTTCCGCTTTTGAAACTGCGTTGCTGAAATCGTTTGTTTTTTCTCTTTGTCGATCCGGGCGAGTACGATTCTGTTGGGTAAACCTTAAACACCTTTAGAACCAAGCATCAGGACACCGCGTTGGCGGTTTTTTCAATTTAGCAGCGTCGGTGTCTGCAACAGTTTTGCAGGCAACACCGGCGGGTCGCGTCCCGCCGGACGCCTTACTTTTTGTCCAGACGGCAACAAAAAGTAAGCAAAAAGTGCCTTGCCCTCCGGGAAGGCATGTCCGGCGCGGAGAGGCGGAGGACGTTACTCTTTTGCAGATTGTTGGTGGCGTCGCCGCTTTCTTTGGAGCTCTTCCGCTTTTGAAACTGCGTTGCTGAAATCGTTCGTTTTTCTTTCTGTCGAAATGGGCGAGTGCGATTCTGTTGGGTAGAACCTTAACCCCCTCAGAACCAAGCATCGGGAATGCAGTCACTAATCACCAGTCACTAGTCACCAATCACTTTACCTTCCGCTTTTCAATCACTCTTCAACACATCGAGAATCTCCACCTGCGCCGCCTGCCAGGCCGGATAGGCCCCCGCGACCAGCCCCAGCAGGGCTGAGCCGGCCAGGGCGATGAGCACCAGTCCGGGTTCGAAGACCAGCGGCATCTGGCCGATGCGGCACACGATGACGACCAGCCCCAGGGCGCTCAGTACTCCAAATAAGCCGCCGATACCGGCCATCAGGGCGGCTTCCACCAGAAACTGGCGGACGATATCGCGTCGCCGGGCTCCTACCGCTCGTCGCACCCCTATTTCCAGCCGCCGGGAGCGTACCAGCAGGATCATGATGGATAAAATGCCCAGACCGCCGACGGCGAAGGATACCGAGGAGCTGATCAGTCCCAGGGTGCTGACCAGGCTCAGGGCCTGCTCCTGCACCTGCATGGTGTCTTTGGCGGTCAACACCGAAAAATCATCGTCCTCGCCCGGATCGATGCGGTGGCGCTGGCGCAGGATGTCGTTGGCGGTTTGCTTGGCGGCGGCGACGTTCGCCTCGTCGCCGAGTTGCAGGTAGACGCCGGTGATCCAGTCCTGATTGGCCATGCGGCGCAGGTAGGTCGACATGGGCACGAATACCTGCTCGTCCTGATCGGCCCCGGCGATATCCGCGCCTTTGGTTTGCATGACGCCCGCTACCCGCAGCACGGCGCGATCAAAATAGACCTGCTGGCCAAGGGCCGCTTCGGCCCGGTCGAACAACCGCTCGGCGATTTTCGAACCGAGCACGCAGATCTTGGCTTTGTGGCGCTCATCCGCGGCGGAAAGAAACCGTCCGACGGCGGGTTCGGCATTGCGCACCGTCCGGTACTGGGGATTGGTCGCCACCAGTTGGCATTTGATGTTGACATTGCCCGCGCGTATCGGCACGGTGACGCTGACAAACGGCGCCGCTTTGCGTACCGCCGGCAGGGCCTGGGCCAGCACCCGGGCATCCTGCAAGGTGAAGTTGGTCGCCTCGTGACGCACCCGACCAGGTCGTCCCGGACGAAACGCCAGCCGACCGGTACGTGCCATGAACAGGTTGCTGCCGAGTTTGGCGGTTTCCTGTTCGGCTTTGAGCAACATGGCGCGGGAAATGTGCTGTACCCCGGTCAGCGCCAGGGCGCCGAGCAACACGCCAAGCATGGCCAGTATCGTGCGCACGTAATGCGCGCGCAGGGACGCCAGAGCTATTTTAATACTGAACAACATGGCGATTCTCCGCGGCGAGTTTAACCATTGCCTTTAAGTGCCTCGATGGGTGCCAGGGATGCGGCACGGCGTGCCGGCTTGAGGCCGAAGATCAGGCCGATGGCCAGGGAGGCGAACAGGGCGAAGCCGAACACTTTCCACGAAAAAAGGATTTTCAGCACGCCCAGGCGCGCCAGCAGCTGCCCCAGGGCTATGCCCAGTCCCATCCCGAGCAGCGCGCCGATCAGGGTCAGCCCGACCGCTTCCAGCAGAATCTGCACCAGAATCGCCCAGCGCGGCGCACCGAGGGCCATTTTCAGACCGATTTCGGAGCGTCGTTCATCGACGCCGAGGTAAAACAGGTTGGCCAGTACAAAACCGCCGACCACCATGGCCACGACTGCGGTGACGCCGAGAAACAGTACCAGCCCGCCTTTGAAGGTCGACAGGAACTTGAGAACCTCATCGGCTGTCAGAATGCTGAAGTCGTCTTCCTGCTCGGGCCGCAGGCCGTGCAGATGCCGCAGCAGACTGCGCAGATTGGCGACATGCTGCGGCATGTATTCCGGATTGTGGAACTTGACCCGCAAGGCGCGAAAGTATTTGCGATCCAGGTTGAAGCGTTTGGTCAGGGTGGTGATCGGGATGATGATGCGATTGTCGACCGATCCACTTCCGCCCGATACGCCCCGATAACTCAAACGACCGACGATCTGCAGCGGGAAACGGTCCATCAGCACCGTGCGACCGATGGGCGAGGCATCGCCGAACAGTTCCCGGGAAACGGTGTCGCCGATCAGGCCGACCCGGGCGCTGCGCGCCAGATCCTCGGCGGATAGATCCCGCCCTTCGCTTAAGGGCCAGTCCCAGGCACGGGCATAGCCTTCCGAGGTTCCCACCACCAGGGGCACCTGCGTTACCTGGCCGCCGTAGCGCACCTGGACATTCGATTTGGCGCGCATGGGCACCACCAGGTAAGCTCCCGGCAGCGCCCGGCGCAGTGCGGCATTATCCTCGTAGGAAAGGGTCAGGGTGCGCTGGCCCACGGCCCGGCTTTCGATGTTGCCGCCGAGGACCAGAACCGCATCGGGGCCGAAAATCCGCACCATCTCGTTGGCCTTGCGCTCGGCGCCGTCCACCGCAGCGACGATGATGGTCAAAGAGGCGATGCCGAGAGCCACCCCCGCCACCACGAACAGGCTGCGGGTTTTGGCGGCCCACAAGGCGTGGCGCGCCATGCCGGCACAACGCCAGGCAATCAGCAGGGTTTCAGTGATCCTGGACCAGGCCGTCATGCAGCAATACCTCCCGCTCGGCATAGTCGGCCGTAGCGGCGTCGTGGGTGACCAGAATGACCGTGCGCCCCTGACTGTGAATGCTCCGGAGCAGGGCCATGATTTCCGTACTGGTGGCGGAATCGAGCTGCCCGGTCGGTTCGTCCGCCAGCAATACCTGGGGATCGTTGAGCAGGGCGCGGGCCATGGCGACCCGCTGCTGCTGGCCGCCGGAGAGTTGCCCGGGGCGAAAGTGCAGGCGATCCGCCAAACCGACCTGGCCCAGCAGTTCCTCGGCCCGCTGGCGCAGATGTCGCGCCGGAGTGGCGCCGTAGAGGCCGGGCAGGATGACGTTCTCGAGCGCGGAAACGTAGGGGATCAGATAAAACGTCTGGAAGATGAAGCCGAACAGTCGGTTGCGCAGCGCGCTGAGGCGATCATCCGGCAAGCCGGCGACATCCTCGCCCTGCAGCAGGTACTGTCCGCCCGTGGGGCGGTCGAGCAGTCCGAGGATGTGCATCAGGGTCGATTTGCCCGACCCGGAAGCCCCCCGCAAGGCGACGAATTCACCCTGCCCGATATCCAGACTGACGCCGCGCAGCACGTCGATATCCAGGTCGCCGAGGGTGAAGGTCTTTTGGATGTTCTGCAGCCGGATGATCGGATTCGGATCGCTCATGGTTTGTTCTTTCGTTTTTTGCCGTTGGCGGCAAGCACCACCTGGGTCGCGACACGGTCTCCTTCCTGCAGTCCCTGCAGAATTTCGCTTTCCAGCAGGCCGGTCAGACCCAGTTCGGGATGCACCTCACGCACCTTGCCGTCGGGGGGGAGCAGAAACACCACCTGGCGTCCGTCGACCCATTTCAGGGCGGCGTTGGGCAAGCGCAGCACCGCGTCCTTTTCCGCCACCACGATCTGCACCTGGGTGGTCATTTCGGGACGCAGCCAGGCCGCTTCCGGTTTGGGAATGGCGACCAGCGCCTTGTAATACACGATGTTGTCGCGGATTTCCGGCTCCGGGTAGACGGTCTGAATGGTGCCGGGGAACACCTTGTCGGTGTAGGCGTCGACCCGGAATTCCACCTGCTGCCCAGGGCTGACCTGGCCGATGTCCGTTTCGTCGACGTAAATCCACATTTCCAGCCGCGAGGTGTCGAGCACCGTAATCAGATTGGCCACCTGCAGCCCGGCGACGATGGTTTCGCCTTCCTGGGCGGTTACCTGGCTGACGATGCCGTCGATGGGGCTGTGAATGTCGGTATAGGACAGCCGCACCTGCAACGCGTCCAGCTTGGCCCGGGAGGACTGCACGGCCAGTTGCGCCTGGCGCAGGTTTTCCTCGTATTCCTGCTGAAGGCGTTCGAGGGCGGTTTGACGCGCAGCCTCACGACGGGTCTCAACCTCCGCCTGTTGCTGGGCGTTTTCCAGTTCGTCCTGTGAAACGATGCCCTCCGCCGCCAATTGGCGGATGCGCTGGTAATTGCTGCGCAGATATTCCGCCTGGGCGCGGGTCAGCGCCAACTCGGCCTGCGCTTCTTCGATGTTCAAAGGCTCGATGCGTCGCACCCGTTGCAGTTCGGCTTCGTCGGTTCGCAGACCGGCCCGTGCTTCGGCCACCTGGGCGCGGATCTCCCGGTTGTCGATGCGTGCTACCAGCTGACCCCGGCTGACCCGATCCCCCACCTGCACCAGCATCTTTTCGATGGTACCGGTGGCCCTGGTGCCGATTTTGACGATAGCACCCACCTGGGTTTTGACGATACCGGTCTGTTCCAGTACCTGCCGCACCGGTCCCCGACTGACTACGTCCGTCGCAAGAACGCTGACGGTCTCTTTCTTATGGAGCGCCAGCCATCCGAAGTAGCTGCCAATAGAGACAATCAATAATACGGCTAACAATATTATTTTGTTTTTAAGTCGTTTTACCATGGCAATGAAAACCTTTATCTTTGAACTGGGCGTTCCAAACTACATTTGTTTAAAATAATAATCTTCATCTAAATGTTTGAGTGTTGCCTCAGTCAGCAGCTATTCATATTAATTTTTGGCAAAACACATAAATTCAAGCTTGTTGTGTTGAGTCTGGGACTTCTTCTGGTAACGTTGGAAATAGACAAGAAACTATTTTCATTGTTATGAGCGACTAACTCTCTCTGAAAAATAAGTATAGCCCAATAAAGCGCAGGTCCTCTCTTACTAACAACTGGTTTTGCAACGTAATAGAAAGGGGGATATCAGTGAAAACAATTATTGGCTTATCCTTATTGTTAGTTGTTTTTAGTCCTTCGCTCTCTTTTGCCGATGATAGTTTTACGTTACATGCAGCATACTCAACAACGTTTGGTTTTCTTACCGACACATTGTTGTTTTATCAGGCCGAAAACTTGAATGTAGGGCAACGAATCCTGGTCTCAACCGTTGTCGGATCGCTCCCGGGCCTGGTGAAGGAGGCGACGGACGAAAAATTTTGTTATGGCGATTACGCCGTGGATATTGGTGGTGCTGCCATAGGTGCTCTGATAGGGGAAACGCTTTGGGGATATATGTCTGTCAGTGCAAGTGGCGACCAATTCTTCATTCGGCTTCACAATAAGTTTTGAGCCGCAGCGTCCCACAATTCCAGGTAGAGAATCGATGATCATCGTTTGACGCGGTGGCTCTCTTTCACCCTTATGGGGAAAAGATCATAATTATTGAATCACCGCAGGGGCCTTGAGGCTTCTGTGGTGATTCAAGACGGCTCTTAAAGTTCCCGATCGAGATTCTGTCGAGTAACGTCACGATCACTGAACCATCCCAGAAAAGCCTGCACCTTTCCCCAGAACCATTCCCGCAGCCGTTTGCGCCAGGAACGCACCACCCAGTCCTCCAGCCGAATCTCCACGCTGCGGGCGAAGTCGGCTTCCAGCAAGCTCGCGGCTTGTTCGCTGAGGTCGACATCCTGCACTTCCTGATTGGCTTCCAGGTTCCAGCGGTAATTCCAGGCGTCCGCGTTGCTGGAACCGAGGCTCAGCCAGTCGTCGCACAGCAGCATTTTGAAATGGGTAAAACGCGGCTGGTATTCGAAAATCCGCACCCCGGCTTTCAGCAGACGGTGGTAGTAACGCCGCCCCATGTACCAGACCGCCGGATGATCACTCAAGGCGCCGGGCAGCAGCAGCCGCACGTCCCGGCCGCGGCGGGCACTGCGGCGCAGCACCTGACGCAATTTCCAGGACGGTACGAAATAAGCCGTTGCCAGCCACACCCTGCGTCGAGCCCGGCGGGTCTGGCGGACGTAGGAGCGCATGATTTCGGAACGGCCCTTGATGCCCCTCTGCACGGTGACGCGCCCCTGACAGCCATCGCTCTGCTGCCAGGCGCCGCCGGGAACCTCGGACAGCGCGCTGTTGGCCCAGCGGTTCCAGGTGCGCGCAAAAAGCGCCTGCCAGTCGGCCAGACAGGGACCACGGACTTCCAACATGACTTCATGCCACCAGGTGCCGGATTCGATACGCGGATCGAAGGAATCGATCAAGCCGGTGCCGCCGGTGAAGGCGATATTGCCATCGACGATGAGCAGTTTGCGGTGGTCCCGCAGCAGGTTGCTGCGCCAGCGGAAAAATCGCAGGGGGTTGTAAAAAGCAAGTTCCGCCCCGGCATCGGTGAGCCGTTTGCGGTCACTGCGGCGCAACCCCAGGGCGCCGTAGGCATCGAGCAGCACACACACCCGTACCCCGCGTTTTGCCGCTGCTCGCAGTTGCCTGAAAAAGCGCTCGGTGACCTGGCCCGATTCGCACAGGTACATCTCCACCAGTACATAGCGCCGCGCCTCCGCAATGGAGGCTTCCATGGCAGGGAAAAACCGGTCGCCATCGACCAGCAACCGGAAGCGGTTGCCGCTGCGCCAGGGAAAACGGTATTTACCATGGGAGGTTATCATCACGGCCTTTGCGTCGGGAGTATCGATTGTCGGGGCATAATTCGTACCGTCAGCGGAAGTAGCAGGTGCCACGCCGGTAACTCAAGCATACCCGACAATCCGGGAAGATGCTTACAACATGCCGATCACCGCGCCGGTCATACAGGTAGCCAGGGTGCCGGCCATGATCGATTTCAGCCCCAGATTTACGATTTCGCTGCGCCGTTCGGGAACCATGGTGCCCATGCCGCCGATCATGATGCCCAGCGAGCCGAAATTGGCGAAACCGCAGAGCGCATAGGCCAGGATCAGACGGCTGCGCTCCGACAGGGCGGCCGCCGGCAGTCGCGCCATGTCGAGGTAAGCCAGCAGTTCGTTGAGGATGACCTTGGTGCCGAGCAGACTGCCGGCCGTGGTGGCTTCCTGCCAGGGGATGCCGATGACCCAGGCCACGGGTGCCAGCAGCCAGCCGAGCAGCCGTTGCAGGGTCAAGGCCCGTCCGTCCATGGCGGGCAGCAGGCCCAGCAGTTCGTTGGCAAGGTAGACCAGCGCCACCAGCACGATGAGCATGGCCAGGATGTTCAGCCACAGTTTGAGCCCCTCGCTGGTTCCCCTGGTGACGGCATCCATGGCACTGTCAGCCGGTTCGAGGGTGGCCAGCCCGCCGTCCGTCGGGGGACCGTCGGGGGGGACCATGACCTGGGCAATGACGATCGCGGCCGGCGCGCTGATCAGCGACGCGATGAGAATATGCCCCAGGGCATCGGGAATGACATGCTGCAGGAAACCGGCATACAGCACCAGCATGGTGCCGGCAATGGTACTCATGCCGCAGGTCATGACCATAAACAGTTCGCTGCGGCTGAGGGTTTTAAGGTACGGGCGGATCAGCAACGGTGCCTCCACCATGCCGACGAAGATGTTGGCCGCTGCGCCGACCGCAACCGCACCGCCGATGGGCAGCACCCGCCGCAGCAGGCCCGACAGCAGCCGCACCACCAGCGGCAGAACGCGCCAATAAAACAGCAGTGCCGACAGGGCGCTCATGACCAGCACCAGGGGCAGGGAACGGAAACCGAGGATAAACGCGCTGCCGGGAGTCGTCTCGACAAAGGGCAGGGGGCCGCCGCCCAGATACCCGAAAACCAGCCCCGTGCCGGCGGCCGTGGCGCGATCCAGGGCCAGGAACAGTTGATTGAGAGACAGGAAAAAACCGCGAAAGCCCGGCAGTTTCAGCAACAGCAGGGCCAGCAGGATCTGAAAGGACAGCCCTGCCAGCAAGGTTTTAACCGGCAGCCGGCGACGATTTTCGCTGCACAGCCAGGCAATGATGATAAGCGCCAGCAAACCGAGCAGGCCCCGTACGACAAACATGAAAACACTCCCTTGCTAGGGTGATCTGGTTCCCGGATATGCGTTTAGAAACTCCCCATCACCAGCAGATTCACCGTACCGATAATGCCGCCGAGCAACGCGCCGAACAGATTGATGTATTTGAACTGCTCCTGCATGATGCCGAGCAACAGGCTTTCCACGGCCAGGATATCGAGGCTGTTGACTTTGTCCTCGACCATACGGCTGACATCCAGGGAGTCGACCAGCGGCGGAACTTCGCGGCTCAACAGCTGCACCAGCTGGGCATGGAGGCCATCTTCCAGTTCCTGGCGCACTTCGCTCGACATGCGTGCCGACAACCGTCCCAGGGGATGCTCAAACAGCCAGTTTTCAATCAGGACCGCCAGTTCCCTGTCAAGCGCGGCCTGCGCTGCCGGCGAACATATGGCCGTGCGCAGACGCTCGGTAAGGGCGCGCCGCGCCATGGGCATCCCGCCCGTAGGCAGCAGGTCCGTCAGCAATTCCCCCAGGGTGCGCTGGCGCAAGGGGTCGAGCATGCGGTCGAAGAGTGCCTCCAGGGATTTGCCGGCCGCTGCGCCACGCAGGGTCACCACCACCCGGGCCCGTACGAAACGCCGGATGCGGGCGATACGGCCGTAAGGCACCTTGCTCAGCAGGTCCGCCGGGGATTTTTCCAGCAGATCATCGAACCGTTCCCGTATCACCTCGGCGATGCGCCGGCGGGTCTGTTCCTCGGCCAGACAGCGGCCGATTTCGTCACCGGCCCGGTCGAGCAGGCCGGGCAGGTACTCGCTGATCTTCTCGGGGGTGAGAAACCCCGCCACCAGTCCGCCCATCATGCCCAGGGACTCGGTGAATCCGGCAATCGCTTCCTGGGCCCGTTCCGCCAGGCGCTGACGCACCTGCGGGTCCTGCAGCAATGTCAGCAGTCGCTCCATCAGCGGCGGCAACTCCCCTTCGATCCAGCGCTGCACGCCGTCGACCAGATCGTCCGGCACCAGTTCCCGCAACGGCTGCGACGATTCCAGCAGCTTCTGCAGCTGTTCATCCACCAGCTGGCCGGCCTGGCGACCGACCTTGTCGGATTGCAGCCAGGCGACGGCTTTGCGCCGTACATGGCGTTCCAGGGCGTTACGCTGCAGTGTGCCCAGCAGGCTGGCCGGTTCCCGTGCCAGCAGGGCATCGCTTTTTTCCTGCAGCCAGGCTTCCAGGCGGGCTTTAAATGCCGGGCTTTCCAGATATTCGAACAGACCCCGAACCGCTTTCCATCGCAGTGTTTCGGTCAGTTCCTGGAACCGCTCCTTGAACTTGTCCGGCACCAGGTCACACAGTGGGCCGAGTTCCTTGTCGAGCAATCCGCCGAGTTTACCCGCCACCGCCTGGCGCAATTCGAGCTGAAAACTTTCCCGCTGCAGCGCCTGCGCCACCTCGTCGGAGGTCACCAGATGGCTGCCGACCATATCGCCGATGCGGCGCGCCAGTTCCTCCCGTTTGGACGGAATGATGCCGGGTGTCAAGGGCACCCGCACGCCGAAAATCCGCCAGGCACGCAGCGGCCGGAAAAGCATGCGGATGGCGATATAATTGGTAACGTATCCGATCATCGCCCCCAGCAGGGGCGGGGCCAGATAGGGTAAAGTTTTGAGCAACGCTTCGGACATGAGCACCTCGCGGAATTCGATAGGAAGGACCGGCTGCTTGTGGCCCGGCCGCTGGTTATCATAACGATAATATAACGGCCGTGCAAGCTCCACAAACCGCTCGATTTGTTAAACTTTTGCTGGACGGCCATAGACTGTGACTGGTGATTAGTAATTAGTGACTGGTTGTTTCTGCATGAATCCCGTTTGACCTCCACCTGATGCTCAAACTGGCAGGGTGGGGGCGGTAGCGCGTATCGAATAAATGCAGCAGTAAGGAGTTTTTTACCCATCACCAGTCACTAATCACTTATCACTAATCACCGGGTTGGAAAAAGTCCCTGGCCGTAAAACCCAAACGATACGATCAACAGACAAGGAACGCACCCTATGACCTCACAGGATGTATCGGCGCAAAACAAGCTCTGCGTTCGCGAAATGACCATCGACGATCTGCCCGAGGTGTTTCATATCGGCGAGGAAGTGTTTACCGCCGAATTTTCTCCGACCCTGTACCGGACCTGGGACGAGTACGAAATCACCACGCTGTTCAACTCCGACACCGAACTCTGTCTGGTGGCCGAGTGGGAGGATCGCATCGTCGGATTCGCCCTCGGTACGACGGTGGAAAAGCAGCGCGGCCCGTGGAAATACGGCTATCTGGTGTGGCTCGGTGTGCGTCCGAATGTGCAAAAGGCCAAGGTTGGCCAGGGCCTGTTTCGCGAGCTGCGCCGCCGCATGCATGACCAGGGTGTGCGTATGATCATCGTCGATACCGCGGCCGACAATGAGGCGGCCATCTCTTTTTTCCGTAAGCAGGGGTTCGGGAACCCGCGCGAACACGTCTATCTGAGCCTCAATTTGACCCGCCCGCGCAAAAAATAGGAGAGCCATGGTGACACGTTGGGAAACCTTGCGTTCGCACCTGCGTCGCGACCGTTTGCATCGATTGTTGTGGGAGATGGTGGAGATCTATTCCCCCTCGGGTAAGGAGGAGGATATTCAGCTGTTTCTCGAAAAAACCCTGCAGGATGCGGGTTTGACCGTGTATCGGGAGCCCCTTGACGAGACCCGCTTCAATTTGCGTTGCGTGCTGGGGGCTGGCGAACCCGATTTTTACCTGGTGGGGCATGTGGATACCGTGGCCGACTGGGATCTTCAGGAAACGGGGCCGCGTCAGCAGGGTGGCACCTTCCACGGGCTCGGCAGCGCCGATATGAAAGCCGGTTGCGCGGCCATGGTCGAAGCTTTTTTGACCCTGGCCGAAAACCTGCCTGCCGAACAGCAGCCGTCGGTGGGGCTGCTGTTGGTGGTGGGCGAAGAAGAGGACGGTGCCGGCAGTCTGGCTTTTCTCGCCGAACGCCGGCCCGCCTGGGTGGTCATCGGCGAGCCGACCGGCCTGCAGGCCTGCTGCGCGCATTACGGCTACGTGGAGGTGGTGCTGACCACCAGCGGGCGGCGCAGTCATTCCTGCCTGCCGGAGCAGGGCCACAATGCCGTGGAGTCGATGCTGCGCGTGTTGCTGCAGCTGGGCCGCATACCGCTGCTGCGCAAGCCTGACAGCGGTCTGGTCTACTCCATCCGCGAAATGAATTCATCCCAGGCCGGTTTCGTGGTGCCGGATCGCTGTGAGACGTGGATCGATCTGCACCTGGCACCGACTCTCGATCTCGACCGGACCATCGCGACTTTGCGGCGGCGCCTCGACGTGGCCCGTCGGCATATCCCCGGACTCGAACTCGAGGTGGAGATTCCCTGGGCGAGTCGCAGTTACGATCTCGGCAGCGACCATTGGCCGGGGCACGCTCTGGCAGAGCTGTATCCCCGTCTGGCACGGCCACTGGCGTTTACCGCCTTTCGTTCCCACTCCGACGGTAACCTGTTTTATGAAAAAGGCACCCGGCCTTTACTGCTGGGGCCCGGTTCGCTGGAGACCGCCCATACCTGGGACGAGCAGGTACCGCTGGAAGAGGTCGACCTGGCGGCGGCCATCTATCTGGGGTTGTGCCTGGCCGCACCGGGGCCGCGCGATGGGTCCCTGTTGTTTGGGGGGAATGAGGGTACGGATGATCCGGAGGGGCGGCAGTCGTTTGCATAGCCGCCAGGGGGACGGCCGGTTAGCCGATCCCGCGGGTGAAAAAAGACCCGCCCCTTGCCAAAGTGCAGGGGGCGGGTCGTTGTATATCAGCTGTCCATTTCGATCAGCGAGTCGTCGCCGATATTCATGCGCCGCGGCGAACCGGCCAGACGCACGCCGTTGCCGAGAATGCTGAAACGCAGATTGGCGTCTTTGACCTGGCAGTCGGCATTGACGATGGAGTCGCGGACGATGCTGGCCTCGACGGTCGTGCCGGTGGCCAGGGAGACATAGGGGCCGATAATGCTGCCGCGTACCGTCACGCCGTCGGCGATAAAGACCGGCGGGATGACCACGGTGTCGATGAGGTCGCCCTGGCAGCTGTGGCGTTCTTCCAGCAGGTAACGGTTGGTTTCGAGCAGGGTCTCGGGTTTGCCGCAGTCGAGCCAGGCATCGATTTCCGGCGCGCGGAAGCGCAGGCCGTCGTTGACCATGCGCATAAACACCGCCGGCAGGTAAAATTCGCCTTTGACCGTGTCGCCGGCCTGGATGGCCTGATCGAGATACTGCATGAAACGGTTGGCATCCTTGAGGTAGTACAGCCCCACCTGGGCCAGGCGCGAGACCGGCGTGTCGGGTTTTTCCACCATGTCGACGATGATGCCGTTGCGGATCACGTTAACGCCGAAGCGCTGATAATCCTCGACTTCCTTCGAATAGATCAAACCGTCGGCTTCCGCGCACAGTTCCGGAATGCGGGTCAGATCGGTGACGAAGATGGTGTCGTTGAAGACCACCAGCACATCGTCGCCCTCGGCAATGCGGGGGTCGGCCAGAGCTACGGCGTGGGCCGGTCCGAGACGATCCTTCTGTACGATGTAGCTGCAGTTCAGGTCGGGAAAGACGCGTTTCATAAACGCTTCGATCTGCTGTCCATTTTCATCGGTGATAAAAATCAACTCGTCGGCGGCCAGCACCTTGAGACGTTCGATGATATGTTCCAGAACCGTTTTACCCGCCACCTGCACCAGGGATTTGGCGCGCGTGTGGGTGTGTGGGCGCAGTCGCGTGCCTTTGCCCGCCACCGGCAGAATGATTTTCATGCTATCCTCCGTGAATATGAAGTCTTGTCAGAACCGGGCCATTTCCGGTAGCATGAGCCCGCTATCGTGCAAGACTATAACCGCATTGTCCTCTCCGGGCAAGTTTTCCCATGCGATACCGGCCTGTCGCCGGCACGCATACCCATAAGGAAGCATCATGAAGGATCATCTCGTCCGCGTTGCCACCCAGGACGGCACCTTGCGTGCCACCGCTGCCGTTACCACCGAACTGGTCGATGCCATCTGCCGGCGCCAGGGCACCGATCCCACCGCCAGCGTCGCCCTGGGGCGCCTGGTCACCGGCACGGCCCTCATGGGCAGTCTGCTCAAAGGCGACCAACGCCTGGCATTGATGATCGAAGGCAACGGGCCGGTCAAAAAACTGCACGCCGAGACCGACGCCCTGGGGCAGGTGCGCGGCTCGGTCAAGGAGCCGATCTCCGGCATCGCCCCCACCGAAACAGGCTTTGACGTGCCGGCTGCCATCGGCCGGGCCGGTTTTCTGCATGTCGTCAAGGACCTCGGTCTCAAGGAACCCTATCGCGGCATGGTGCAGCTCTACAGCAGCGAGGTTGCCGAGGATCTGGCCTATTATCTGACCTCCTCCGAGCAGGTGCCCTCCACCGTCGCCCTGGGGGTCTATCTGGAAAAAGACGGCCGCATCTCCGCCGCCGGCGGCCTTCTGGTGCAGGCCCTGCCCGAGGGCGAAGAGGCCCTTATCGCGCTGCTTGAGGAGCGCCTCGTGGCCCTGCCGCCGATCACCACGTTGCTGCGCGACGGCAAAGGCCCCCGGCAGATTATCGAGGAGCTGTTTGCCGGCATCCCCCTGGGGCGCAACGAAGAGACGCCGCTGGTGTTCCGTTGCACCTGCAGTCGTTCCCAGGTGCTGGGTATGCTCAAGACCCTCGGTGAGGAGGAGTTGAAGGATATGGCCGCCAAGGACGAGCAGACCAGCGTGGTTTGCGAATTCTGCAAGGAGCGTTACAGCTTCAGCTCCGACGAAATCAAAGCTCTGATCGCGTAAAGACAGGATAGCATCCCCATCATGAGCCAACGGCCGTACACTCCCGAACTTTTTTTGCAGCAGGCAACCCGACATCCGGTATTCGATGTCCGTACTCCTTCCGAGTTCCGCAAGGGCCATATTCCCGGTGCCCGGAACCTGCCGCTGTTTTCCGATGAAGAAAGACACGAAATCGGCCTGCTGTACAAACAGCAGGGCCGGGAGCCGGCGGTGCTGCGCGGATTGGAGATGGTCGGACCGCGCCTGACGGAATATATCCGGCAGGTTCAGGCCGTCACCGATT
This sequence comes from Syntrophotalea carbinolica DSM 2380, assembly GCF_000012885.1. Lineage (NCBI taxonomy): Bacteria > Pseudomonadati > Thermodesulfobacteriota > Desulfuromonadia > Desulfuromonadales > Syntrophotaleaceae > Syntrophotalea > Syntrophotalea carbinolica. The sequence goes on from NC_007498.2 coordinate 346,833, forward strand.
CCAGACAGGTTCTGGTGCATTGCTGGCGCGGCGGCATGCGCAGCGCATCGCTGGCCTGGCTGTTGGGCCAGGTCGGGTATCGGGTCGGATTGCTCCAGGGGGGCTACAAGGCTTATCGCAAGTGCGTCCTGGCGGACTACGAGAAGCCTTTGCAACTGCTGGTGCTCGGGGGTATGACCGGTAGCGGTAAAACCGAGATTCTGCATAGTCTGCAACAACGGGGGCAGCAGGTTCTCGATCTCGAAGGTTTGGCCTGCCACCGGGGGTCGGCCTTCGGCGCGCTGGACGATGTCGAGCAACCGACCACCGAACAGTTCGAAAACGATGTCCACGCCGTGCTGCAGACCCTGCAGCCTGAGCAACCGATCTGGGTCGAAGACGAGAGCCGCAGGATCGGTAGCGTGATCGTCAATGATGGTCTGTTCAGACAGATGCGCAATGCGCCTCTGGTGTGTATCCATGTGTCGCGCGAAGCCCGGGTCGAACGTCTCTGCAACGACTACGGCAGTGTTTCGCCGGAAAAACTGGCCGGTGCGGTCAGCAATATCAGCAAGCGCCTCGGTGGGGAAAAAACCCGTCTCGCCCTGCAGGCCATCGCTGATGGCGATTATGCCACCGCCACCCATGCGGTGCTCGATTACTACGACAAAACCTACCTGTACGGCATTTCCAAGAGAAACCCGGACCGCGTCATGGATCTTGATCCCACCCCCGAATCTCCGGGCGCTATTGCCGCGGCGTTGGGTAAAATTGCGCGGGATGTGCAATTGTAGGGTCGGCATTGGATAAAACCAACACCGTGGGGTTGCGCCTCTGCTTGGGATCGGCGAATTTGGAGTGTAAAGTCTCAGTACTTCTACTTCAAGACCGCGGGGTCGCGCCCCCGCACGGCGCCTTACTCTTTTTGCTTGCCCAAATAGAGTAAGCAGAAAAAGGGCACCCCGCTCCTGGCCCGCCTGCGGCGGGTACCCTTCACTACGCCACCGACGGGCGGGCGGACGGGATTCGCTGCGCTCAGTCGTCCGCCTGTTTCGCCCGCCGGCTGCTTCGTTCCGGCTGCGTCACAAGGGGAGTAACGGCAAACGGCGCAGCAGCTTTAATTGTCAGATGCGCCATTTCGCGAAATCAAGTTGAAGTAACGGTTTTAGCTCTTTACACCAACTGCAACTTCAAGACCGCGGGGTCGCGCCCCCGCGCGGCGCCTTACTCTTTTTGCTTGCCCAAATAGAGTAAGCAGAAAAAGGGCACCCCGCTCCTGGCCCGCCTGCGGCGGGTACCCTCCACTACGCCACCGACGGGCGGGCGGACGGGATTCGCTGCGCTCAGTCGTCCGCCTGTTTCGCCCGCCGGCTGCTTCGTTCCGGCTGCGTCACAAGGGGAGTAACGGCAAACGGCGCAGCAGCTTTAATTGCCAGATGCGCCATTTCGCGAAATCAAGTTGAAGTAATGGTTTTAGCTCTTTACATCAAATGCAACTTCAAGACCGCGGGGTCGCGCCCCCCGCGCGGCGCCTTACTCTTTTTGCTTGCCCAAATAGAGTAAGCAGAAAAAGGGCACCCCGCTCCTGGCCCGCCTGCGGCGGGTACCCTCCACTACGCCACCGACGGGCGGGCGGACGGGATTCGCTGCGCTCAGTCGTCCGCCTGTTTCGCCCGCCGGCTGCTTCGTTCCGGCTGCGTCACAAGGGGAGTAACGGCAAACGGCGCAGCAGCTTTAATTGCCAGATGCGCCATTTCGCGAAATCAAGTTGAAGTAACGGTTTTAGCTCTTTACACCAACTGCAACTTCAAGACCGCGGGGTCGCGCCCCCGCGCGGCGCCTTACTCTCTTTTCACACCAAAAGAGAGTAAGCAGAGAACGGCACCCCGCTCCTGGCCCGCCTGCGGCGGGTACCCTACACTGCGCAACCGTCGGACGGGCGGACGGGATTCGCTGCGCTCAGTCGTCCGCCTGTTTCGCCCGCCGGTGGCTTCGTTTCGGCAGTGTCACAAGGGGAAGATGGCCATAGACCGAAAATGTATTTATCTAATCACCAATTACCAGTTACCAATCACTGGTTTTTCTTGTCCTTTGAACCTTGAACCTTGAACCGCCCCCTCGTTTTTCGATCGTGTGAAATCGCTAAATATGGTGGTCAACCGGCCTCCCTTGTGCCATCATAACAACCTGTTCATGGGGTGTTATCAGCTGCGGGGAGGGCAGGATGGGTTCAGGTCTCAGCAAGTCATTGATCCTTAAAGGTCTGCAGTGCCACAAGGCGCTGTGGCTGGCCAAAAATCCTCCCGATTTTACCCTTCCCGAAAAGCCGGAGCTGCAGGCTAAATTCGATCTCGGTACCGAGGTCGGCATCCTCGCCCAGCAGCTTTTTCCCGGCGGTACCGAGGTGCCTTTCGAGGGGCTGTCCTTTTCCGAGCAGCTGGCCCGCACCCGGCAACTCATCGCCAGCGGCGCGCAGGTCATTTACGAAGCGACCTTTTCCTTCTCCGCCATTTTCGTCAAGGTTGATATCCTGGTGCGCGATGGCGATGCCTGGCAGATCCACGAGGTCAAGATGGGCACCTCGGTCAAGGATGTCAATCTCGACGACGTGGCCGTGCAGCAGTATGTGCTCAACGGTTGCGGCCTGTCCGTCTCCAAGTGCTTTCTGGTGCATATCGATAACAGCTATGTGCGCCAGGGAGACATCGAGGTCGACAAGCTGTTCGCCAGCGAGGATGTCAGTCTCAAGGTTCTGGCGCGTCTGCAGGGTATGCCGGCCACCGTCGAGGAATTACGTGCGACTTTGCGCGGCGGGGGCGAACCTCCGGTCGACATCGGCCCGCACTGCAAAGACCCCTACGAATGCGATTACATTCCCTATTGTTGGCAACATATTCCCGAAGATTCGATTTTTGATCTGCGCGGCCTCGGTGTCGATAAGTTCGAGCTTTACCGGCGCGGGATCATCCGCCTTGCCGATGTGTCGCTGGATGAACTCAACCCCGCCCAGCGGCAGCAGGCCGAGGCAACTCTGAACCGTCAGGATGCGATCAACCTGCCTCAGGTCAAAAACTTTCTCGACAGCCTCTGGTACCCGCTTTGCCATCTCGATTTCGAAACCTTCGATACCCCGATCCCGCCTTTCGACGGCGTCCGCCCGTATCAGAAGGTGCCTTTTCAGTATTCGCTGCATATCCAAACGGAAGCGGGTGCCGAACCGCAGCACTTTGAATATCTGGCCCCGCCCAATATCGATCCGCGCCGTGAGTTGATTGAACATCTGCTCGCTGCCATTCCCGCCGATGCCTGTGTTTTGACCTATAATCAGGCTTTTGAGAAGAGCGTCTTGCGGGAACTAGCCGCACTGTTCCCCGATCTGGCCGAGGCTATCGAAAAGCGGGTGGCCAACGTGCGCGACCTGATGCTGCCGTTCAAGAAGCGATACATCTATCGTTGGCCGATGCGCGGTTCCTATTCGATCAAGGAGGTGCTGCCGGCCATGGTGCCGGAGCTTTCCTACGAAGGGCTGGATATCGCCAACGGCATGGCGGCGATGCAGGCTTATCATGAGATGTGTGCGCTTGAGGATTCGGTGGCGCTTGCGGAGTTGCGGCGGGCGATGCTTGCGTATTGCCAATTGGATACGTTGGCGATGGTGCGGATTTTGGAGGAGTTGGAGAAACCAGGCCTTGTACGGTAAAAAAATCTTCCCGATTCGCTCTGGAATATTTCTAGAAAAAGATGTATATTTTTCTAGAAGTAAATCCGGAGGGATTTCATGCAAAGTATCAATAATAAATTACTTTATAGAATATACGGGCACGGGAGGGGTTGGGTCTTTTTCCCCAATGAATTTGTTGGCAGTTTTAACCGGAGACAGATCGATAACGCTCTGTCCGATCTAGCTGAAGAAGGAAAAATTCGCCGGATTTGTCGGGGAATGTACGATTACCCCAAATACAGCGAGCTGCTGGGCAAGACCTTGAGCCCCGATTTCGACCAAGTGGCCCAGGCTTTTGCCCGCAAATTCAACTGGCGCATTCAGCCTGGTGGTGATGCCGCATTGAACCTGCTAGGCCTGTCGACCCAAGTTCCGGGAAAATACGTATATCTTTCCGATGGCCCCAACCGCTCTTACGCTATTGGCGCCTATAAACTGGAATTCAAAAAAACAGCGCTCAAAGACATTGGCTTCAAATATAGAGAAAGCGGCATCATCGTTCAGGCACTTAAAACCCTGGGCAAGGAAAGGATTACGCCGGAGATTCTTGAAAAAATCCGCAACGAAATTGTCTTGAAGATGTGCCCCAAAATTCTGAAAGACACCAAAACGGTCACCGGCTGGGTCTACGAGTGCATCAAGGAGATTTGCCGGGAGGGAGAAAATGGACAAGATCGCGACAATATCGGCGGCTGAACGAAGCGAACTCTTTTCCGAGACGGCGATATCCCGTGGCATGACGGCAGCGATTGTGGAAAAGGATTTTTGGGTTACCTGGACCTTGGACAAACTCTTCGCCCACCCGCCCCTGGCGCATGTCCTTATGTTCAAAGGCGGCACAAGCCTTTCCAAGGTCTTCGGTTTGATTGAACGCTTCTCGGAAGACATCGACCTGATTCTGGACTGGACCATTTTGACCGGTGAAAACCCTGAGGCCGCACGTTCCAAATCAAAGCAGGAAAAACTGAACAGAGCCATTAATGAGCAGGCCCAGGCCTTTATCGCCGGAGAACTGCTGCCAATGGTGACTGAGTGCATCGCGCCAATCTGTCAGTGCGAGGTCGACAGAGCGGACCCCCATGTTTTGAATATCCGTTACCCGGGCGCTTTTTCTGACACCTATCTACGCCCCGAGGTGCGGCTGGAGATCGGCCCCCTGGCTTCCTGGCTGCCTTTCAGCGAATATATGATCCGACCATATGCCGCTGAAGCCTTCCCCGCCGTCTTTGAGCGAGTCGAATGTCAAGTGAAGGCGATCAGGGCTGAGCGCACCTTCTGGGAAAAAGCGACCATTCTGCATCACGAAGCCAATCGCCCGGGAGGGAGCGCCCAGCCACCGCGAAATTCCCGGCACTACTACGACCTGGCCAAAATGGCCACATCCTCTGTCAGGGAGCTTGCCCTGGCCAACCTGGACTTGCTTGCAGGGGTCGTCGAGTTCAAGCAACGATTCTATCCGCGCGGGTGGGCCAGGTATGATCTGGCAAAGCCTGGAACGTTGCGACTCGTGCCGGATGGACATGTGCTAGCGGCGGTGCAGGCTGATTATCGCGAAATGAAGAACATGATTTTCGGTGAATACTTAACGGTAGAGGAGATTCTGGCCAGGTTGCAGAGCCTGGAAAGCGAAATAAATGGGATGTCTTCATGATCAATGCCCTTTAAAACCGATGCGGGCAATCCTGTAGCTGCACTGACCATCCTGATCAAAATGGCCCGTGGCTGTTACTCAGATGGAGGGATAGATGCAACAAAGAAAATTTCTGGTAAGGCTCGTCCGTCCGGTTTTCGAGGTCGCGGTAGTGGAGGTAGAGGCCGAGAGCGAAGAAATGGCGGAAGTCGTTGCTTTGAGCCAAAGTGCTGTCATTGAAGATAAACATTGGATCGGCGCCTTCGAGCCCGGCAGCTATAGCTGCGAGGCGCAATATGTGGTCTCGGCAGATGAGATGGAAGACGACTTCATTTTCTCTGAAATCGAGAACGAACGGAAGTATGGGTTGCTTAAAGCGAACCTTGATTCCGGTGAAGGCCGTATACTACTTCAACCCTGGATGGAGAAGGTTGACGACCTGATGTCAGCAGACCTCTGCATGGATTGGGGTAATGATCTTGAATCGCTACGCCAAGAGGGAGCAGATAATTACTTCGACAAGCTGAGAGATCTTAACGCGCCGAAAGGGGTTCGCTCGGCAAAAATTATTCCATTTCACCGGCCAGAAAAGGAATAAGCGTGAGAGGTACTCGCTATGGTGCGGATTTTGGAAAAGTTGGGGGAATTGTTGCGATGTTTAAAAAGCCCGCTCCGGAAAAGGAGCGGGCTTTGACGTATGTACCGGAAATTGATTTTTATGGAAATTGGTCGAAGGTTAGAGCAATCAGCGGTGCTTTTTTTTGCCGATAATGGATGAGTATTCCTTGGGGAAAAACTTGCGCAGACATCTGGGGCAAATACCGTGACTTTCGCCGCTTAGATTAGCATCCCACCCGATTTTTGATTGGCACCAACTGCAGACTTTAAACATGACAGCCTCCCCTCGATGCGGTATGCACTGTGTCATCGACAATTCACTAACGAGCCGTTATCACTGTTGTTTTTAAAATATTAACCAAATGAGCCGGTATTGCAAGGGGAACGGAAAGTATACGCAAAAATTTCCTTCCTGCGAAAATCAGGGACACCCTCCCTCCTGTTTTTCTCTTTCTCTTGTTCCTGATCCCGCCATTGCGTCGCGCAACAGTTTCAAGTCCGTCAAACCCTCCGCAAGATGCTGGATAACGGCCCCTTTTTGTTTTTTCATAACAGCCTCAGCGGTTGTCTTTTTCCTCGAACTGAAAAAAGTACTTGTCCAACCCCATTGCATATGTTAATCGTATTATAGTGTTTTTCATATAAATAAAGTGAACCAGAGGTTTGAGGCGTTTGCCACACCCATGCAGCCTGTTCCTTACCGATGTGCATATGGTTCACTTTTACCAAAACCTGAGGGATATCCTTCACAGCAAGTCCGTCATCGTTTCCCTGGCGGCCCGGTAAGCAGTAGCGGAGCTCTTCCTCCCTTGAGCTTTTTTTACTACATGCGAAAGCAGTTCATAGAGTCTTCAGCCTCTATGCTTCTTTTTAGAAGCCCCTCCTTAACTGCTGCTGTAAATCGGGCCGCAATTTTTATCATCATCCGATCTCTGCAAACCGTTAACTTTATGGAGTAACCGACTTATGCGAAAGATCTTTGCCAGCTTGCCTTATCTGCTATTGTTCAGTCTGCTTGCGGTCACGGCGGTGCACGCCGAAGATCGTTATTTCCCCTATGTGCTGGCATCGCAGGAAGCCGCTACAGTCGCCGACAAAGCGGACGCTGTCAAACAAGCCCTGATGGCCGGCGGTTTCGAGATTGCCGGCGAATATGCTCCCTATGCGGGCGCGCATATTCTCGTTGTCACCAGCGCCGATCTGAAAAAGGCCGCCACCGCTTCCGATTTCGGCGGTTACGGTGCGGGAGTGCGGGTCGCCTTGACCCAGGTAAGCGACCAGGTGCAGATCGCTTATACCAACCCCTTTTATATGCAGCACATCTATCGCATGAAGGAAGATCTGTCCGGAGTGGCCGCCGCCTTGGAAAAGGCTCTCGGTAAACAAAAAGACTTCGGGATGCAAGAAGGGTTGACCGCCAGGAAGCTGAGTGAATACCACTATATGTTCGGCATGCCGTATTTCGATGACCATATCGAACTGCTCGCCTATGCCGATCATCAAAGTGCTCTCGACAAGGTGGAAAGCGGCCTTGCTGACAGCGAGGCGGTGAGTAAAGTGTACCGCATCGATATTCCGGGCAAACAAGAGTCGGTGTTCGGCGTGGCAATCATCGAAGGCAAGGGCGCCGACAAAACCGTGATGGCCGCCACCGACACCGGCGATTTGCGCCATACCCCGCATTTGCCTTACGAACTGCTGGTCTCCGGCAACAAAGCCTATATCCTGCACGGCAAATTCCGTATCGCGCAAAGCTTCCCGGACCTGGGCATGGGGACTTTCATGAAAATCTCCGGCGCGCCCAACGCCATCGAAGAGACCATTAAAGAAGCTATCCAATAAATTTAGACGGATTTGACAAGATAGTAAAATCCCCGCCTCCGGGCGGGGATTTTGTGTTTTTGGTGGCGAAATGGCGACTGGTTCGGGGGCCTTCCATGATAAGTAAAGTCAAGGGGGAGACGGAGATTTCCCTTATGATAATCCTTGGCCATGGCGGATGGGCCGACGGTGTGTTGAAAAATTTCACAGGGAGTCCAATCCGGTTGACTGTAAGGGGAATGTCTCCCTGAATTTTTTTAGGAAGGATGCGCAAATGGAGTATGTGTTGTAGTCTTTGGCTGTGATGCTGGTGCTGTCGGGTATTGCCGGGATGATCTTGCCGGCCGCGAGCCGGGCCGGGCTCGGTGCGTTTCTCGGCTTGATCCTGGGCACGGCGGCCAAAATGGCTCTGGCTTTTGCCATGGTCGGGATTTTTCTGGCGGTGCGGCTGTTTTGAGGATAGAGAATTCAGGGGGATTCTGGCCGTCTCAACAAAATCAGGGAGAGAAAAATGAGGACTTTAACTATCGGCATTTTGTTCGCCATCTGCTTCGGTCAAGTGGCCTTCGCGGATACCACCTATATTTGCACCCGTGGCGATATGGAACGCAGGATCGAGGTCGTTTACCTGGGCGCAGATACGGTGCCCTGTGAAGTTCGCTATACCAGAAACGGCACGACCGAGGTGCTGTGGAGCGCCCAGGCCGAGGAAGGTTATTGTGAGGCCCGGGCTGCTGAATTTGTAGAGAAACAACGAGGTTGGGGATGGGAATGCGTCGAGAGCGCAGCGGATATGAGTGCGTCATCTGCCCCGGATATGCCCGAAGAGCAGGGTGTTGAATAGTTTTAATCGCCTGACCTTTCCTTTCCGATGCTGTAGAGTTTGAGGAAAATTTTCCTGTCCTCAGGATTTTATTTGTCATGAGGAGCCGAAGTGCGCATAAGGGCAGTGTCTCCGGTATTTCCGATGCATCGATTTGTCTTGACAGTCGGGTTTTTAATATGGAATGATTGACCGGTCAGTCAATGTGAGGAGTATATGAAAAAAATAGCCGACAAACGATCCGCTCTTCTTCGTGCCGCTTTGGATCTTTTTGCCGAAAATGGTTTCAATGCCTCGCCCACATCCCTTATCGCCAAGCGGGCCGGGGTCGCCAGCGGCACCCTGTTTGTGCATTTCAAGAACAAAGAGGGGCTGATCCGCGAACTTTACAAAGAAGTGTCTGCGCAACTGGATGATCTGGTATGGAACAATTCCGAGGACCTGCCTTTCAGGGAGCGTTTTCTCTCCGCTTTTTCTCAGTATCTCCGCTTCTTCCTGGCCCACCCGAAAGAATTCAGGTTCGGTGAGCAATACTATTTCTCGCCATTTTGCGATTCGGAGAGCGATACAACCGGAGACAATCAAAAGGTTCGCGAGCTTCTGCTTCAGGCCCGAGAACAGAAAGTGATCAAGGATTTACCGCTGGTGGTTCTTGAGTCCATCGCCTTCGGACCCATCGTTTCTTTGGCCAAGGAACATGCTATTCGAGCCATTCCTGTTGATGAGAAAATGATCGAGCAGATCGTTCAGGCTTGTTGGGACGGGTTGCAAAGTTAAATTTTTTTATCGACAAAAATGACTGACTGGTCAGTTTTGTCGATGTTTGAATAGCGCTTCTTTAACTTTTTCAAAGAGGAATGAAATGAAAACCCAAATGCAAGTTACCCCAGGTATTGTGGTTTTGCTTGTCTTGATCTTGGTAATAAGCGGCTGTGGCAAAGATACCAACGCGAGCGTATCGCCAAGAAAGCCCCCCGAAGTCGGAATAATGGTGGTGCAGCCGCAAAAGGTGACGCTGACCACGGAGCTTCCGGGACGTACCGCCGCTCATCTGATTGCCGAAGTCAGGCCGCAGGTGGGAGGGATCATTCAGAAACGTCTGTTTGTCGAAGGTTCCGATGTCAAGGAGGGACAGATCCTTTACCAGATAGATCCGGCCCGGTACCGGGAAGCTTACCATCGCGCTACAGCGACCTTGGCTGAGGCCAGAGCGAATCTTACCACCGTGCGGCTGCGCGAGGAACGTTATCGTGAACTGGTGAAAATCAATGCGGTCAGCCGGCAGGACTACGACGACACCAAGGCGGCCCTCAAACAGGCGGAGGCGAAGGTCGAAGCCGCCAGGGCGGACCAGGAAACCGCGCGTATCAATTTGGACTATACCGGGGTAAAAGCCCCGATCTCAGGGCGAATCGGTCGTTCCGCCGTTACCACCGGCGCCTTGGTGACAGCAAGTCAGGCTGCACCCCTGGCCGTCATTCAGCAACTGGATCCGATCTATGTCGATGTCACCCAGTCGAGTGCTGAGATGCTGCGTATGAAATTGAATCTTGCCAGTGGGATGTTAAAGAGCAGCGGGCCGGAGCAGGCCAGGGTTCGCCTTGTACTGGAAGACGGTACCCCGTATCCGCTGCCGGGAAGGCTTAGATTCTCCGAAGTTTCCGTTGAGGAGAGCACCGGATCGGTGACCCTGCGAAATATGTTTCCCAATCCGGACAAACTGTTGCTTCCGGGGATGTTTGTCCGTGCCGTGTTGGAAGAGGGCATAAACGAAAACGCTATCCTGGTGCCGCAAAGGGGGGTCACCCGTAACCCGGGCGGCGAGGCAATCGTTATGGTTGCCAGCGCCGAAAACACCGTGGAACAGCGGGTCATCAAGGTTTCTCGAACCGTTGGCGACCGTTGGCTGGTGACCGAGGGGCTTGCGGCCGGCGACCGCATCATTCTGGAAGGGATTCAAAAGGCCCCTGTGGGAACGGTCGTGACTCCCGTCCTTTTCAGGGGCGAGTCTGAACTGACCACCCCCGCGCTAGCGGCAAATCGATAGAGGAGTTGTTTCATGGCAAGGTTTTTTATCAATCGTCCCATCTTTGCCTGGGTGGTGGCCATTCTTATTATGCTGGCAGGTTCTCTGGCGATTCTCACCATGCCTATCGCCCAATACCCGCCTATCGCGATGCCCGAAATCCAGGTTCAGGCCCGTTATCCGGGGGCCTCCGCGCAGACCCTGCAGGATGCCGTCACCCAGATCATCGAACAGAAGATGACCGGCATCGACAACCTTCTCTACATGACCTCCAGCAGCGACTCAACGGGGCAGGCGACGATTACCCTGACCTTCAGCAATGCCACCGACCCGAACATGGCCCAGGTGCAGGTGCAGAACAAGCTGTCACTCGCCACCCCTCTGCTGCCGCAGGTCGTGCAAAGACAAGGTATTTCGGTCACCAAGTCGACGAATAACTATCTGCTGATCATGGGGCTTGTTTCGGAAGACGCCTCCATGGGCCGCTATGAAGTCGCAGACTACATGGAGTCGAACATCAAGGACGCGCTCGCGCGGCTGCCGGGCGTCGGTGAGCTGGAAATGTTCGATACCCAGCACGCCATGCGCGTATGGCTTGATCCGGACAAACTGAATAACTATCGGCTGACGCCCACCGATGTGGCTTCGGCCATTCAATCCCAGAACGCGGAAGTCTCGGCCGGAGAGTTCGGAGGATTGCCGGCCCATCAGGGGCAGCAACTCAACGCCACCATAACCGTGCGCAACTATATGCAGACCCCGGAAGAGTTCGGGTCGATCATTCTGCGCACCAACAGCGACGGTTCCAACGTCTATCTGCGGGATGTGGCCGAGGTCAAGGTGGGGGCCGAGCGCTACGACTCCCGCTCTCGCTACAACGGCAAACCGGCGTCGGCCATGGGTATCAAACTTGCCACCGGTGCCAACGCTCTTGATACAGCCGATCAGGTCAAAGCCAAAATGGCGGAATTGTCGAAATATTTTCCGTCGGGCCTAAAAGTCGTTTACTCCTACGACACCACGCCTTTTACCAAGATTTCCATCAAAACGGTGGTCCATACCCTGCTCGAGGCGATTGTCCTGGTCTTTCTGGTGATGTTTCTTTTTCTGCAGAACTTCCGGGCGACGCTGATTCCGACATTGGCCGTGCCGGTGGTTCTGCTCGGCACCTTCGGCGTATTGGCGGCAACCGGCTTTTCCATCAACACCTTGACCATGTTCGCCATGGTGCTGGCTATCGGCCTGCTGGTGGACGACGCCATCGTCGTGGTCGAAAACGTCGAGCGCATCATGAGTGCCGAGGGATTGTCGCCGCGCGAGGCCACCATCAAATCGATGAAGGAGATTACCGGCGCCCTGTGGGGGATTGCCATCGTGCTGTCGGCGGTTTTCGTCCCGATGTTCTTCTTCAGCGGATCGGCCGGCATCATTTATCGCCAATTCTCCATCACCATCGTTACCGCCATGCTCCTGTCGGTCCTGGTTGCCATGATTTTTACTCCGGCTCTGTGCGCCACGCTTTTGAAACCGGTGGCCAGGGGACATGATGTGTCCGAAAGAAGTGTTTTTTTTCGCTTTTTCCGAGGGTTCAACCATTGGTTTGATCGCGGGTCCGGGGGCTATCGCACAATCGTCGGCCGCATGATCGGAAAACCGAATCGGTATATGTTGATTTATTTATCTATCGTCGTTGTCATGGGCGGGCTCTTCTGGTGGATGCCGACCGGGTTTCTTCCCGATGAGGACCAAGGCATCATGTTCGTCCAGTATCAGCTGCCGGCTGGTGCGGTGGAAGAGCGGTCTCTGGAGGTCGCCAAACAGATAGAAGACTATTTTCTCAAGGAAGAGGCGGTGGATTCCGTTATGACGGTTACCGGTTTCAGTTTTGCCGGCCGTGGGCAGAACATGGGCTTCGGTTTCGTCAAACTCAAGGATTGGGCTTTGCGTAAGAAGCCGGAACTGCGTGCACAGGCGGTGGCCAACCGGGCTACAAAAGCCTTTTCCACCATCAGGGACGGCATTGCTTTCGCTTTTCTGCCGCCGCCGGCCACCGAACTGGGCAATGCCACCGGTTTCGATGTTCGGCTGGTCGACCGGGGTGGGCTGGGTCATGACAAGCTCATGGCCGCCCGCGATCAGCTCCTGGGCCTGTCCCAAGGGAATCCGGCTCTGACCAAAGTGCGCCCTAACGGCATGGATGATACGCCCATGTTCAAAATCGATCTGGATGATAACCGGGCCGGAGCCAGTAAGGTCGAACTTGGCGATGTCAACGATATTATCAACACCGCCTGGGGGAGCCTCTACGTCAACGATTATATCGAGAACGGCCGGGTGAAGAAGGTTTACCTGCAGTCTGCGGCGAATTTCAGGATGCTCCCCGAGGATATCGGCAGATGGTATGTGCGCAATACCGCCGGAGATATGGTGCCGTTTTCCGCCTTCGCGACGGCCCGTTGGATCTATGGATCCCCGCGTTTGGAACGCTACAACGGTTTGCCCGCCGTAGAAATTCTGGGAGAGCCGGCGTCCGGCGAGAGTTCCGGTACGGCCATGAAAGAGATAGAGAAGATGGCGGCACAGTTGCCTGCGGCGATCGGCTGCGAATGGACAGGACTTTCTTTCCAGGAACGGGCCGCCGGTGCCCAGACCATGTTTCTTTACGCCACATCTCTGGTCGTTGTGTTTCTTTGCCTGGCGGCTCTCTACGAAAGTTGGGCCATCCCCGCATCGGTCATGCTCGTCGTACCGCTGGGGGTTGTCGGTGCCTTGTTGGCGGCCTCGGCCCGCGGTTTTTCCAACGATGTCTATTTTCAGATAGCCATTCTGACGACCATAGGTCTTTCCGCCAAGAACGCCATCCTGATCGTGGAATTCGCCAAGGAGAGGATGCATTTCGGCATGGGGCTGCTGGAGGCAACGGTGGAAGCCGCCCAACTGCGCCTGCGGCCGATCCTGATGACCTCCCTCGCGTTCTTTTTCGGGGTGCTGCCCATGGCTCTGAGCAAAGGGGCCGGTTCCGGAGCCCAGAACTCTATCGGAACCGGTCTGGTGGGCGGCATTATCTCCGGCACCCTGCTGGCGATATTTTTTGTGCCGGTGTTCTTTGTCGTTGTTCGAAAGGTCTTTCCTATCCGCGAGCGAGAGACAATCGCCGCAACAGTTTCGGAAGAACCCGCCGTGGAGACGTATTAAGATGAAATGTAGATTCTGTCGGATAAAACTGCTGGCCGCTATTTTAACCTTTCTTCTGGCCGGTTGCGGGACCCTGGCTCCCCGTTACACGCGGCCCGCATCACCTGTGCCGGTGTCCTGGCCGGAAGGGTCCGCTTATCAGCCTGCAGCCGAGGGGACGGAAACCCGTTCCGCAGCCGAGGTTGGCTGGCGCGAGTTCTTCGCCAATGAAAAACTGCGAAAACTGATGGAGCTGGCTTTGGAGAATAACCGCGACCTGCGTGTGTCCGCGCTCAAAATCGAGAAAGCCCGCGCCCAGTACCGAATCCAGCGAGCCGATCTTTTCCCGACGCTGAGCATCGCCGGTAAGGGGAGCGTGAACCGAACGCCTGCAAGCCTTTCCACCACAGGAAAGCGTGGAACCTTCGAGGAATACAGCGTCGGGCTTGGCATGAGTTCCTATGAGTTTGATTTTTTCGGACGCGTGCGCAGCCTTAAGGATCAGACCCTCGAAGAGTATTTTGCCACCGAAGAGGCCCGTCGTAGCGCCCAGATTACGTTGATCGCCGAAGTCGCAACAGCTTACCAGACTTTGGCCGCGGACAGAGAACGTCTGGACCTGGCCCGTCAGACCTTGAAAAGCCATCAGGCGACCTATGAACTTACTCGTTCCCGGTTTCAGGCCGGGTTGGCTACAAAACTCGAAGTTCGCCAGGCGCAGACCAGTGTCGATTCGACCCTGGTCGATATCGCCCGTTATACAAGCCTTACGGCCGAAGACGAAAATGCTCTGAGGTTTCTTGTCGGCACCGATTTTTCGTCAGCCCTTCTCCCCGCTGCCCTGGATGAAGCCGTTACCGATTTGAAAGACATCCCTGCCGGCGTACCTTCGGAAGTGTTGCAGCGTCGCCCCGATATTCTGGCGGCCGAGCACCGATTAATGGGAGCGAACGCCAATATCGGCGCGGCCCGGGCAGCGTTTTTTCCCCGAATAACCCTGACCGCTTCGGGCGGGTTCGCCAGCGACGCCTTGTCGAGTCTTTTTGAAGGTGCCACCGGAACCTGGGCCTTTGCTCCCCGGATCGAGTTGCCCATCTTTAATGCCGGAAGACTTCGTGCTCAATTGAAGACATCGAAGGTGGATCGGGACATCTATCTGGCTCGTTACGAAGGAGCGATCCAGGGTGCATTCCGGGAGGTTGCCGATGCCCTGGCGCAACGAGGAACCATTGATGATCAATTGCTGGCGCAACGTTCACTGGTGGAGGCCACCGACGAAAGCTATATCCTTTCTGAAGCACGCTTCAGAAAAGGGATCGACAGCTTTCTCAATGTTTTGGATTCCCAGCGCTCTCTTTACGACGCACAGCAGAATTTGATTACCATCCGTCTTGCTCGCCTCGACAATTTTGTGAAGCTTTATCGGGTGCTCGGGGGTGGGGCTTAGCAACTTGTTGAGTCCGATGACCCGACAAAAGGGCCGTATCCGTTTTCAGGAAACCCTGAATTTAAAGATTCATCGGGTGAGATGTCAGAGAGCGCATGAAACGGTCGTAAGTCGCATTTCAGGATATATAAAAATAGGGAGAGTAAGGGGGATATCATGCTTGCCAGGAGAGCAGGATAGACGTCACAGCTCGATGCGGAATTCCAGACCGGCACCGGTATTGCGTGCGGCGATGGAACCCTGCATGCGTTTTTCTATGATGACTTTAGATATATAAAGTCCGATGCCGGTGCCGTTTTCCTTGGTGGTGAAATAGGATTCAAACAGCTGCTCTCGAACCGATTCCGGGACGCCGCCGGCATTGTCCCGGACGGTAATGATCTTCTTGCCCCCGTCCTGGAATACGTGAATGTGAATGCGCGGAGCGGCAACGCACTTGTCGATCAGTGCTTCCTTGGCATTGTTCAGAAGATTGAGCAGCACATGGGAAAATTCGTTGCCGTGACCGGTTACGAGCAGACCGTCGACTGCATCGAAGACAATCTCGATCCCATGTTTTTTCAGGTCCGTTGCGATCAGTTCGAGGATTTTGCTGGCCGATTCCTTAAGATCGAAGGGCATCGGCCCCTGATCGGTGCGGAAAAAATTACTAAAATCGTCGATGGTCGAGGACATGTGCTGGAGAAGGTTTTCGACCTGTGCCACCGCCTGCTGCCGCTGCTCGTCGGACCCTCCGCCGTTGCCTGGATGCCCCAGGCTGTAAACCAGCAGGTTGAGCAGGTGCAGCGGTTGCCGCCACTGGTGGGCAATGTAGCTGATCATTTCGCCCATGGCCGCCATGCGGCTCTGCTGCAGAAGCAGCAGGTCCTTTGCCCGCATGTCTTCAGCGATCCGGACTTGGTCGGTAATGTCCTGTATGGTTCCGACCATGCCTGTCATCCGGCCGTTCTCGCCGAAGACAGGCTCTCTCTGGTCCTGAATCACCAATTCTTCACCGCAGGCCTGTTGCAGGCGGTATTCTGTAGCGCAGGGCTGCCGATTGCGTACCAGTTTTACGATCGCATTGCGCAGCCGTTTGCGATCTTCTTTTCGGATCATCTCAAACAGCATATCTTCGCTGCCGGCAAAGGTCTCGGCCGGGATCCCCAAGATGCGCCAGCATTCCTCCGAGGCCGACTGCAACTGCCCGAAAAGATCCCAGGACCAGTTGCCGACGCGGGCGATACGCTGGGCTTCGACCAGGTTGTGTTCTCTCTCCCGGAGAGCGGCCTGCATGGCCCTGCGCTCGCTGATGTTATGGAAATTCCCGGCGATGAGCGGCCGCCCCTCGTATTCGAGATAGCCGGCCATCACTTCCACAGGAATCAGTGCCCCGGAAGCGACCCGGTGCACGGTCTCGAAACGGGCCGGCTTCCCCTGTTTCAGTTGCTTGTACAGAGCGGACATACGGGCGGCGTCGTAATGAGGATCCCAGTCGGGGACGCGCGTCTGCAAAAGAATATTCTCGTCCCAACCGAAATGGGCGCAGGTCGCGGCATTGACATAATACATGCGATACCCATCGGTTGGATCGAGTACATAAATGGGATCGCGACTGTTTTCCACCAGATAGCGAAAAAAGAAGGCCTCCCTTTCCAGCTTGTCGCGTTGCTCCACTTCCTGATTGAGGCGCAGGTTTTTCAGCCCCATCTCGGCAATCATCTCCACCAGCGAGCGGAGATATTTCATCACGTCCTGGATATGGCTGCGGCTCAGGATCGGTACCCGTTCCAGCGCAGCGAGATATTCTTCCTCGTCGAAACCGAAACGGCCAGCCTGATCGCGGAAAAATTCACGGTCGGGGGGATCGTCATCATAAAAAAACTGGCCGGTGAAAAAGGTCGCAAGATGTCTGCCTTCGATAAAAATCGGCATGGCGACATCCCACAGGCCGTTTTGGCAGCGGTAGTCGACATATCCTGCCGGACAGTTATCAATATGGGCCTTGATATAGGCGTCGCTTTCCCGGCAACGGGCGTTGGTCACAGGATGGCAGCGATGAAAGCGCGCACAAATATCTTGCCAGCCAACCGATGCAAGCATCCGTTCTTCGCTGTCGAGAATGGCGCCGGGTACTCCGGTCAACCGAAACTGGGTCTCCAGCAGCTGTTGCAACTGGCTGACCGATATCATCTGGGAAAAAACAAGTTCAGACATGGTTCTCTTTGTGCCGTTCTGGGCGGCCCGGGCTAGGTAGTGGCCAGCGAATCTCATTCTCAGCACCCGGTTTTACCGGGTAAAGGGGAAGGGTAAAGCTTGCCAGTAAAAAAATCGTTACATTTGGGGGCATATGTCCAAATTTTACCCAAGTATCTTAACCGGTAGACATTCCATTCAGCAACTTACGGCGAAAAGTCATGGCCTGGAATATGTTACGCATATTCCATGCCTACGGTTTGGATAAGAACTTATTTCTGGGAAGCTGTTGCAGGCAATGGCGCAACCGGCTCGACAAGCGGCATCGCCGTTGTGCCGTTACTCCCCTTGTGACGCCGCCGGAACGGAGCGGGCGACGGGCGAAACAGGCGGACGACTGAGCGCAGCGAATCTCGTCCGCCCGCCCGTCGGTTCAGCAGTGAAGAGAACCGCTATAGGTGGGCCAGAAGCGGGGCACCTTTCTCTACTTACTCATTATGGGTGTAAAAAGAAAGTAGTTGTCGCGAGATGGCGCTGCCAAATTGCCTTTTAATGGCTTTACCATTATCCCCTTGCGACGCCGCCGGAACGGAGCGGGCGGCGGGCGAAACAGGTGGACGACTGAGCGCAGCGAATCTTGTCCACCCGTCCGTCGGTTGCGTAGTGCAGGGAACCCGCCGCAGGCGGGCCAGGAGCGGGGCACCTTTCTCTGCTTACTCTCTTTTGGTGTAAAAAGAGAGTAAGGCGCCGGGTGGGGGCGCGACCCCACGGTGTTGCGGTTGAAGGTTCAAAAGCAAAGATTTTAACACCGCTGATCACCGTCGCTGTTGGATTGCAAGCGGCGTTGCCGTTACTCCCCTTGTGACGCCGCCGGAACGGAGCGGACGGCGGGCGAAACAGGCGGACGACTGAGCGCAGCGAATCTTGTCCACCCGTCCGTCGGTTGGGTAGTGCAGGGAACCCGCCGCAGGCGGGCCAGAAGCCGGGGCACCTTTCTCTGCTTACTTCCTTTTGGTGTAAAAAGAGAGTAAGGCGCCGGGTGGGGGCGCGACCCCACGGTGTTGAAGTAGAAGTAGAAGTAAAGAGTGCTAAGAGTTTTGCCTGATAACGGCGATCCCATTATTCTCCTTAGTACCCCGTATTTGCCTACTCCCCACATCTCTCCTTCTTGACGAAAGTCGTCATCTTCTTCAACAGACTGATGCCATACTGACATGCTTCAAAAGCATCAGCACTGTTGGGTGACGACACCGCAATCAGCGAGATGATCTCCCCCGTCTTCAGGCACCCAAGCCGCCGGATCAAAAGCGCATCCTCAATTTGCCAGCGGTTTTTCAATTGCTCGATGATCCCGGCCATCTCGGTTTCCATATCGCCGTTGCGGCAATACTCCACACCCTTGGTTCCGGCCTCATTGTAAGGCGTTTCCTTGACCACCGCATAGTGCAGCAGCACCGAACCGGCAGTGTTCTTGGTGAGTTTTTCGTACATTTCCTCCGGGCGAATGGGCTCCTTGACGACATAAACCATGGGGTCTGGCTCCTTTTTGGAAAAGAATTATATAGCAGAAAGGTAGGATAAACTGTTTTTCGTTGTAACGCTACAGGAATGACGTTGAGGAATAAATGCGACAATCCTTATTTCGCCAGTGGTCTGCGAGGCTGCGCAGACACCGGTGTCGCAGTATTTGGCAAATGGCTTTTGCGTCTGGCTTTGCCGTTACTCCCCCTGTGACGCCGCCGGAGCGGAGCAATTGTCGGGCGAAACAGGCGGACGACTGAGCGCAGCGAATCCCGTTCGCCCGCCCGTCGGTTGCGCAGAGGAGGGAACCCGCCGCAGGCGGGCCAGGAGCGGGGCACCTTTCTCTGCTTACTTTCTTTTGGTGTGAAAAGAGAGTAAGGCGCCGGGCGGGGGCGCCACCCCGCGGTGTTGCAGTTTTCGGTTTAAAAGCAACAATCCTTACTTTGCCGGACCCGGCTGGCAGCCAGCTTACTGGAATTTGCGGGATAGCGGGGCTGCAAATCACCGGTAGTCGAGGTTGGGAAAACTTCTGCCCCCGACACGAGGAGACTAATCACCAGTCAGTAATCACTGGTTTCCCTACAAATGACCAAGGACAAAGGACAAGTGACGATGTTTAAATAATTAGATTTCTTGACGAAAAGGTTGTGCAAATCTAGTTTGAAGATTATTTAAAAATGTTTGTTACACTTTGTCTTTGTTAGGGGATGGAGTGACTGGTCAACGTGTGAGCAAATAGCGATAACGAACCGCTTTGTGCCTGTAAGGTGTGGGCGGTTTTTATCTTTGGGGAAGATATGGACTATCTACTGATTTTATTGATTATATTCGTGAGCCTGGGACTTATCGCTGCACGCTTAAAGCCGCAGCCTGAGAGTTCATCCAACAGAGTGTCCTATGAACCCCGGCGGGCATTATTCAGTGCCGCGGAGCGCTCCTTCCTTGGCGTTCTGGAACAGGCGGTTGCCGGGCATTTCCGTATTATGGGCAAAGTCCGCCTGGGGGATTTGATCCAACCGGCAAAAGGTTTGTCACGCAGTCAGCGCACCGGCGCCTGGAATCGCATTCACCAGAAACATGTCGACTTTGTGCTTTGTCATCCGGATACCCTGGATGTAACTGGCGTGGTAGAGTTGGACGATGTTTCCCATCGGCGTAAGGATCGCAGTGAACGGGACGTGTTTGTTGACAATGCGCTCAGCACGGCAGGTATTCCTATCGTGCATTTTGCTGCGCGCAAGGGGTACTCGGTGCAGGAAATTACGGTAAAGTTGGAGCAGGTCTTTTCTCGGCGTGCGGAGGTTGAAACTGTGAAATCGGCGGGTGTCGTTTCAGAAAATAACCCACCGCTGGAAAGGTCGGTAGCTCCGGATGAGGACATGACTACAGAAGTCTTGTTTGCCGAAATACCGCCTGATCCGGTATCTGGCCAGGTCGTTCCGTTCTGTACGGTATGTAATTCTCCGATGGTCAAACGACAAGCCAAAAAAGGGCCGCATGCCGGCAAATATTTTTGGGCGTGTTCGGCGTTTCCGAAGTGCCGCAACATTCAGATCCTTAGCTAGCTTTACTATGACGAGCCTCCGGTTGTTGCGATTGCATACAAGTTCGGCTCTCTCTTTTTTTCTCTCAAGGAGCTTACGATGAAAAAGTGTTTCTCAGTGATGCTTATGATGCTCATCTCGATCTCGCTCACAGCCTGCAAAAAAGAACTTAAAACCCCCGAAGAAAAACTTGGCTATGTTTTAGGCGCCGACGTGGGCAAATCCTATAAGACATTCAAGGAGAACGAAGTCAATTTTGATGAAGAGGCATTTTTTAAGGGTTTTACCGATGGGATGAATGACAGCGAACTGTTATTGACAGCTGATGAGATAAAAGCTGTGCAAGTGGAAGCCATTACAAAACTCAAAAAGAATTTGGAATTAAAAAAGGCTTCTGAGGCAGAAAAAAACCTCAAAGAAGGGGCACAGTTTCTCGTTGAAAATAGTGAAAAAGAGGGTGTCGTGGTGACCAAATCCGGTCTCCAGTATCAAGTTTTGACAAAAGGCGATGGGCCGGTGCCGGTGGCTACGGATACGGTCAAAGTCCATTATGTCGGTAAATTGCTGGATGGAACTGAATTTGACAGCTCCTACACCCGTGGAAAACCTGCAGAGTTCAGAGTTGGCGGCGTGATTAAAGGCTGGTCCGAGGCATTGCAGATGATGCCTACAGGGAGCAAATGGAAACTGTTCATTCCCAGCGAGCTTGCTTATGGTGCGAGGGGCGCCGGACAGAAGATCGGCCCTAATGCCACGCTTGTTTTTGAAGTTGAACTCCTTGAAATCGTAAAATAAGAAGGCGAATCTGCAGAAACAGACGAGGTGAGAAATGCCGATAAAA
Source organism: Syntrophotalea carbinolica DSM 2380 (assembly GCF_000012885.1). Taxonomy (NCBI): domain Bacteria; kingdom Pseudomonadati; phylum Thermodesulfobacteriota; class Desulfuromonadia; order Desulfuromonadales; family Syntrophotaleaceae; genus Syntrophotalea; species Syntrophotalea carbinolica. Next base: position 368,153 of record NC_007498.2, read on the forward strand.
TAGGCTGTTTCGCTTTGCCTTTATTCCCCTTGTGACGCCGCCGGAACGAAGCAATCGTCGGGCGAAACAGGCGGACGACTGAGCGCAGCGAATCTTGTCCGCCCGCCCGTCGGTTGCGCAGTGAAGGGAACCCGCCGCAGGTGGGCCAGGAGCGGGGTGCCCTTTTTCTGCTTACTCTGTTTGGGCAAGCAAAAAGAGTAAGGCGCCGGGCGGGGGCGCCACCCCGCGGTGTTGCAGTTTTCGGTTTAAAAGTAACAATCCTTATTTCCCCGGTTCCGTCTATAGCCAGCTTACTGGAATTTGCGGGATAGCGGAGCTGCGAATCACCTGTACCGGAGGTTGGGGAAACGTCTGCTCTCGACACGAGGAGACTAATCACTAATCACCAGTCACGAATCACTGGTTTTCCTACAAATGACCAAGGACAAAGGACAAGTGACGATGTTTAAATCAGTGACGATGTTTAAATAATTAGAATTCTTGACGAGAAGGTTACGTGGGGCTAATTTATGATTTGTTTATGAACGTTTGTTACATTTTGTCTTTGTTGTTTGGGGGATGGAATGATGGTCAACGTGTGAGCATATAGTGAGTAAGGACCGCTCTGCGCCTATGAGGCGTGAGCGGTTTTTTTTGTGTTTAAGAGGTGGATTGGAAAATGTAGATGAGACCCCTACCTTACAGAACATGTCTTCCAATACAAAGTTTGGTAATTCAAGATCTGATCTCACCAACGGGGGAGGGGCGGCGCCGCCGGGTATGCATTTATTGAAAACAGAGGAAGGGTATTATGCCAGTCACGTTTCAGGGCATCCGTATTGGACAAAAGTACTCCCGTCCACAACTAGCTGATCTATGGGGATATAGGGGCTATCAAGCGCTTGCCCGCGGTGTGGTGACCCCAAGGGATAGCAATTTTATTATCCTCTTCGTAACCGAATACCAGCAGACATTTCAGGAACAATACGATGATCGACTGACTGGGAAAATTCTTCAGTGGGAAGGTCCAAGGGATCACTTCGCTGAAGATCGAATGGAAAATTCTCACGATAATGGTGATGAGATACATGTCTTCCACCGTGAAAGACATCACTCTGACTTCACGTATATTGGGCGTGTTGTCGTGTTGAAAATTGAGCGAAGAATTGAAAGGCCAAGTACCTTTCAGTTCAGAGTGGAATGACTCACCACCTGATACTCTGTTGAGTTGCATATGTTTTTCACTAAATCCAATTACTACCAGGGACTGTGGCAGTACTCAGGAGGCACCTCGATGCAAAAGGATGCATTATGAATTCATTAAAACGCAGAGTATGTGGCAATGTAAGACTTATCCGCGATGAATTCGTATAGGGTATGAAAACTATTAGGATGTAACTTCTATTTTGTCAGCAAAAGATTTAAATTATTAGGATAGGAAAAAAAGAAAAATGAAAATAGCCATTCTACACCTAAGTGATATTCACCTCAGAGATAAAAAGGAAGATATTTTAAATAAAGCGGAACTTATTGCATCATCCTTTTTTGTTCAAATAAGAGATAGTAGTCTCGTTCTAATTTTAATAACAGGTGATATAGCCTATAGTGGAGAAGGAGATCAATATAATTTAGCATTAAACTTTTTTGAAAAGATTAAATCTATTGTAAAAAGTGAAAAAAATATTAATGTTGATATAATAGTTTCGCCAGGAAACCATGACTGCAAACTAGATAAGGATGACATAGTAAGAGAATCAGTTATAGAAAAAATCAACAAAGACGAGAGCCATGCTGAAAATATCGCAGTTATACAAGAATGTACAAAAGTTCAAAGTAATTTTTTTGAATTTCAAGAAATAATAACAGAATCCACTCCCTTGGAAAAACATAATCTTTTTTGTGAATATAAATACACCATAGGAGATAGAGAAGTAAGAGTGACATCCGTTAATGCTTCCTGGATGTCAAGCATAGCGGAAAAGCAGGGCTCTCTAATCTATCCACAGAAATTTGTTAGTAAGCACCTTGAAGAGGAGTCAAGTCTTAGGATTCTATTGTTGCATCATCCTTTAAATTGGTACTCACAATCTACATATCATCCACTGAAAAATCTATTGAGAGCAAAATCAGATATTATATTATCTGGCCATGAACATTGTGTAAGTTCTGGTTTGATTGATGAGAAATTTGTAGGTAAAAGTTTGTTTTTTGAAGCAGGTGCGTTAAATCCACATGAAAAAGATAAAAATCGTTGGTCTGTAATAAGTATAGATCTTGGTAAGCAAGAAGTTGTAGAAGAAAGATATGCAATTGATGGGTTCACCAAGTTGGAGCTAGAGAATAAATCTGAGATGAAGTTAGATTTAAGTGGAAAAGAATTTCAACATTTAGATTTGACAGAGGAGTTTAAAACAACGTTAAAAGATCCTGGAGCACTCTTTTCAAGGCCAGATAAGGAGAAAGTTAATTTAGAGAGTATTTTTGTGTTCCCTGAACTGGAAGAACGAATAAGGGCTTCTAGGAAAGCAAGGATATTTAATGCAGAAACTGTATTTGGAGATCTAGATAATTATAAGAGAGTGTTGTTTCTAGGAGAAGAGAAGGCCGGAAAGACGGTGTTGATTTTAAGAGGATTCAGTTACCTGCATTCCCAAGGTTATGCCCCCTTATATCTAAGAGCTAAAGATTTATCTAGCGTATCTGAGAAATCACTTCGTAAGGATATTCTGCTAGCTGCAAAAAGTCAATATTGCAACCCAGAAGAATATGAAAGGATTTCAAAAAGGAAAAAGGTTGCAATGCTGGACGATTTGGACTTTCTCAAGGGAGGTGGGAAGGCTCAATATAGTTTGATCTCTTATTTAGAAAATAATTTTGACTCAGTAATACTTACTGCCGAGAAAGATTTTGAAATAAATGAGTTGATCGATTCAAATATAAAATCCATTTTGGAGAAATACAGTATTTTTGAGATTAGACCTTTCGGTCATAAGTTAAGATATGAGTTGATTAGGAAGTGGTGCATTTCATCTGGAGTTAATACCAAAAAAGACCTAGATCAAAAGCTACACGATATTGAGCGTGTATTAAATTCAGTAATTGGTAAAAATCTGGTTCCTCGTAAACCAATATACTTATTGATATTACTTCAAAGTTGTAACGGGTCACCTGATGCAGAGCTTAAAAATAGTAGCTTTGCATACTATTATCAATATTTATTTACGAAAAATTTAAGTGAAACAGGTGTTAAGCCAGAGCAATTACATGAGTTGTTCTTTTACTTAACAAATTTGTCTTGGTTTTTTCATTGTGAGAAATCCTCTTATTTGACAGAAGAAAAACTAATCGAATTTAATAGGCAGTTTTCTGATGAATTCACTACCGTTGATTTCAAGTATAGAATTGAATTGCTATGTGATGCATTTATTCTAAAAAAACACGGAAATTTGTACAAGTTTTCATATCCATATGTCTATTATTACTTTGTAGGTAAGTATCTATCTGAAAATATTGATCAATTAAAAGTACGAGAATTTGTTGAAGAATGTATTGCAAATCTCCATATAAGAAAAAATGCCAATTTTGTTTTATTTTTAACACACCATCAAAATAGTCCATTGGTCATTGATCTTGTAGAAAAGTCTCTTGTCGAAAACCTTAAAGATGCTATTCCAATTGAATATGGTAAAGATATTGATTCAATAAATAATCTGGTTGATTCAGTATCTGAATTAATAATGGAAGACACCGATGTTGATCAGAACCAAAAGAAATCAAGAGGGTTGGTTGATGAAATTGAATTACATGATGAAGAAAATGATGAGGAAGATATAGATGGTGGGAAAGAAAGTGAGGCGGATGACGTCGATGATGTTGTTGAAATTGTTAATAGATATAAAAGACTTACAAAAACTGCAGAAATTCTAGGTCAGATTCTTAAGAATTACTATGGGTCAATTAAGCGTGATAGGAAAATAGAGTTAATAAAGGAAGTTTTTGATGGGCCTTTGAGGATGCAGGGATCTTTGTATAAAGATATGCTTAATGATCCCGGTCCTCTAGTTAAAGAGATAGAGTCTTTTATTGATTTTAAGGGGAAGAATCTTGATAAAGATAAAAAGAGAATTATCGCAAAAAAAATATGTTTTCGTATTCTTGGGCTAGTTAGTACAAGCCTAATACATCAAACAGCCATATATGTTTGCTCAGATGATTTGAAAGAAGAGATAGGGCAAGCTGTAAAGAGCAGTAAAACAATTGCATATAGATTGTTAGAGGCGGCTGTTGATCTTTCAACTCCTGGATTTGTCAATGCGGAAAAATTATCAAACTTGTCCAAAACATTGTCTAATAATCCATTCGCTTTTACAATGTTGCAGACGCTTGTGCTATATCATTTACATATGTTTCATACAGACTTTCGAGTGAGACAAAAACTCTGTCAATCATTAAAAATAGAGATGTCAACATCTCGTCATATCGATGTAAATAGCAAAGATAGAAAAATTTTGTAATAAGGAATGGGAGTAGGTCTTGGGTCACTTTACTCATTAGGATGAAGTGGTCCGCGGCAGGTGCCCCATTTCCGAACCTGTTTTTGACCTTCGCTATTATTCGCGAATTTCAGATGCCAGAGAATGACATCTCTGGCAGATTTCGAGGTTGTTCCTGCTTTGCCATGTACCGTCATCCAATCAGTGCAGAGGCTAATTTGCCCATTACCGAAAAATACCAGAAATCCTTCACCCACCTCAACCGCGCACCGGGCCGCGTTTGGACACCGGCAACGAAAAAGAAAGCTCCGCACAAACCCTTGCTGCTTCTGGCTCTCCTCGACCTTTTCGCCCAAGGTCATATCCAAACCAATTTCATCGAACTTACTCCTGATCTCAGCGATCTTTTCACCCTTTACTGGTCTCGCATCGTTCTTCCGGGTCAGAAAAGCTCTGTTGCGTTTCCTTTCTTCTTTCTGAGAAGCGAAGGTTTTTGGCATCTGGTGCCGGTACCGGAAAAAGAGCAGGTGCTGGCGTCGACAAAGTCCATCAGCACTGTCGGCCAACTGCGTGACATCGCTCTGGGAGCGAGGCTGGACGATGAACTGTTTGCTCTTTTGCAGAACGAGAACAACCGTGAAATGCTGCGCGCAGCGCTCATCACCGCCCACTTCAGTGAAGATGTTCATCCGGCTCTGATCGAGCAGGGAGCGGTGAACGCCGAAGCTTTCGACTATAGTTTGCGCTTGTACGAGAAGGCGCATGGAAAGATCGGAGATAAAGAAGAGAAATACAAACCGGCGGTGCGCGATCAGGGTTTCCGTCGGGCCATTGTCAATGCCTATGGCCATCGCTGTGCCCTGTGTGGCATCCGCATGCTTACCCCGGATGGGCATACCGTGGTCGATGCTGCTCATATCGTGCCCTGGAGCGAGAGCCATAACGATGACATTTCCAATGGTATGGCGCTTTGTCGCCTGTGTCATTGGACCTTCGATGAGGGCATGCTTGGGGTGCGCAATGACTACACCGTGATCACCTCGCCTTTGCTGGTTCGAAACACGAATGTGCCGGGTTTTCTGCTTAACCTTGCCGACCGGCCGATCATCGGACCGCCGGAACGTGATCTGTGGCCGGCTCTGGAATCCTTGGTCCATCACCGTAAAAGGTTTCGACTCAGATCATGACCACCAAAGTGTGCCCATTCTGCAACCCGAATATTAGATCCCGCATCGTGGCCGAACACGGCAGCGTGTTTGCCGTGTCCGACATCTATCCAGTAACCGATGGCCATCTGCTCATCCTGCCCAAACGTCATATCTCCGACTGGTTCTCTCTGACGGAAGAGGAACGGCAAGATGCCGAAAAGCTGATCCTTTGTATGCGAGAAAAGCTCCTCATCGATGATCCGACCATTACCGGCTTCAATATCGGCGTGAACTGCGGCGCCAGCGCCGGCCAGACGATTTTCCATGTTCACATTCACCTCATTCCCCGGCGGGACGGTGATGTCGATGATCCGCGTGGCGGGGTGCGGGGCGTGATTCCGCATAAACAAAAATACTGATCTTGCGATGTCTTTCATCTCGGGAGAGATGATGCAAAAGAAAACCGCTTTTTGTCTGGTCCTGTTATCGAATTTTGTCCTTTGGAGCCCTGGGCATGTTCTTGCCGAACGGGGTATGATCGATCCGTTACCATGTGGCAATTGAGCCACACCCAGAATTTAGACAGATCAATCTTGGAAAAATTCGATGAAGTCAGGCCGCTCGTCATAGGCAGGTAAAACTGGGACCGGTCAAGTCTTGACCGGGTGCGATGGGGGCAGCAAATCTATTCTGACAAAAAAATACGGCCCTTCCCAAACGGGAAGGGCCGTTTGCTATTAAGCTGCATCAGGTTCCACAGAAGGTTTGATAGGGTTTCTCTGATGGCGGCGGCGGTTGGCGGTACTCGGCATGTTCGGGCTGATCATCGTAGGGCCGGGACAAGACCTCGAGCAGCTTTTCCAGCACGGTGAAATCGTGTCGCTCTTGCGCGGCGGCCAGGGCTTCTTCGACCCTATGGTTACGCGGGATAAAAGCCGGGTTGTGTGCACGCATGAGCGCGCGGGAGGCTTCCACGGGTTCCTCCTGCCGGGTCAGGCGGGTCTGCCAGCGCTGGTGCCATGCGGTGAAGCTTGGTTCGCGGAAGAATGGTGTGTCGGGCAGGGTTTCCAGCGCCAGGTCTCGCAGGGTGTTGGTGTAGTCCGCTTGATTCTGCTGCATGCATGTCAACAGATCCTGCATCAAAGACATGTCGGCGTCTTCTTTGGTGAAGAGGCCGAGCTTGGCCCGCATGCCGTCCATCCTCAAGCGCTGGAATATATCGGGAAACGTAGCCAGGCTCCGGTTGGCCAATTCAACGGCTTTTTCCCCTTCGTCGTGCAGTACCGGCAGCAGGGTTTCGGCGAAACGGGTCACGTTCCACTGGGCCATGGCAGGCTGCCTGGCGAAGGCATAGCGACCATCCTGGTCGATGGAGCTGAATACGGTGTCGGGGTCGTAACTGTCCATGAACGCGCAAGGGCCGTAATCGATGCTTTCACCACACAGGGCCATATTGTCGGTGTTCATCACGCCATGGATAAAGCCGACATGCAGCCAACGGACGACGAGTTCCACCTGTTTTTCCAGTACCGTCTGCAAGAGAGCCAAAAAAGGGTTGTCGGCTTGCAGCAACTCCGGGAAGTGGCGGTGGATGGTATACTCGGCCAGAGTACGAATACCGTCCCGGTTCCCCTGCGCCGCGAGGTATTCGAAGGTGCCGACGCGGATGTGGCTGGCCGCCACCCGTGTGAGGATCGCGCCGGGTAGCGGGGTTTCACGGTATACCGGTTCGCCGGTGGTGACCACCGCAAGGCTGCGGGTGGTCGAGATGCCAAGGGCATGCATCGCTTCGCTGATGATGTATTCCCGCAGCATCGGTCCCAGCACCGCTCGTCCGTCGCCGCTGCGGGAAAATGGCGTCCGGCCGGAGCCTTTGAGCTGGATGTCGAAGCGTTGCCCCGTGGGCGTGATGTGCTCGCCCAGCAAGTGGGCGCGGCCATCGCCGAGCATGGTGAAATATCCGAACTGATGCCCTGCATAAGCCTGGCAGATCGGTTGCGCACCCTCGGGGATGCGGTTACCCGAGAAGATAGCGACGCCCTCGTCTCCCGCCAGGGTGTTGGTGGCCAAACCCAGGGCGTCGGACAGCGAGCTGTTGAAGATCGCCATCTGTGGCGCACGCACCGGGGTGGGGTCGAGACGGGTGTACAGATAATCCGGCAGGCGGGCATAGCTGTTATCAAAATTCCAGCCCGGGCCGGTGGTTGTATTATCGGTGGCTTTCATAGGCCTCCAGACAATTGTGAAGACTTCTCGACCTCTTTTCGAATAGATTGCAGAAGTATCATCCCATCGCCAAGATCGTGCTTCATATCCTTGGCTGCGGCAGCATGTTTTTTGATATACGGGTGATCGGCGCCATGGATTTCCAGAACCAGATCTTTAACAGCATCGCAAAACAGGGCAATGTCCTGGGTTGCATCTTTGCCCGGGTTCTCCCAAGCCATGTTACCGTGCTCAATGAGCAAATCGATCTTTTGAAGCAACTCCCTACCGTTCATAATCGCCTCCGTAACCGTTACAGAAAATTTCGGCGAAAACCATCGTTATTATTTCGGTCATGCTTCCAGACTATACCCGCAGCACCCCGGAAGGCAAATATCCTCGTTGAGGACTCAACCATTACCGGTTTCCATATCGGGGTGAACTGCGGGGAGGGATTCCGCATAAGCAGAAATACTGATCCTGCATGTGGAGATGCCTTGTCGATTGGTAACCTGGGCGTTAGAGTCGCACGATGGCTGGACCGCTTCTCTTATCCGCTGAAGTGGGGCCGTGGGGGCTTTGTTTCGACAACCGTTTTGCTTTGACCTTGCCGGGAGGCGAGTCTTGACCAAAACAAGGTTATGCAGTAGGGTGAAGTTTCCTTATTAGCATGTATTTTGTATCGACTTGATCCAATGCAAGGCTAGCGATGAATTTGCAGAACGCTGTTTTGATAAAAATGAAGCCACCCGGCGCTTTGAGGCGCGGGTGGCTTTTTGTTGTTTGACGGCGAATCCCGGGGGATGAATCCGGGGCTGGGTGCACGGATATGCAGGAAAGGCGGTGGCAAAAAATGTATCTGATCCTTGAAGGAGAAGATCAGGATCCAAAGGCTTTGCAGCAGCTGCTGAAGGATCACGGGTACACGGTTTCGCTGCGAAGCGGTGCCGGCCCGGAGGCAGCCGCCAGGACCGAAACGGCCGAGGAAAACCTGCCGCTGGCGTTTCTGGCTCATTTCATCGATGGCATCATCGTCGTGGATGTCGAAACCGTGGGGGTGAAGTACGCCAATAAGGCTTTTGCCGACATGCTTGGATACAGTCTGGAAGAAGTTCATCGGCATAAGGTCTGGGACTGGGATGCCGTCTGGTCGCGGGAAGAAATCGAAGAGATGTCTGCGACGCGGAACTGGCCGGGGGAACATTTCGAGACCCGCCTTCGGTGCAAGGACGGACGGGTGCTGGATGTGGCCATCAGCCATAAGCCGATCTTCTGGCAGGGAGCGGAGCTCGTCTTGTGTGTGATCGAGGATATCACTGAGCGCAAGCGAACCGAGCGCGTGCTGCATCTCACGCAATTCACCGTGGAAAAAACCGATGATCAGGCCTTTTGGATGGATCCCGAGGGGCGGTTTCTCTACGTCAACGAAGCAGCCTGTACCGCTTTGGGTTACAGCCGGGAAGAACTCGAAGGCATGCCGATATGGGAAGTCGATCCGAATGTTACCCGGGAAAACGCTGTCGATTATTGGCTGCGATTGAAAGAACAAGGCTCGATGCGTTTCGAAAGCCTGCACCGGGCCAAAGATGGACGTATCTACCCGGTGGAGGTTCGCGGAAATTACGTTAATTATGACGGCAGGGAATACAGTTGTGTCTTTGTCACGGATCTCAGCGAACGCCGGCAGGCGGAACAGCAATTGCGGCAAGCCAATCTTGTGCTGGAGAGCAGTCCGGCGGTTTTGTACCGCCGCAAAGCACAGCCGGGATGGCCGTTGGAAATGGTCACGAGGAACGTTGCCTGTTTCGGATATGCCCCCAACGAACTTTTGTCCGGGGCTGTTTCTTTCGCGGACCTGGTTCATCCGGAGGATCTCGACCGGGTGGCTGCCGAGGGAACGGAATATACCCTCCAGGGTGAAGACCGCTTTCAGCAGGAATATCGGATCGTCACCAGGGGGGGGGATGTCCGCTGGGTCGATGACCGTACCGTTGCCGAACGGGATGGGCAAGGGAGGGTGACCCACTATCAGGGCATCGTTCTGGACATCACCGACCGCAAACGGACCGAACTCGTCATGGCGGCGCGCATGCGCCTGATTCAGTTCGCTGCTACGCACACCCTGGACGAACTGCTGGAAGCCACCCTGGACGAGGCGGAAGATCTGACCGACAGCCAGATCGGTTTTTTTGTGTTTCTCGATGCCGATCAGAAAACCCTCTCCATGCAGAACTGGTCCACCAGGACCAAGCGGGATTTCTGTACGGCGCAAGGCAAAGGGCTGCACTATCCGGTATCGCAGGCCGGGGTATGGGCCGACTGTATTCACCAGCGTCGGCCGGTTATTCACAACGACTATGCCGCTCTTCTCCACCGTAAGGGGCTGCCGCCAGGGCACTCTCCACTGATGCGGGAACTGGTCGTGCCGGTCTTCCGCGGCGAGAACATTATGGCCGTCGTTGCGGTGGGTAACAAGTCGCAGACCTACACGCCGCAGGACGTGGAAGCGGTTTCTCTTTTGGCCGATCTCGCCTGGACGATTGCCGAGAGCAAGAAGGCCGAGGAAGCCTTGGAAAACCGCCTGGTCGCTTTGACCCGCCCGTTGGAGGATGCTGCCGGCGTCACCTTCGAGGAGTTATTCAATCTGTCAGACATCCAGCGTCTGCAGGATGATTTCGCCCAGGCCACCGGCGTGGCGTCTCTTATCACCCTTCCGGACGGTACGCCCCTCACCGAGCCCAGTAACTTCTGCCGCTTCTGCACAATGATCCGGGCGACGGAAAAAGGGGCCGTCAATTGTATAAAATCCGACGCAGTACTGGGCAGACCTTCAGCCTTGGGTTCGACTGTGCGGAAATGCTTGAGCGGAGGGCTTTGGGGGGCTGGCGCCGCCATCCTGGTCGGGGGGCGTCATATTGCCAGTTGGCTTATCGGCCAGGTGCGAGACGCGAATGTGACCGAAGAACAGGTACGTGCCTGCGTTCGAAAAACAGGTGTCGATGAAGAGGCCGTGTTGGAGGCCTTCCGTGAAATTCCGGTCATGCCCCGTGAGCGCTTCGGCCAGGTCGCCCAGGCGTTGAATACGCTGGCCGGGCAACTTTCCTCCATCGCTTACCAGAATGTGCAGCAGGCCCGTTTCATCACCGATTACAAACAGGCCGAAGAAGCGCGCCGCAAGTCCGAGAGCGAGTATAAATCGATAGTCGAGCATGCCCCCTTCGGCATCACCCGTTCCACCCGGGAGGGCAAACTGCTCAGTGTCAATCCGGCGCTCGCCTCCATTCTGAAATACGATTCGGTGCAGGAGTTGATGGAGACCGTCAACCGTTCCAGCATTCAGGAGGTGCTTTTCCCCAAACCTGAGGAGCGGGATGCCCTGGTGGATAAAGTCCTCACGCAGGATGCCTGGTATGTCTTCAACAACCGGTTACGCTGTAAGGATGGCAGTATCGTAACCTGCCGGGTCCATTCCCGGCGGATCGCCGATGAGGGCGGTCTGATCGGTGAATTCGAAAGTTTTCAGGAGAACATCACCGATCAATTGGCTGCGCAAGAGGCGCTGCGGGAGAGCGAGGAGAAGTTTCGCGTGCTGGCGGAGACCTCGCCGGTGGCGATCTGCCTCTATCAGGAGGATCGGCACATCTATGCCAATCCCGCCATGGAGCGGCTATTCGGTTACGACGCCGACACGTTGTGCAACATGAACATCTGGGATATAGGCCACGAAGATTCCCGGGACCTGATTCGGGAGCGGGGGCTTGCCCGGCTGGCGGGACAAAGTGTATCCGGTCAGTATGAAATCAAATACCTGACCAAGGCTGGTGGTGAGGGGTATGTGCTGATTTCAGCCGGGTTGATCGAATACCAGGGCCGTCCTACCGGGGTGGCGTCGTTTCTCGATATAACCGAGCGCAAACGGACCGAACAGCTGATCCGGGCGTCCCTGAAGGAGAAGGACGTGTTGTTGCGGGAGATCCATCACCGGGTCAAGAACAACCTGCAGGTGGTGTCGAGCCTGCTGTATCTGCAGTCACAGAAGTTCAGTGATGCGGAGCTGCAGAACTGCTTTCTGGAAAGCCAGAGTCGCATCTGTTCCATGGCCATAGCCCATGAGCAGCTTTACCAGTCCAAGAACCTGGCGGACATCAGCATCAAGACCTATCTGGAGAACCTGGTGCAGCAACAGCAACAGATCCTTTTCTCTCCCGGCCAGCAGATCGATTGCCGGCTGACGGTCGAGGATATCCCCCTCGATATCGAAAAGGTGGTTCCCTGCGGCCTGCTGATCACCGAGTTGCTGTCCAATGCCTACAAGCACGCTTTTGCCGATGGCCGCAGCGGGCAGGTGGCGATTTCGTTGCACAGCCATGCCGGGCAGTTTGAACTGACGGTGGCCGACAACGGCGTGGGGGTGCCCGCCGATTTCGATTATTGCTCTCCCAAAACCCTCGGCCTGCAGCTGGTGACGGCACTGGTCAATCAGCTCAACGGTACCCTCGAGGTGGAGAGTCGCAGCGGCACCTGTTTCCGGGTGCGATTTGAAGGGTAACGGCCGCCGTTGGTGCAGGCATTATCCCGGTTTCGTGTTCGACTGGTTCCTGATGGTAAAATGGGTTGTGACCGCATGATCTGAAAGGAGACGCAGGGATGCAACCGGTTCAGGATCTGCTCCACCGCATTCAATGGGACAAGGCTTTCGCCGATGCGGATTTCGAGATCGGGTATTACGATCGCATCGAAGACCGGATTATTCTGGTGCCCTTTTCGGCGCTTCATTTTCGAAAGGATGATCGTTTCGCCTTCGAACTCTACGACAGCAGCGGCCAGATCCACAGCGTGCCGTTTCATCGGGTGCGGGAGATTTATCGGGACGGGAAGTGTATCTGGAGGCGGGTTTCGAAATGAAGATGCCGCCACCTTTGGCGCACCCAGCGGTGTGGGAGCCAGGCGGCTAGGATGCCCTTTGGCTTCCCGAACGATATTCCCCGCATATCGGTAAGCAATGGTGGGCATCGAGGCATAGATCTGCTATCCTGCGCGATGAGATACTCACCGTCAGGATGATACGATGTTTCCAGCTTCTTTCCGCCTGATCCCTTTCCGTGCATTTCTGCCGGCGGGGATCGTTTTTATACTTTTCTCCTTCGTGTCGCTGGGCCTTTTGGCAACCGCGCCGCTATCCTTCGACCTATCGACTTTCGCGCCTTTGCTCGTCCCTCTGGTAGCCCTGATTTTCATCGTGATGTTGTCGATGGCCTGCGCCGTTTTCACCGTGTACCAGGAACCCTTGTTCGCTCGTTTCCAGGGTCTGCGACGCATCATGGTTTTGGGGACCCTTACGCTGGAGGCCGTCCTTGTATCGGTTCTCTGCCATACGCACATCCATCAAAATCTGTTTTGTGCCCTGGCTTCGGCCAATCTGGTGGTGATGGCCTTGCTGCTGGGAAATTTTCTGGTCAGCGGTCTTAACAGGCCTTCGGAGCTTATCCCGGTCTGCATTGTCATGTCGATTGCGGACCTGATAAGTGTTGTCAACGGTCCAAGCAAACAGATGATCGAAGGGATAGAGGCTTTTTATCGGCATGGGCGCCTCGGGGCTGTCCCCTGGTCCGATTTTCTGCTGGTCAAGATCGCCGTGCCCGGTGTCGATCACATGTTGCCGGTTTTCGGCGTAACGGATGTTGTGGTTCTGGCTTTTCTGGTTGCTGCGGCGCATAAGTTCCGGTTGAACGATAACCTGCTGGGGCGCGGGCTTGGGGACATGCCGGGGTGGCCATGCCTGGCCCGCTGGTTTCCGGCGGCGGCGGGCGGCCTAGCCTTTGCCCTGCTTGCGGCGCATGGTTTTGACATGTTTCTGCCGGCGTTGCCGGTGATTGCGTGCTTTTTTCTCGGCTACACCGTCCCGCGTTATCCGAAGATGCGCCTGCTGGGGAGGACCGAATGGACGGTGGTGTCTGTCAGTCTCGCGATTCTGTGCGGCTGGGCGATATGGGTATGACCGGGTTGAACCTGCCTTTTGTAAAACTCTGCAGTTGTGGGAACTCGCCGGATTTGCTACTATTCGGAAAAAATTAACTGCGTCAAATTCGACGCCAAGGAGAATGTCATGATGGAAGATCAGGCTGTTCGCCACGCAGAGTCTGCTGTCATTTCGCAGGCGGAGGCGTTTTTCCCCAAGGTTTATAACTGGATGGCGGCCGGGCTTGCCGTTTCGGCCATCGTTGCATTGCTGACCGTTTACAGCCGGACCATGATGCAGCTGGTTTTCGGCAACCGGTTGGTGTTCTACGGCCTGCTTATTGCCGAACTGCTGCTGGTGGTAACTCTCTCGGGGGCCATTCGGCGTCTGAGCGCGGCCGCCGCGACCGGCTTTTTCCTTCTGTACTCCGCCCTCAGCGGGGTGACGCTGGCGGCGATTTTTGTCCTTTATACCCAGAGTTCCATCGCCAGCACCTTTCTGGTAACGGCCGGAACCTTCGGCGCTATGAGCATCTACGGCCATGTCACCCGCCGCGATCTGACCTCCTGGGGCAGCTTTTTGTTCATGGGCCTGATCGGTTTTCTGCTGGCGTCGGTGGTCAATATCTTTATGCAAAGCGAGATGATCTATTGGGTCAGCACCTACTGCGGCATTCTGATCTTCGTCGGGCTGACCGCCTACGATACCCAGAAACTCAAAGTGCTGGCCATGGGCGGTTTTGCCAACGGCGAAGAACGGCATAAGATGGCCATTCTCGGCGCGCTGCGTCTATATCTCGATTTTATCAATCTGTTCCTGCTGTTACTGCGGGTTCTCGGTCGGCGCCGCTGAGCGGGGAGCCGGGCTATGGATACACAAGGGGCGGCCACGATATGGCGCCCCTTTTCCAATGGTGCGGAGGTTAAAGGCGATTTAAGGCTTTGAACTTTCATGGAAAGCTATGTGCCGTCACCTGCCCGAGGGCAGATCGCCGGATATAAACGCGATGCTCCGAAGGGCCCTTTGCCGAGGCAATATCTGTTTGACATCCACAAACAGGTTTTGTAGGTTGTAATCCCTGTTTTGAACTGTTTCCAATCATTTATTCCCTATTCCAAAATAGCATGTCACCGTTGCAGCGGGCTTTCGACCGCCCGGATGCAAAGACGATTGGAGGAACCATGGCCAAACGCGTTATCGATTGCCGGGGCTTGTCCTGTCCACGGCCTGTGGTAGAGACCAAAAAGGCCATGGAGGCGTTCCCGGATGCGGAAATCGAGGTGCTGCTGAATGACGAGATCGCCTGCGAGAATGTGTCACGACTTGCCGCCGGCCGCCATTGGACAGTGGTCGCCGTGACCCGGGAGGGAGAGGATATCCAGCTTCTGCTGCGGTCGGAAAACGCCGAAGCCGGCGAGCCTGCCCCGGAAGCTTTGTCCGATGAGGAGGCCTTTCTGGTCTATTGTCCGTCGGACAAGCTCGGCCGGGGAGACGATAAACTGGGCGAGATATTGATGCAGAGTTTTATCAAATCACTTGTCGATATGCCTCCGTTGCCAAAACGGATAGTTTTTCTCAATAGCGGTGTGCGACTGGCAACCGAAGGGTCGGCGGTTCTCGATACGCTGCGGTATTTCGAGGAACAGGGGGTGGAAATTTTCTCCTGCGGAACCTGCCTCGATTTCTTCGGCCTCAAGGAGCAACTGCGGGTCGGCAATGCCACCAATATGTTCGAGATCATAACGGCGCTGCGGAGTTTTGACCGGGTGGTGCAGCCATGATTTATCTCGATAATGCCGCGACCACCTTTCCCAAGCCGGATGCGGTCTGGGAGGCGGTCCTTGAATGCGGCAAGACAGCCTGCGGTAATCCCGGCCGCAGCGGCCATCCCCTGGCTGCGGCAGCGGCCCGGGAGGTCTTTGCGACGCGCGAAGCTCTGGCCGAATTGTTCCATGTCGAGGATTCATCCCGCATCATTTTTACCTATAATGCCAGTATGGCACTCAATACGGCCATTTACGGCTACATGACCAACGGCGGCCATGTCGTCACCTCTTCCATGGAACACAATTCAGTGATGCGTCCGTTACATACTCTGCAGCAGCAGGGGCGCATCTCTCTGACGGTTGTGCCCTGCAGTTCAAAGGGGGAGCTCGATCCGGACGATGTGAAACGGGCCGTGCAAGCCGACACCCGGCTGGTGGTGCTCACCCACGCTTCCAATGTATGCGGTACCATCCTGCCTGTCCGCGAGGTCAAGCAGTTGCTGCCCGATATACCGTTGCTGGTCGATGCGGCGCAGACCGCGGGGGTTCTGCCCATCGATATCGCGGCATCCGGCATCGACATGCTGGCTTTTTCGGGGCACAAGGGATTGCTGGGGCCGATGGGAACCGGCGGCTTGTATGCCGCGCCGTCGCTGCGGCTCGCACCGTTGATGCAGGGCGGGACCGGCAGCCGCTCGGAGGATCTGGAGCAGCCCGGGTTTATGCCCGATGCCCTGGAGGCGGGCACGCCCAATGTTCCGGGACTCAGCGGATTGCATGCGGGGGTGCGGTTTCTGCAGGATACGGGGCTCGCGACGGTCAGGGCGCATGAAATGGATCTTACCCGACAGCTGATCGACGGCATTGTCGGCCACGAAAAGATCCGCGTTCACGGTCTGGCGGATGCGGCACGGCAGACCGCTGTGGTTTCGGTCACCATCGACGGGCGGGATCCCGGCGACATCGCGCGGACTTTGGATCGGGATTTCGGCATCGCCTGCAGGGCCAGCCTGCACTGCGCCCCGGTAGCCCACCGGACCCTCGGAACCTACCCCCACGGGACAGTACGACTCTCCATGAATTATTTCAACAGCCAGGACGATGTACGGGAAGCCGTGCGGGCGCTGCACGTCATTGCGGAGCAGGGGGAAGCATGAAAAAAGAGGGCTGTTACGTACTGATCCTGCCGTCGATCCATCATATTCTGAAGGTGGAAAAAGGGGCCAAGTCCCGGAGTATTTCCGTGGAGCTGATTCCGACGCCGAGGCAGATTTCCTCCGACTGCGGCATGGCGGTGGAACTTTATCCGGAGGTGCTTGAGCGTCTTTTGGCGATGGTTACGGAAATCAACGTGCCGGATTGGGAACTGTACCGCCGCGAAGGCGGCGACTATCAGCTCGTTCGGGAACCTGGTGCAACCGGCAGCCAGGCCTGAAACCGTTTGCAAAGCACACCCCTTCTTGCGCCAGCGGATGCCTGATTCCACGCGTCCATGCGTCTCCTGAAAATTCTCTCCGTTTACGTTCCTTCCGTGCTACGGAGTTCCCAAGTATCCGGTGTTGAAAAACCGCTGCCGTTTCTCTCGTATTGCACCAAAATCTGCCCGATTCTCAGCCTTTGCTATCAATCCCGGGTCTTTTCCTGAATCAGATGCACATCCTGCTGCGGGAAAGGAATGTGGACGCCGGCTTCGGCCAGAGCCTTGTGTATCGCCAGATTCACCTGGTAAAGGGTCTGGAAATATTGCTTGGTCGGCACCCAGTAGCGCAAGCCGATGTTGATGGAGGAGTCGGCAAAGGCTTCGATACCTACCTGCGGTGCGGGATCCTTGCGCACCTCATCAAACCGGTTCAGAACCTGTTGCAGAACCTCGATCGCCTGTTCCGGGTCGTCGTCGTAGGAAATGCCCACCGAGGTTTCGATGATGCGGTTTTCGAAGGAATTGGTCAGGATTTCTCCGACGATGTGCTTGTTGGGAATGGTGATCTGCTCGCCGTCCTCGGTGGAGAGAATGGTTGCGGCCAGGCGGATCTCGTCGACCACTCCGCTGACACCCTGCACCTGTATGGTGTTGCCGACCACAAACGGCCGGGTCAGGATCAGGGTCAGTCCGGAGCCGTAGTTGGACAGCGGCCCCTGGATGGCGAAACTGGTGCCGAAAGCCAGAGCGCCGAGGGCGGCGATGAAGGGGGCAATGGAGATGCCGAATTTGCCGATGGCGACGATCACCACGAACACCATGATCATCAGCTTGACGCTGCTGGCAAAGAACTTCGACAGGGTGATGTCGATGTTGCGTTTCTCGCAAACCCGCAGTACCAGGCGCGATAACCAGCCGGACAGCTTCAATCCGACAATCAGGATGATCAGGGCGCCGAGGATCTGGAAACTGTAGGTGACGACGAACTGTGTCACCATGTCGACGATCTTTTGCAGGGTTTCCATCTCCTGGCCGATCAATTTGCTCTCCGGATTCATCGCTTACCTCCTGAATGATGCCTGGCACATTTATGCGGGTATAGGGCTCACCCGTGTTTTCGGTCCTTACTCAATGCATATGCAACCGCCGGGTGCGTTTGCCGTTGCGTAGTATAAAACAAAAATAACGGAATTGCAGCAGGGATACATGAACCGATTGCAGCCACAAGAGTGACGCGTATGCGGAGCCCGGTCCGGCGGCAGGGTCACTTCAGATAGGTCTTTTTTAATCGTTTCAGAAGTTTGTGAAAAGCCTCGTGTCGACCGGGACCGATGCGTTCCTTCTCCAGGTTTTCGAAGGCTTCCAGCAGCTCGGCATCCTGGCGCAGGTCGAGATGTTTCTCGGCCAGGGGAAACAGCACGGTCCGTTCTTTTTCGATGTGCAACTCCAGCAGATCCATGTATTGCGAAACGGTTTCGGCGAACAGCTGCGCGCCCCTGGCGTCGCCGCTGCGGATGCGGGCAAGGCTTTCCTGCAAAGTGGCGATCAGCTTGCGTCCCGTGGCATGTTCGTCGAGCAGTGTTTCCACCGGATGGCCCTGGCGCGGCAGGCCGGCCTCTTCCAATGCCGGGAACAGATACTCTTCCTCTTTGCTGTGGTGACAGCGGTCGATAAACACCGAGAGAAATTCGGCCATGGCTTGCAGATCCTCGGGGGGGACCGTTTCCTGCCTTTCAAGCCGGCCGGCGACATTTTCCAGGATCAGCAGCATCTGCATGATCCCCTCATGTTCCTTTTTCAGTTGCTCTATGGCTTGCATGATGATGCTCCTTTTCAGGGGCTGTGATTTCCTGCCATACCCACCCCGGCTATGGTCTCTGAACATGCGGGACAGGTTCCATCGTGACGAATGATGTTTTCAGCGACACTGAATCCCATACGGCGGATCAATATTGTGCCGCAGCCGGGGCAGGTGGTGTCGGTCTCCTCAGCCACGTTGCCCAGGTAGATATGCCGTAGCCCGGCGCCGCGGCCGATTTCCTCGGCCCGGTGCAGGGTCGTCTGCGGAGTGGGGGGCAGGTCGCGCATTTTGTAGTGGGGAAAGAACCGGCTGATGTGCCAGGGGGTATCGGCCCCCAGTTCCCGGCTTACGAACTCCGCCAGTTCCTTGAGCTCTGCCGGATCGTCGTTGAGACCGGGAATGATAAGCGTGGTTACCTCGAGCCAGATGCCGAGGGTTTTCATTTTTTTCAGGCTGTCCAGTACCGGCTGCAGGCGGGCACCGATATGCTGGCGGTAGGTGGCGTCGCGAAAGGCTTTCAAATCGACGTTGGCGGCGGAGAGCCAGGGACGGGCGGTGTCGAGAAGCTCGGCGGTCATGTAGCCGTTGGTGACGAACACGTTGGCCAACCCGGCATCACGGGCCTGACAGGCGGTATCGTGGGCGTATTCGAAAAAGATACTCGGTTCGGTGTAGGTGTAGGCGATGGAACGGCATCCGGAACGCTGCGCCTCGGTCACGATCTGCTCCGGGGTGGCAGGATGGCCGGCGATGAAATGTTGTTCGCGCGGCATCTGCGAAATTTCCCAGTTCTGGCACCAAGCACAGCGGAAATTGCATCCGGGCGTGGCGATGGAAAACGACAGAGAACCGGGGTAGAAGTGGAACAACGGTTTTTTTTCGATGGGATCGACGGCCTGGCTGATGGTGCGACCGTAGACCAGGGTATAGAGGGTGCCGCCGCGGTTTTCGCGCACCTGGCACAGACCCAGGTGGCCGTCGCCAATGGTGCATTGGTGGGCGCACACCTGGCATCGCACCTTGTTGTCCGGCAGTTTGTCGTAGAGCATGGCTTCTTTCATCGCAGGTCCTCCCTTTTTGTCGGATCTGATTTTCAGTTTATCAGCTTCTGCTGAATTTTCGGAATTGGATCGGGTAAAACGGATGGTCAGACGGCAGTGTCGGGTGATCGATGATTCTCGGGCCTGATTCAACTCAGAAGCATCGCGGAACCTGTGAAAAGCGGAAAAACCTGATACCTTAATTTGTATATAGTTGTTTTACCGGGAGAACAGCGGTGCTATCGAAGGATAGAGTTGCCCTTATCGACAGTCTTTGCGCAACCGTGTCGATCTTTGCAAGAACCGAAAACGCAGAACGCGATTGAAAACAGCATAAAGGAGGCGGTGCCATGATTCCCAAACGTGTCCTCGGTAAAACCGGCCAGACAGTGACCTGTATCGGTCTTGGCGGCGAAGGGGTATTGCGGACCTTTGGCCGGGAACCGGAGGCACGGAACCTGATCGCGCGGGCGCTTGACCTGGGCATTACCTACATGGAGTCGGCAAGGGCCTATTCCGGTAGCGAATCCTATTACGGGCGGGCACTTGGCGAACGGCGTAAGGAGGTTTTTCTGGCCAGCAAGGCCCATGAGCGAACCGCCAAAGGGGCCTGGACACAGCTGCAGCAAACCCTGGAAAACATGCGTACCGAATGGCTCGATTTGTGGCAGGTGCACGATGTGCGCACCTCCCGTGATCTGGAGAGGATCTTCGGCCCGGGTGGGGCCATCGAGGCTTTTGACCGGGCCAAGCGCGAAGGCAAGGTGCGGTTTGTCGGCGTGACCGGCCATGAAAATCCGGATATCCTGCTGCAGGCTTTGGATCTGTACGATTTCGATACGGTACTGATGCCGGTCAATCCGGCGGAACCGGCCTGGGGCAGTTTCCCCGAAAAGGTATTGCCCGAAGCCGAGTCCCGCGGTCTTGGCATTGTCGGTATGAAAGTGCTGTGCCGTGGTTTCGGTCTGCAACTGCCCGGTTTGCAGAATCCCGTACCCTGGCTGCGTTATGCGCTGGCACAGGGCGTATCGACCATGGTCATCGGTTGCGACGATCCATGGCAGTTGGAGCAGAATGTTGCTGCCTGCAGTGAAAAACCCATGTCGGTTCAGGAATGTCGACAGTTGGAAGAGGCGGTTGCGCCCTGGGCGCGAAAGTTGATGTATTACAAACCGTAGGGTCGGTGTTTTTTGATTTGCTGTTACGCCCTCCCCTGTGACGCCGCCGGAACGGAGCGGGCGGCGGGCGAAACAGGCGGACGACTGAGCGCAGCGAATCTCGTCCGCCCGCCCGACGGTCGCGCCGTGGAGGGCACCCGCCGCAGGCGGGCCAGGAGCGGGGCACCTTTCTCTGCTTACTATCTTTTGGTGTGAAAAGAGAGTAAGGCGCCGGGTGGGGGCGCGACCCCACGGTGTTGAAGTTGAAGGACCAAAAGCAAATTCTTTACACTTCAAGTTCGCCGGTCCCGGCCGGCAGCCGGCTTACTTTCTTTACTCGTCTAAAGAAAGTAACCAAAGAAAGGACGTAAAGTCGGCTGCCGCCATCACTGGATTTCGCGAGATGACGGTGCTGGCGATCACCGTTGCTGTGAAATAAGAGGTGCTTCAGCTTCGTATGCGGCATCTGCGAAACGATGGCGGTTCACCAGTGGTCTACGAGGCTGTTGCAGACACCGGCGCTGCTGGATTGTCTTATAACAGCTTTGCTGTTACCCCCCTTTTGACGCCGCCGGAGCGGAAGCGGGCGGCGGGCGGGGGCGCAACCCCGCGGTGTTGCAGTTTTGTTCTTCATCATAGGTAACACTTTGATTCCGGTATATGGATAACCTTCGTGAGGCCCTCCTTTCGCTTTTCCGTTAGGAAGATAAATACATAACCCTCTTCCATCCCTCGACCATGCCTGCTAAACTCCCGGGTGTTTTCCTCATGAAACAAGGGAGTCGCCATGTCTCGAACGTTTATTCGTCCTTTGCTCTGCGCCTGTCTGGCGCTCTGTTTTTTATCCGTGGGAACAAGCCGGGCGGCCGAGCCCGGTCTGTCAAAAAGTATTGCGCAGCTTGAGGCGCGTATCGCGGCCTATGTTCCGGATCCTCGTTACCGGGAAGACCGTTTCGGGTTGATCGTTGTCAAGCAGGCCATCGTCAGTCTAAAGGCCGGCTCCGGCGGCATCGGTGCCTGCCTGGTCGATGCCCGCACCGGCAAGGTGGTCGAGAGGGGGCGCAATCGGCAATACAGCCCCTATTTTCGCAGCGATATGCATGCGGAGATGGATCTGCTCAACCGCTACGAGGATCGATTGAAGAAGAAAGGCGGTTCCAATTCGAGCGGCGATCCGCGTCAGTGCGGTGATCTGATACTGTTTACCTCCACGGAACCCTGTCCCATGTGCCTGACCCGCATCATCAATTCCGGGATACAACGCATGTACTATCTCAATCCGGATATGGAAGGGGGCATGGCTCATCGCATGGAGCACCTGCCGAAGTTCTGGCGCGAATTTGCCGCCGGCCGGGATTTTCGTCAGGCGGAATGCTCTCCGACCCTGAGAAAAATCGCGGAAGATCTTTTCCGCCACTCCGTACGGTCTTTTGCCAGAAAAAGCCAGCCTTGATGCCGTTCTTATGACAGTCTGGCCGGTTTATTTTCGGTACCGGTAAACCGATTCGGCGTTGTTTCGTCTATACCACTGAAAGAAATCCGGCAGGAATCTCATCCTCCCTGCAGAGCCGCCCGCAAGCCGGTCATCATAAAGGGTTGGTAACAAGGGACAGCGCAGGTTGCACGGTGTGGCAATAATCGCCGGGCCTGTTAGGAGAGTGGTCATGAGACGGATAGCACTGGTATTTTCGGTTGTGCTGGTAACGCTGTGCGGAACGGGACAGGTTTTTGGGCAGACCGTCGAAACCCTCGACGAGCCCGAACAGCTGGCCATGTCCGATACTCTGCAATACGCTTTGGAAAACAACCCGACCAGTCAGGTTGCCAACTGGGTGAACCCGGATACCGGGCGATCCGGTTCGGTGGTGCCGGTCAAGACTTTCACCAATGAGCTGGGCCAGCCGTGTCGCGAATTTGTCACCACGATTATTATCGGTGGTCAGGAAGAGCAGGGCTACGGTACCGCCTGCCGTCAACCGGACGGATCCTGGCAGATTGTGGCCGATGAGCAGGCATCGACATCCACGCAGGCTCCCACCAACGTTTATGTTTATCCGCCGCAGCGGTATTATTACGTGTACCCCGATGCGTATTATTACTACCCGTCGCGATTCTATTATCCCTACAATATTTTCCTGAGTTTCGGGTTTATTTTCCGCAGCGGATCTTTGTATTACGGTTCGTATTACCTGGATAACTACCATTTCCATCGTCGTCATCCGGTTCATGTGCGATCCCGGATCTATGTCGGCCCTCGTATTTTTACCCGCCATCGCTGGTACACTCACCCCTACGTTCACCATCGTACGCGAGGGCCTTCGCCGGCCTATCGCTATCGCACTGAAGAACGTCGACGGACCACCATCACTCCGAGGTATCGCGACCGTCAGGACCACCGTCAGCAACGCATCTTGCGAGATCGAAGTCGCATCCAGCAACCGCGTATCCAGCAGAGACAGCCTGCCGTGAAACGCCAGCAGCAGAAGGCGCCGGTACTGCGTCAGCACCGCGATTCGGGCAATCAGGGCCGTATCCAGCAGAGACAGCCTGCCGTGAAACGCGAGCAGCAAAGGGCGCCGGTACTGCGTCAGCACCGCGATTCGGGTAATCAGGGTCGTATCCAGCAGAGACAGCCTGCCGTGAAACGCGAGCAGCAAAGGGCACCGGTACTGCGCCAGCACCGCGATTCGGGAAAGCAGAGCCGTATTCAGTCGCAGCGGCCGCAACAGACACGATCGGCAGTTAAATATGAGCGGCGCAAAGCACCGGCCACGGGCCGAGGCGACATCCGCAATCAGAGTCGGTCCCGTTCAGCCCAGGTGCAGGGCAAACAACCTGTGGTGCAACGCGAACAGCAAAGATCGGTATCTCGGCGAGCCCCCGAAGTGCGCCAGCAGCAAAATCCCATGGCGCACCAGGGCGGTCGGCGGATGGCGAGATAAGACACAGGCCGCATCCGTTACAAAACAGCTGAGCACATGGTTGTTGGAGAATTCCCCGGATTTTACATTTTGGCCGATATTCCACCCGGTTCGCGCGCCAGGCAGCCGGGTGTATTTATGGGCCATGTAAATCTCTGTCGTGGATACGACGGGTTATTTTCATTTTTTTTACACAGTTTCTCCTTATTGACATGGTAAGCCTACGTCTCATGAAACTTCATGCAGATCGACCTTGATGACCCTTCAGCGTTTAAAGGCATGCCTTATGGAAATTTCGGCCAACCATGAAAAGAACATCTGGATACTTGCCCATCAGGCTCAACCGGATCTATCCTCCCTGCAGGATCTTATGGGGGGTGGTTATCACCTGCAACCGTTTGCCATCCGCAAAAGCGCTGTCCTGCATCCGCCCCAAAAGGTGGATCTGGCCCTTTTGGATATGGCGGCATCAACCCAGGATGCCATGACCAGCATCATGCGATTGCGGGAGGATTATAAAGGGCCGTTGGCGGTGCTGGATAACCATCCCAACGAAAGACGTCATATCCTTGCCCTTGAAATCGGCGCCGATGACTATCTGCAGCAACCCGTCAGTTCGCCGGTGCTGGCGGCGCGTATCGAAGCTTTGTTGCGCCGCTATCAGCAGGCGGAAAGGGAACCCTCGGCGGTGATCTCTGTCGGCGATCTGACCATTGACGCAACGCGCAGGGAGGTGACCAAAAATGAGAAGGTCATTTCGGTCACCACTGTCGAGTTCAAATTGCTCTGGTATCTGGCCAGCCATGCCGGCATAGTGGTGAGCCGCAACGATATTCATCTGGCTCTTTATAATCGGGAATACAACGGTATCGACCGTTCCGTCGATATGTACATCTCTCGGTTACGAAAAAAACTTGGCGACTGTCCCGCCCATCCCACGTTGCTCAAAACCATCCGCGGCGACGGCTACCTGTTTGTCGGGTAATATTCGCTTGCCCCCATCGAATCCATTTCATCCATAGCCCCCGGGTTTCCGGCGACAGATCATGCCGGGCTCCCTGGGGGCTGTTCGATTTGAGTCACCTTTCTTAACTTTGCTTTCCAACTTCCTCCTCCGTTTGCTTAAAAAGTAATCAACGCCTTCTTTTTCATCGCGCAAGTTCGCTCTTCAAAGTTGTAAGTTGCCGAAATAGCGTATTTTTATATACTGGCAGGGGTTTTGCTTTATGTATGGCATAAAGCCTGTCCTCTCTCCCTCCAGGCTTACTTCATCTGTTTAAAAAAGGAATCAGGCCGTGGCAACTAAACCAAAAATTCGAGAATTGCTGGACGAGAGTGCCTGCGCTCACAACAAAACCAAGACGGCTGGCTGTAACAAAACAGTCCCCGGTGCCACTACTGGCGGATGTGCCTTCGAGGGGTCGCAGATCTCTCTTTTCCCTTATGCCGATGCAGCGCATCTGGTGCACGGTCCCATAACCTGCGTGGGGGCTTCCTGGGAAACCCGGTTGACCCGAACCAGTTGGCAGGGCCGCGATATGACCCAGATGGGTTTTACCACCGGCATTTCCACCAACGACGTGGTCTTCGGCGGGGAGGAAAAATTACGGCAATCCATCGACTATATCGTTGGGCATTACGCCCCTCAGGCGGTATTTGTCTACAGTACCTGCGTTACGGCCATGATCGGTGATGATATCGATGCCGTCTGCCGTCAGGCACAGCAGGACCATGGTATTCCCATGGTGCCGGTACACGCTCCCGGTTTTGTCGGCGGCAAAAATCTCGGCAGCCGGCTGGCTGGCGAAGCGGTGCTGACGCATCTGATCGGCACTCTCGAGCCGGAGGAAACGACGCCTTTCGACATCAACCTGATCGGCGATTACAACGTTACCGGCGATATGTGGCAATATGCTCCGCTGCTGAAGGAACTCGGCATTCGGATATTATCCACCCTGAGTGGCGACGGCCGGGTGGCCAGGATACGCACCGCGCACCGCGCGCACCTCAATGTTCTGGTGTGCGCCAAGTCACTGATCTCGCTGCCGCGTAAACTCAAGGAAAAATACGGCATTCCGTTCATCTCCGTGTCCTTTTACGGTAAGCGCGATACCAGCGCCAGCATTCTCGCCATCGCCGAAGGCCTTGGCGATGCCGACCTGATCGCCCGCACCAAGCAGCTCATTGCCCGCGAAGAGGCCCGTCTGGAAGAACGCCTTGCTCCCTACCGGGAGATTTTCCGCGGCAAGAAGGCGGTGTTGAATACCGGCGGCAACAAATCGTGGTCCATCGCCTCGGCTTTGCAGGATCTGGGCATCGAGGTTGTAGCCACTTCGGTAAAAAAATCCACCCAGGTGGACAAGGAAAAGGCGCGTAAGTATCTGGGGGAAAAAGGGGTGCTGATGACCAACCCGGGAGCGGAGCAGGCCAAAATTATCGACCAAACCGGTGCCGACCTGCTGCTGGCGGGAGGACGCAGTCTATATACGGCCATCAAGAAGAAGATCGCTTTCGCTGATGTCAACCAGGAGAAAAAGAAGAGTTACGGCGGTTACGAGGGGTTGCTCAATCTGGCCGAAGATCTGAAAAATGCCCTGGAAAATCCGGTATTCAAAAACGTCGCAAGGAGGGCACCGTGGGAGAAATAAGCCACAAAATCGAGAAACCGCTGCAGATCAATCCTATCCGGCTGTCGCAGCCCATGGGGGCAGCGCTGGCTTTCCTCGGTATCGACGGCTGCATGCCGCTCATGCATGGCGGTATGGGGTGTACGTCCTTCACCAAGGTGTTTCTGACCCGCCATTTTTGCGAGCCGATCGCTATCCAGACCACGGCTGTTACGGATGTCACCGCGATCCTCGACGGTGGCGACAGCAGCATCGTCGAAGCGGTGCACAACATCACCAAAAAAGTTACCCCCAGTCTCGTCGGCCTGCATACCACCGGTCTGACCGAAACCAAGGGCGATGACATCCGTGGCGCGGCCAAACAGGTCGATTTTCCCATGGTTTATGTGCATACGGCCGACTACGAAGGCGGATTGGAAAGTGGCTGGGGCAAAACGGTCAAGGCGATCATCGAGCAACTGGTCGAAGAGCGCTCACAGGTCCAGTCCGACAAAGTGGTGTTGCTGCCCCATGTGTCCATGCAGCCCATCGAGGTGGAAAAGCTCAAGGATTTCATCGCACTGTTCGGCCTGGAGGTTGTAGCCCTGCCGGATCTTTCCACTTCGCTTGACGGTCACCTGGGTGAGAAACAGAGTGCTCTGAGCAGCGGTGGCGTTAAGGTTGAGGCCATCGTCTCGATGGCCGATGCCGCAACGGTTATCTCCGTCGGTGCATCGATGCAACTCAGTGCCGAAGCCTTGTTGAAAAAAAATGCCGCCATGCGGCATATCCACATGGACCATGTGCAGGGGTTGGTGGCAACAGATGCGCTGGTGGAGCAATTGCTTGCCCTGACCGGTATGGAACAGCCGCCGGCCAGTGTGGTGCGCTGGCGCAAACGGCTGCAGGATGTCATGCTGGACAGCCATTTTTCCTTGGGCCAGACCCGTGTGATGGTGACCGGGGAACCCGATTTTGTGGCCGGAGCCTGTGAACTTCTGTCCGAGGCCGGCGCCCGCATCAGTGTGGCCCTGTCGACGGTGGACTCGCCACAGCTGGAAGCCATAAACGCGGCAAAAGTCATGGTCGGCGATCTCGAGGACGCCGAGAAGCTGCAGGCCGAGTACGATCTTATTGTCGGCAGCATGCATGCCGAAGCCCTGGCGCATCGATTCGGCAAGGCATTGGTGCTACGCGGTTTTCCCTGCTGGGAGATCGTCGGCAACCAGCTGAAAAACGATCTTTTATATGAAGGCGGGGCGTATTTTCTCTGTGAAACGGCCAATGCCGCCGAAGCGATGCGCATGGGGAGCCACGATTAACAGTTGGTTTTCCGATTTGGCGTTGCCGTTAATCCCCTTGTGACGCCGCCGGAACGGAGCAGGCGGCGGGCGAAACCGGCGGACGACTGAGCGCAGCGAATCCCGTCCGTCCGCCCGACGGTTGCGCCGTGGAGGGAACCCGCCGCAGGCGGGCCAGGAGCGGGGCACCTTTCTCTGCTTACTCTCTATTGGTGTAAAAAGAGAGTAAGGCGCCGTGGGGGGGCGCGACCCCGCGGTGTTGCAGTTGGTGTTCGGTGGAAAGAACTAAAATCGTTACCTTAACTTCAAGTTCACCGGTCCCGGACGGCCGCCGGCTTGACAAGCAGCTGTGCTGCTTTCGGTTTTGCCGTTAATCCCCTTGTGACGCCGCCGGAACGGAGCAGGCGGCGGGCGAAACAGACGGACGACTGAGCGCAGCGAATCTTGTCCGTCCGCCCGACGGTTGCGCCGTGGAGGGAACCTGCCGCAGGCAGGCCAGGAGCGGGGCACCTTTCTCTGCTTACTCTCTATTGGTGTAAAAAGAGAGTAAGACGCCGTGCGGGGGCGCGACCCCGCGGTCTTGAAGTTAAGGGTTCAAAGATAAATCCCTACACTTTTCACTCTTGTAGGACAAACAACACAAAACTTTAACTTTCCGGAAGGAATGCTCCATGCTTCTTTACACCGACACCATCCGCCGCTGGGCAACCGACTATCGTCGTTGTCGCGACCTCACCGATCCCCACGGGACGGGAGAGGTCGGCATGGCTCATGGCGAGGAGGGCACCCGCATCGCCGTGCGGTTTACGGTGCATCTCCAGGGCGCGTTGATTACCGATGTCGGTTATCAGGTGTTCGGTTGCGGTTACTCCATGGCTGCTTGCGCCGCAGCGGCAGAGCTGGCCTGTAACAAAAATTTGCCGTCGGCAATGGCCATTGACGCTTCGCAGGTCGATGCGTTGCTCGATGGCTTGCCGCCGGAGCGCAGTTATTGCGCCGATCTGGCGGTGGAAGCATTGCAGGCGGCCCTTGCCAGTGCCAGTGGTGATGCGCAGACCGTTCAGGCCGCCTATCATCCTGCCGAAGAGGAACACGGCCCCCGCGTTCATGCCGATCATCCTGTGTACCGTGCCCTGATGGACAGTACTCCGGTTGAAGGTAGCTCAGAGGAAAACCGGCATCTGTTCGCCTGTCTGCTCAGCGTTGCCGCCGACGAACCGTACGACACCGCGGCGGCCCTTGGCCTGAGTGCCGATGATCTGAAGGTACTTTTGGAAACCTGGTTCCCGGAATGCAGCCCGGGACTGTTCAGCCAAGCGGATCGGTCGGAGCAGGTTCCTCCCGAGTATAACGACGAAGTGCTGCAAATTCTGCTTACCCATGTGCCACGGGAGGCGAATGGCACACTGCAGACCTCATCTCTTCTGTTGGCCCGCATCATCGCGGCCCGAACCGCCTATCCCGGTCATCTGTGGGTCGCCATGGGGTTATTCGAACGCCCCCAGTTGAGCGCTTCCATTCGCCGGCTGCTACCATCACTGGCTGCGGCCAATAATCAGAACATGCGTTGGAAACGCTACCTGTTCAAACAAGTCTGCGATCTCAACGGCGGGATGATGTGCAAATCCCCCAATTGTGGAGATTGCAGCGATTACGCGATCTGTTTTCCGGAAGACTGAGCTGCAACCCGGTTTTCCCCACCCCTTTGTCTTTTCCCCACCGACAGGTTATAATCCGCCCCTCTACCGATGATTCCATTCCGAGGGGCTTCCGCGTGCAGCTTATCAAGCATCAATTCAATTTTATACGTTCCCTGCTGGAGATGATTGCATTCTCCCATTCAGTGTTCGCTTTTCCCTTTGCCCTGTTGGGGGCGTTACTGGCGGTGCAGGCCAGCGGCGCCTGGCCGACTGCGGCTCAGCTGGGCTGGATATGTCTGGCCATGGTCGGTGCCCGTTCCGGTGCCATGGGGCTCAACCGCATCATCGATGCCGGCCTCGATGCCGAGAATCCGCGCACCCGCGGGCGTCATATCCCCAGCGGCAAAGTCTCCCGGCGGGCGGCCTGGCTGCTGGTCTGTGTGTCCTTTGCCGCGTTGCTGCTGGCGGCGGGCATGCTCAATTCCTTGTGTCTGATGCTGGCGCCGCTGGCGGTAGCGCTATTCGTTCTTTATCCGTTTTGCAAGCGCTTTACGGCGCTGTCGCACCTGGTATTGGGTGCCTGTCTGGGCGCGGCACCGGTCGGCGCCTGGATTGCGTTGCGCGGCGATGTGCGCTGGCCGGTGGTGCTGTTAGGGGTTGCGGTTTTGCTGTGGGTGGCGGGCTTCGATATCCTTTATGCGCTGCAGGACGAAAGCCATGATCGCCGCGCCGGTCTGCATTCACTGCCGGTACGATTGGGCGCCCGCCGGGCCTTGTTGCTGGCGCGCGTGCTGCACACGCTGATGGTGCTGCTGTTGGCGGGAGTGGCTTTTGGCGGCGGATTGGGTGGTCTCTTTCTGTGCGGGGTGCTGGTGACGGCCGGCCTGCTGGCCTGGGAACATCGCCTGGTGCGGCACGATGATCTGAGTCGCCTCAATCAGGCTTTTTTTACCATGAACGGTCTTATAAGCGTGTTATTGTTTGGGTTTGCGCTGGGGGATGTTCTGGTCCGTTTTTGAATATCCGAACAGCTCTACATTTTAATGCTGCTCCTGGATTGTTTAAGCGGCTGTGCCGTTTTTCCCCTCGTGACGCCGCCGGAACGGAGCAGGCGGCGGGCGAAACCGGCGGACGACTGAGCGCAGCGAATCTTGTCCGCCCGCCCGACGGTTGCGCCGTGGAGGGAACCTGCCGCAGGCAGGCCAGGAGCGGGGCACCTTTCTCTGCTTACTATCTTTTGGTGTAAAAAGAGAGTAAGGCGCCGTGCGGGGGCGCGACCCCGCGGTGTGGAAGGAGAAGAACTGAGGGCGTTGTTGTATCGAGGACCAAGGCAAACATCTCAAACTTCAACTTCGCCGGTCCCGGCCGGCAGCCGGGTGGCTTTCTTTACTCGTCTAAAGAAAGTCACCAAAGAAAGGACGTAGGGTCGGCTGCCGCCATTACTTGATGTCTCGGGATGGCGGTGCTGTCGATCACCGTCGCAATGAAAAAAGGATACTTCAGCTTCGATTGCGGCATCTTCGAAATGATCGTGGTTCGCCAGTGGTCTACGAAGCTGTTGCCGACACCGGCGCTGCTATATTGTCTTATAACAGCTTTGCTGTTAATCCCCTTGAGACGCCGCCGGAACGGAGCGGCTGGCGGGCGAAACCGGCGGACGACTGAGCGCAGCGAATCTTGTCCGCCCGCCCGGCGGTTGCTCCGTGGAGGGAACCCGCCGCAGGCGGGCCAGGAGCGGGGCACCTTTCTCTGCTTACTATCTTTTGGTGTAAAAAGAGAGTAAGGCGCCGTGCGGGGGCGCAACCCCGCGGTGTTGAAGTTTCGTTCATCATCATGGGTAACACGTAAAGTATCCGAAGAAGGGAATTCTTCATGCAACATATTCTTGTGGCCATAACCGGCGCCTCCGGCGCAGTGTACGGCCTGCGCCTGGTCGAAGAGCTGCTGGCTTCAAAATGCCGGGTAACCCTGCTGCTGAGTCGTTCCGGTCGGCAGGTGCTGGCCCATGAAACCGGACTGGATTGGCAGGGCTCCGTCGCGCAACGACTGCGAAAAATGCGCGAGCATTTCACCTGCGGCGAACAGCTGATGCATTACGATGAAGACGATATGTTTGCACCGCCGGCCAGCGGCTCCGCATCGCCGACCGCTATGGTTGTGGCGCCCTGTTCCATGGGTACCGCAGGGCGGTTGGCGGCCGGCATCAGCGGCAATCTCATTGAACGGGCGGCGGATGTGGCCCTGAAAGAGGGGCGGACGTTGCTGCTGGTGCCTCGGGAGACGCCGTTGTCGGCCATCCACCTGGAGAACCTGTTGCGCTTGTCGCGTGCCGGGGCACGTATCGTGCCGGCCATGCCGGCCTTTTACCAGCAACCGCAAAGCATGGCCGAGCTGATCGATTTTATGGTCGGGAAAATACTCGATGGGCTGGGCATCGAACATAAACTCTTCCGGCGTTGGGGGGATGACGCCTCGTGATATCCTTATCTGACATCGCCGCCAAGGTCGAAGCCGGCCACCGCCTCAGCGAGGCCGAGGCGGTTTTTCTGCTGCAGTCATCCGATCTGTTGGCGGTAGGCGAACTGGCGGCCCTGGCCAATCGGCGCCTGCATGGCGATAAGGTCTATTTCAATGTCAACCGCCACATCAATTACACCAATATTTGCGTGAATAACTGCGCTTTCTGTGCGTTCCGGCGCGATGACGGGGCGGCAGGAGGTTATACCCTGAGCCTGGAGCAGGTTGCCGCACGGGCCAAACAGGCCGCCGCCGCGGGAGCCACCGAGGTGCATGTGGTGGGCGGGTTGCATCCGCATCTGCCGCTGGCGTTTTACGAACAGATACTGCGTACCATTCGCGAGAGCGGTCCGGATCTGCATATCAAGGCCTTTACCGCCGTGGAGCTGGCGCATTTTTCCGCCATCAGCGGCCGGCCGCTGGAAGAAGTCATCGGCCGTTTGCAGGCGGCCGGCCTGCAGTCGCTGCCCGGTGGCGGCGCGGAGGTTTTCGCCGAACGCGCCCGGGCGCACCTCTGCCCGGAAAAGATTTCCGGCACCCGCTGGCTGGAGGTGATGCGCACCGTCCATCAGGCCGGTCTGCGCTCCAACGCCACCATGTTGTTCGGCCATCTGGAGACTCCGGTCGAACGTATCGAGCACCTGGCCCGACTACGCGCTTTGCAGGATGAAACAGGCGGCTTCCAGGCGTTTGTGGCATTGCCGTTTCAGGATGTGGGAACCCGTCTCGACGGGGTACGGGGGCCCGGCGGGGTCGAGATTCTCAAAACCCTGGCGGTGGCACGACTGTTCCTCGATAACATTTCCCATATCAAGGCCTACTGGGTGATGCTCGGCGTCAAATTGGCGCAGGTGGCCCTGGCTTTCGGCGTCAACGACCTGGACGGCACCGTAGTGGAAGAGCAGATCGGTCATCAGGCCGGCGCCGCTTCCCCCCAGGCTTTGAGCCGCGAGGGGCTGGTGCGCATGATTCTCCGGGCTGGACGTACGCCGGTTGAGCGGGACAGCCTGTACCAAGACCTGGGGCGGGAGCGGTCAGGATGCTGAACGTCATAGCTGAGAAACTCGAGGGCGGCCAGGCTCTCAACCGCAAGGACGCTCTTTACTTGTTGCAGCAGGCCGATCTGCTGGCCCTGGGAAGAATGGCCGATGGTGTGCGCCGCCGTTTGCACCCGCAGGGCCGGGTGACCTTCGTGGTCGATCGTAACGTCAACTATACCAATGTCTGCCGGACCGGCTGCCGTTTCTGTGCTTTTTACCGGCAACTGGATGATTCGGACGCCTACCTGCTGTCCCACGCGCAGATCCTCGACAAGGTTGCCGAGCTTGCGGCCTGCGGCGGGACCCAGTTGTTGTTGCAGGGCGGACTGCATCCCGAGTTGCGCATCGCGTGGTTCGAAGAGTTGTTTCGCCGTCTGCGTCGGGATTTCCCCGGTGTGCAGATCCATTCTCTGTCCCCCGCCGAAATCGTTCATCTGGCCAATCAGTCCGGCCTGACCGTGGAGGAATGCCTGCGCCGGTTGCAGGCCGCCGGTCTGGCTTCCCTGCCGGGTGGCGGTGCGGAAATCCTGGTCGATCGCGTGCGGCGCCGCATCTCGCCGGACAAAATCGGCTGGCGCAAGTGGGTTGAAGTCATGGAAACTGCCCATCGGATGGGATTACCCGGCACTGCGACCATGATGTTCGGTGCCGGTGAAACCGATGAGGATATCGTCACCCATCTGTTGCGGGTGCGCGCTCTGCAACAACGCACCAACGGATTCAGCGCCTTCATCCCCTGGTCCTACCAGCCCGGCAATACCGAACTCGGCGGCGAGGAGGCCACCGGCATCGATTACCTGCGGGTACTGGCGGTATCCCGACTGGTACTGCACAATATTCCCAATATTCAAGGCAGCTGGGTCACCCAGGGCGGCAAGCTGGCCCAGGTCGCGCTGTTCTTCGGCGCCAACGATCTGGGCGGTACCATGCTCGAGGAAAACGTGGTGGCCGCTGCAGGCGCAACCTTCCGGCTGGATCGCGAGGAGCTGCTGGCGCTGGTGCGTGAGGCCGGTTTTGTGCCTGCCCGGCGGACGACGGGGTATGAAATCCTGGAAGAGTATGTTTAAGTGATGGGTTGTCCCCCCTTGTGACGCCGCCGGAACGAAGCGGGTGGCGGGCGAAACAGGCGGACGACTGAGCGCAGCGAATCTTGTCCGCCCGCCCGTCGGTTGCGCAGTGGAGGGAACCCGCCGCAGGCGGGCCAGGAGCGGGGTGCCCTTTTTCTGCTTACTCTGTTTGGGCATGCAAAAAGAGTAAGGCGCCGTGCGGGGGCGCGACCCCGCGGTCCTGATTTTAAAGCTTTATGTTCGAATGACTAACGACCTTTGACGCATGGCTACGTCAACCTTGCACCCGCCTAAGATTTCCTTTAGGCTATCAACTTCAGCAACCAACTTTTTCATGCCGGAGGCATCATGAACCCGATGCGTAAAAATATTGCGGAAATGGCCGGTTATGTTCCGGGTTTTCAGCCGCGCGACGAGCAAAACTATACCAAGCTCAACACCAACGAAAATCCCTATCCCCCATCGCCGAAGGTTATCGAGGCGATCCTGGCCGAGGTCGGCGACAATCTGCGCAAGTATCCCGATGCCGCCAGCCGCGCCGGCTGCGAGGAGGCGGGTCGTTTGTACGGTTTCGATCCGGATTGGGTTATCATGGCCAACGGCTCGGACGAGGTGCTCAACAACCTGATCCGTGCGTTTGCCGGCGAAGGGGAGGAGATCGCTTATGTCCACCCGTCCTATTCCTATTACAGTACCCTGGCTGAGATCCAGGGTGCTAAAGTCCGTACGTTCCTGCTCGATGAGGGCTGGGCGCTGAAGGATTTTCCCGAGCGTTATACGGGCAAGCTTTTTTTCCTGACCAACCCCAACGCGCCTTTAGGGTTCTGTTACCCTCAGGAATTCATCGAGGAACTGGCCGGCCGGGTTGACGGCATGCTGGTTGTGGACGAGGCTTATGCCGACTTTGCCAAAGAAAACTCCCTGGATTTGGTACGGCGTCTGCCCAATGTGGTGGTGACGCGCACCTTTTCCAAAAGTTATTCGCTGGCCGGCATGCGTTTGGGCCTGGCCATCGCTCATCCTGAGGTGATTGCGGCTTTGAACAAGATCCGCGATCATTACAATCTCGACCGCCTCGCCCAGACGGCTTGTGTGGCGGCTCTGGCGGATCA
This sequence comes from Syntrophotalea carbinolica DSM 2380, assembly GCF_000012885.1. Lineage (NCBI taxonomy): Bacteria > Pseudomonadati > Thermodesulfobacteriota > Desulfuromonadia > Desulfuromonadales > Syntrophotaleaceae > Syntrophotalea > Syntrophotalea carbinolica. The sequence continues at coordinate 403,325 of NC_007498.2, forward strand.
GGAATATTTTCAGCAATGCGTGAGCAAAATTCGTGAGACGCGCGACTGGTTCAGCGCCGAACTGCGGGTGCTGGACTGGGATGTCATCCCGTCCCACGGCAATTTCGTTTTTGCGACCCCGCCGGACCGTAATGGCAAGCGCGTTTACGATGCCCTTTTCGAACGGCGCATCCTGGTGCGTTATTTCAGTGATCCGGTGCTTTCCCATGGCCTGCGCATCTCCGTCGGCACCCGCGAGGAGATGGAGAAAACCCTGGCCGCTCTGGCCGATATCGGTTGAGCGCAGAAGTCATGCCATCGCTGCCCTGGCCGGCAGACACGATGAACCGGTGTCTGCTGGACTGGTATGGACGCTGCGGCCGCGATCTGCCCTGGAGGCGGACCCGCGACCCATATCGCATCTGGCTGTCGGAAATCATGTTGCAGCAGACCGGCGTGACAGCGGTGATCCCTTACTACGAGCGTTTTTTGGCTGCGTTCCCCAGTGTCGCGGCATTGGCCGCCGCACCCCTGGAACAGGTGCTGGAGCTCTGGGCGGGGCTGGGCTACTATCGCCGCGCCCGGTTTTTGCACGAGGCCGCCTGCAAGGTGGTGTCTGAACATGGCGGACAATTCCCCGAGACGCCCGAGGCGATTCAGGCCTTGCCCGGCATCGGCCGTTCCACAGCCGGCGCTATCGTTTCCATCGCCTTTGATCGCAAGGCACCGATTCTGGACGGGAATGTACGGCGGGTGCTGTGCCGGTTGCTGGCCATATCCGGTGATCCCCGTTCCAGCAAGGTGGAAAAGCGGCTCTGGCAATGCGCCGATGCCCTTACGCCCGAAGATCGGCCTCACGACTACGCCCAGGCCATTATGGATCTGGGGGCCACGGTCTGCAAGCCGCGTCGCCCCGACTGCCAAGCCTGCCCTTTGTCCGGATTGTGTCAGGCTTTCTGGCAGGGGATACAGGAGCAATTGCCGCAGCGTGCTACGCGCAAAACAGTGCCTCTGGTACAACAGGTGGCGGTGCTGATAGAGCGGGAAGGACGCTATCTGGTGCGCAGGCGTCCCCTGGACGGCATGCTTGGCGGGTTATGGGAGTTTCCCTCCGTGGCCGTGCCCGAAGGCAAAACTGCGGAAACCGCGGCTCGTACCTTGCTGGCCGGTGAAGGCTTGTCGGCCGGTCTGAGCCCGGTGGGAACGGTGCGCCATGCTTACAGCCATTTTCGTGTGGAATTGCACGTGTTCGCCTGCCGGGAAAACCGTGCCGGCATGGTCGCTGACGAGGAACATCGCTGGCTGTCCCCGCAGGAACTGGCCGACTGGCCACTGCACGGGTCCCATAAAAAGGCCCTTGTTCTGCTGTGAATGATTTTTACCGTGCCTGAGGCACACCCGATAAAACTTAGGAGAATTCATGTCTTTGCCCCCCATACTGGTCGACGACGTATCCATAGCCCGATTGGCGCAGGAGTTGCGCGATGAGGCCGTCATCGCCGTCGATCTCGAAGCCGATTCCCTGCATTCCTATCAGGAAAAGGTCTGTCTGCTGCAGATATCCACTTCGACCCGAACGGTTCTGGTCGACCCGCTGGCCGTGGAGGACCTGGCCGCTCTGGCACCGGTATTGGCCGACCCGACTATTCGCAAGATTTTTCATGCCGCTGATTACGACATCCGTTGCCTGTTTCGGGATTTCAGGATAGAGGTCCAAGGTTTGTTCGATACCATGATCGCCTGCCAGATGCTCGGTGAAAAGCGTGTCGGTCTGGCCGACGTGCTGGCCAAATATCTGGATGTCGAACTCGATAAGCGTTACCAGCGGGCCGACTGGTCGAAACGTCCGCTGGAGGAGGGCATGATCCTTTACGCCATGGAGGATACCTGCCATCTGCATCGGCTGACGGAGATCCTCGAGGGGCGCCTGCGGGACATGGGACGTTTGAGCTGGGCCGAGGAGGAATTCGCGTTGCTCCAGAAGGTGCGCCATTCGGAAAATAACGGTCCGCTGTTTATGCGCGTGAAAGGCGCCGGCTTGTTGGAACGCAAGCAACTGGCAGTGCTTGAACAATTGTTGCAATGGCGTGATGAGGAAGCATGCCGCCGGGATCGCCCTGCCTTCAAGGTCGTTGGCAACAAAACCTTGCTCGGTTTGGCGCAAATCATGCCCGGCAGCCTTCGGGAAGCGAAGGGCATAGAGGGCTTTTCGCCGCGGCTGGCCGATCGTTATGGTCGGGCCTTGATCGGGGTGGTGTGCAAAGCCGCAGCCATTCCCAGAGAGGAGTGGCCGGTCTATCCGCGCGGCGAACGCCGTGAGCGGGATCCCGCCGTTGAGGGACGCATGAAGGATCTCAAGCAGGTGCGTGCGGCCATGGCGGAAGAACTCGATATGGATCCCGGTATCCTGGTCAATAATGCGCAACTCGAAGGGGTGGCCAGGGCCTGTCCGGCCGACATGGATCAATTAACGGAACTCGGCATATTGAAGAACTGGCAGCGGGAAGTGCTTGGTGAGGGCTTGCTGGGCGCATTAAACCGTGGTTGAGGGCCGCAGCAGGCGCTTTGCACTGCTGTTTGTCCACAATTGTTCATTGCCGGGGAAACCCTGTTCTGGAAAGGGTTTGGGGTCTTTTTAATGAAGCCGTGGAGGCTGCGTCCACAAACAATCCACAGAGGGTGCGGACAATAAAAAAACGGCCGGGCCTTGGGCCGCGGCCGTTTTAATCTTCATAGTGCGTGGGGCTTAGCGTGTCTTGCCGGGAATGCCCGGTTCCGTCATGGGTCGCGGGTCGAGAACCTGTGCCAGCTTTTCCTCGGGCAACACCTGTTGTTCCAGGGCGACTTCGCGCACCGTACGCCCGCTGGCAAAGGCCTGCTTGGCGATATCGGCCGCCTGGTCGTAGCCGATCACCGGTGCCAGGGCCGTACACATGGCCAGACTCTGTTCCACAAGCGATTCGCAGCGCGCCCGATCGGCTTCCAGTCCCTGCAGGCACCGTCGGGTGAACTGGGTTGATGCGTTGGTCAGCAAGGTGATCGATTGCAGCAGGTTGTGGGCCATGACCGGCATCATCACGTTCAATTCGAAGTTGCCGGACAATCCGCCCAGGGCAATCGCCGCATCGTTGCCGATGACCTGGGCGCAGACCTGCATAAGACTTTCAGCCATGACCGGATTGACCTTGCCCGGCATGATGGAACTGCCCGGCTGTACCGGCGGCAACTGCAGCTCGCCGATGCCGCAGCGCGGTCCGCTGCCGAGCAGGCGGATGTCGTTGGCGATCTTGAACAGCGCGCAGGCTCCTCGCTTGAGGGCGCCGCTGGCCGCTACCACGGCATCCTTGGCGGCCTGAGCTTCAAAATGGTTGCTGGCTTCACGAAATTCCAGCCCGGTTTGGTCGCTGATGGCGGCGATGGCACGGGTGGCGAATTGCGGGTGTGCATTAAGCCCGGTGCCGACGGCGGTGCCGCCCAGTGCCAGTTCCAGCAGGTCGTCCTGGGCGCGTTCGATGCCACGGATGGCCAGTGCCAGCTGGCGCGCGTAACCTGAGAATACCTGGCCGAGACGCACCGGCGTTGCATCCTGCAGGTGGGTGCGGCCGATCTTGATGATGTCATTGAAGGCCAATGCTTTTTCGCCCAGGGCTTCCTGCATGTCAAACAGTGCCTTGACCAGGCTGTTGCGGATTTCCAGGGCTGCGGCAATGTGCATGGCAGTCGGGATAACGTCGTTGCTCGATTGACCGAGGTTGACGTGATCATTGGGGTGCACCGCACGTGAACCGGCGGCTTGCCCCAGAATCTGGGCGGCGCGATTGGCAATGACCTCGTTGGCGTTCATGTTGGTGCTGGTGCCGGAGCCGGTCTGAAAAATATCCAGCACGAAGTGCTCGTCGAGTTCGCCGTTGATCACTTCGTCGGCAGCTTGCATGATCGCAGTGGCGCGTTGCTCGTCGAGCATGCCCAGCTCCAGATTGGCTTGAGCTGCGTAGCGTTTGATCAGGCCGAGAGCATGAATGAACGGGCGCGAAAAACGTTGGCCGGAGATGGGGAAGTTGGCCAGAGCCCGGGCTGTCTGGGCACCGTATAGGGCCGAAGCGGGTACCTCCATGGTACCCATGGAATCTTTTTCGATTCTGGTCGCGGTCATAAATATATCTCCATTGCAGGTACGTCGTAAGTCCAATCAAGGGACCATCAAAACACGATTTTGCCTTTGAGAATAGACAACCGTTCCCACTCTGTCAACGTTACGGAAACTTCTCATCAGCCTGATTGGCACCCCGCCGATTGTCCGGCAGCGAGGATTACCATGAAAAACCTGGCACATTTCTTTTTTGAAGTCGGCATGCTCAAACGCACCCCGCGCACCGGGTTTCAGTTTCTCGGTTCCGGGGCCGAATCGGTGGCCGAGCATTCGTTTCGCACCGCTGTTATCGGATTTACCCTGGCGCGCCTCGACGGGCAGGTCGATGTCGGCCGGGTGTTGCAGTTGTGCCTGTTTCACGATGTGCCCGAGGCGCGTCTCGGGGATCTCAATTATGTGAATAAAAAATATGTACAGGCCGATGAACAGCGCGCCGTGGACGATCTGGCCGCGACACTGCCTTTCGGCGAGGAGTATCGGCAGACCCTGGCGGAATTCGCGGCCCGCGAATCCCGCGAATCGCTGCTGGCCCACGATGCCGATCAACTGGAAATGATTCTGGCCCTGAAGGAGTACAAGGATCTCGGCAACCGCTATGCCGACGAGTGGTATCCGTTCTGCGTACGGCGGCTCAAAACCGATCTGGCCTGCAGGTTGGCCGAAGATATCTGGACCACCGATTCGACACGCTGGTGGTTCGACAACGACAGTGACTGGTGGGTGAATGGCAGCCATGGTGGAAATCCGGTTGACTGCCCCGATGATAAGTGCTAGATAAATAGCCCTTGTCAAGGCTTTTATCCGGGGCTTCCGGATGCAAGCGACCCATGCATAAAAACGGGAGAGTTCCATGCTGGATCTGAAATTTGTACGCGATCATTTTGCCGAAGCCGAACAACGGCTGGCAACCCGGGGCGGCGCCGTTGATCTGTCCGCCTTTACCGATCTGGATGCCCGCCGGCGTACTCTGCTGGGCGAGTCCGAGTCTCTCAAGGCTGAAAAGAACCAGGTTTCGGCGCTGATCGGCAAGACCAAAGACAAAAGTCAGGTGCAGGGCGAAATTGCACGCATGAAAGACGTATCCGTGCGTATCAAGGAACTGGACGAGGAGCTCAAGCAAGTTGAGGGCGATTTGCGCACCTTGCTGATGACGCTGCCCAATCTGCCCCATGAAGATTGTCCTGTCGGTACTTCCGAAGACGATAACAAGGAAGTCCGGCGCTGGGGGCAGGTGCCCGAATTCGATTTTGAGGCGCAATCCCACTGGGATATCGGCGAGCGTCTCGATATTCTCGATTTCGAGCGGGCCGGCAAGCTCGCCGGTGCCCGTTTTGCCATTTACAAAGGGGCTGGAGCCAGGCTGGAACGGGCTTTGATAAATTTCATGCTCGACCTGCACACCGGCGAGCACAAATATGTTGAAATTCTCCCACCCCTTATGGTAAACAGGGACACCATGACGGGGACGGGACAACTCCCCAAGTTTGAAAGCGATCTTTTTCATCTTGACGATCCGGATTTTTTCCTGATTCCGACCGCCGAAGTGCCGGTGACCAACATTCACCGGGATGAGATTCTGGCGGATGGCGACCTGCCTGTATGCTACGCAGCTTATACGCCCTGCTTCCGCAAGGAGGCCGGGTCCCATGGTCGCGATACCCGCGGGCTGATTCGCATGCATCAGTTCAACAAGGTTGAGCTGGTCAAGTTCGCCCGTCCCGAAGAGTCGGATCAGGAATTGCTGAAACTGCTGGATAATGCCGAAGAGGTGCTGCGGCGTCTGAAACTGCCCTATCGGGTGGTCGACCTGTGCACGGGCGATATCGGTTTTTCCGCGGCGCGTACCTTCGATATCGAAGTGTGGCTGCCCGGTCAGCAGACGTTTAGAGAGATATCTTCCTGCTCCAATTTCCGTGACTTCCAGGCTCGTCGCGCCGCGATTCGTTTCCGTCGCGAGGAAAAGGGTAAGCCGGAGTTGGTGCATACCTTGAACGGTTCCGGTCTGGCCGTGGGCCGTACGCTGGTTGCCATATTGGAAAACTATCAGCAGGAAGACGGTTCGGTGGTGATACCCGAAGCGTTGCGACCCTATATGGGCGGAGTGGAAAAGATTTCAGCATAAAGGAATGGCCGAATCCACGGAGGAGTGGCCGAGTGGTTTAAGGCGGCGGTCTTGAAAACCGTTGTGCGAAAGCACCGTGGGTTCGAATCCTACCTCCTCCGCCATCTCTTGTACGAGAATAAATCGTCAGGGGTAAGGCAATTATGGGTTGACCTGTTCTTCAGGTAAGGTTAAAGTCTGGTTTCGAAATTGCCCTGCGGGGCATATACAGGAAAAAGCAAGTCGTTATACGGAGAGGTGGCCGAGTTGGCTGAAGGCGCTCGCCTGCTAAGCGAGTGTACGGGGTAAACCCGTACCGAGGGTTCGAATCCCTCCCTCTCCGCCATTTTGCGGCAAAAAAATTATTCCGATTCGGTAAAAAAAACGTTGACAAAAAAAGCCAAATCGGCGATAACTTCACCTCGCAAACACGCGCCGCTAGCTCAGCTGGATAGAGCGTCTGACTACGGATCAGAAGGTCGGGAGTTCGAATCTTCCGCGGCGCGCCATTTTAAAAATATCGACCCCGTGGATCTTGATCAACAAGACAGGGGCTTTATGCAAGAGGCCCTGGTAGAGGCCTCAGCCGCCGCAAGGTTGGGTGAGGTTCCTGTCGGGGCTGTTGTCGTTAAAGACGGCATGATTATCGGCCGGGGTCACAACCTGCGGGAAACCAGTAACGATCCCACGACCCATGCCGAGATGATTGCTATCCGGCAGGCTGCTGCCGCCATCGATTCCTGGCGGCTGATCGGTTGCACGCTGTATGTGACGCTGGAACCCTGCGTCATGTGCATGGGGGCTATTATCCTGGCCCGAATCCCGCGACTTGTTTTCGGCAGTCGTGATCCGCGTGTCGGAGCTGTGGGCTCCATTTTCGATCTGTCCCGGGACGAGCGTTTCAACCATCAGGTGGCGGTCACCGAAGGTGTTCTTGCCCTGGAAAGCAGCGATATGCTCAGCGGTTTTTTTCGGCAGTTACGGGCCGAGAAAAAAAGCCGCAAGCGCAAGGCTGCCGATAGCGAAGATCAAACATAGTAGGTTATGTGTACGGAGGGGTGTCCGAGAGGTCGAAGGTGACAGACTCGAAATCTGTTGTACCGCAAGGTACCGTGGGTTCGAATCCCACCCCCTCCGCCATATATATAGGGGCCTGGCCTGATCGGTCGGGCCCTTTTGTCGTTATTTTAGCCGGCCCCTGTCCGATGGGGCTGTGGACCTCATTTTCACCTGTATTTACATAAGTGCCATCCTCCTACGAGCCGGGAAAGGGAATCGATGGCATTGGCAGCGGTTATTGACCGCCGGATTCTCGACCACGCCTTCGTTTTCTTTTTACCTTTTGCTCCGTTTATACGAGCTTTATCCAAACAGGCTATTCATGACTGAAGAAGTGCTTACCACCTTTGCCGAATTATCTTTGTGCCCCGAAATCAATCGCGTTATTGAGGAAATCGGGTACGAAACACCGTCTCCCATCCAGGCGCGCAGTATCCCGCCGTTGCTGGAAGGCCGGGATCTTTTGGGTCAGGCCCAGACCGGTACGGGGAAAACCGCAGCCTTTGCCCTGCCGTTACTCAGTCGTCTCGATTTGTCGCTGCGAAGCCCGCAGGTGCTGGTGTTGACCCCGACACGCGAGCTGGCCTTGCAGGTTGCCGAGGCGGTGCAGACCTATGCCCGCCATCTGCAGGGGTTTCATGTGCTGCCCGTGTATGGAGGACAGAATATGGGACAACAGTTGCGCCAGTTGCAGCGCGGTGCCCATGTCGTGGTCGGTACTCCGGGGCGCATCCAGGATCATCTGCGGCGCGGCACTCTGAAGCTCGATCGCCTGTCCTGCGTGGTGGTCGACGAGGCCGATGAGATGCTTAAAATGGGGTTTATCGACGATGTCGAGCAGATTCTTGAGCATGCGCCGGAACAGCGGCAGACGGCTCTTTTCTCCGCCACCATGCCCAACGAGGTGCTCAAGGTCGCGCGTCGTCACCTGCGGGAACCCGTCGAGGTGCGCATCAAGGCCAAAACCTCCACGGTTGAGACCATTTCCCAGCGCTTTTGGCAGGTCAGGGGGGTGCGTAAGCTCGATGCCCTGACGAGGATTCTCGAGGCCGAAGACATCGACGCCATGATCGTTTTCGTGCGGACCAAGATTGCCACTGTCGAGTTGGCGGAGAAGCTCGAGGCGCGGGGGTTTTCCAGTGCGGCTTTGAACGGCGATATGACCCAGGCTCTGCGGGAGAAAACGGTTGAACGCCTCAAAAGCGGGAGCCTCGATATCGTTGTCGCCACCGATGTCGCGGCCCGTGGTCTTGATGTTCAGCGCATCAGCCATGTGGTCAACTATGATATCCCTTACGACACGGAATCTTACGTACATCGCATCGGTCGTACCGGCCGGGCGGGGCGCGAAGGTTCGGCTATCCTGTTTGTGGCTCCCCGCGAGCGACGTATGCTCGCAGCGATCGAACAGGCGACGCGGCAGAAGATCGCGCCCATGAAACTGCCGAGTCGCCAGGACATTACCAATCGGCGGGTCGCTCTTTTCAAGGAGCAGATTCTCGATGCCATGCAGTCGCAGGATCTTGAGTTTTTCGAAGATTTGATCGACGGTATTCAGCAGGAATTCGATACCGAACCCCGAACCGTTGCCGCGGCTTTGACGTATCTTCTGCAGAAGGACCGCCCTCTGCTTCCTGATGAGGAGGCTTTCGAGGAGGTTCTGCCGGCTTCTGGCGGACGGTTCGATGGTGGCGGCCGGAGTCATGCCGACGAGGGGCTCCAGCGCTACCGCATCGAGGTCGGTCGGGTTCATGGCGTGGTACCCGGGCACATTGTCGGTGCTATCGCCAACGAGGCGAAAATCAGCAGTCGCGATATCGGTCAGATAAAGATCTATCACGATTTCAGTTTGGTTGACCTGCCAGCCGATCTTTCACCTGCCGTTATGCGCCATTTGCAAAAGGTCTGGGTTTGCGGTCAGCAGTTGCAGCTTGTCCCCGACCTCGGCCCCGGCCCTCGCCAGGAAAGGCCTCCCAGGCGTCGCTCCGGCGGGAGATCCTTCGACAAGCGCGGTGGCAAACCTGGACGGAAGAAATTTTCCGGTGGGAAGCGCCCGCCCAAAAAGACGCGATAGAATATTCTTTTTCAGGTAGAGAAATATTCATATCCTGTTGCACCGTATCATTCATTTAAAGAAGCCCGTCCAAGACTTTTGGATTGGGCTTTTTTTTTTATCTGAGCATTCCGGATGTTTTCCGCTTCGGCGGTTATGGCGTTGTCCTGATCTTTGGGCATGCCCGGTTTGCAGCGGTTTGTGTCGTCAGTGGTTGCGGGGAAAGGAAATCCGGCGGTTGTACGGTGGTTGAATGTATTTATGGCCATGAGGTGGTGGGTGATGGTTCAACCCTGGTGCTTGGATACCGGATTTTGTAAAACGGAAAGCCGAATCGTAAAACATCGGTTGCCTTGATTGGGTTGTGTTTGCCTTGTCAGGAGGTTCGGATTTCTGGTGTCTTCGCGATACGGCTTTTCGAAGGATATCTTTATTTCTCCGGTGTCATTTTGAGAAGCGATGCCGAGGGATAAATTGTCCTTTTTGTACATATGTCAAAATGGATCAACCTAAAATGAGCCTAATGTTTCCTTGAATTCGCGACCTGTCGTACCCGCGTTCTTTGGGTGTGTTTTAAAACTACATAAAAATCAATGGCTTACCAGTTGTGTCATAGCTGTTTTGTCTTGCTTTGGGCATTTGTCGCAGGGGAATGCATTTCTCTATTTTGAGAAAAATCACCACCGGACACCTGTCTCACTTCTGTTTATTCGTCTCAAAATTGCCTCGTCTGTATACCTTTTCAGGGATTTCGTTCTGATGTCGTATACGCCCTTCGTTGCCCCTGCCGTTTGTGTAATTGCTGGTAAAACAACAGTTTGAAAACGGTTTTTGACCAAAATTCATAGGAGATGCAGGAGTTGGTACAACCATTGCGATTTAGCTCCATACCGTAAAGACGATTTTTCGAGGCGGGTTTTTGGGGCTTTCCTGGCCCCCTGGACAGTGGCCGGACCGGCAGAACGGAAGTTGGATTTCATTACGAGAAAGTCTTGGGGGAAGGAGGCTTTGGTTTAGCTCTGATTAAGAAATGCCGGTTGGCAAATTTGCTCCAGGGCGGCAGGTAATGGCAAATGGTTGGTTTTGGGGATTTGATCAACATTGAATGGAGGAGTTTTTATGGGGTCACAAAAAGCGAAGGGCGGTACCTGATTGGCGTAATTGATTTTCTGTTCGTGCAGGGCTGAAGATTTGCGGTTGCGCGCAGTTGTGTCAATCGCTCTTGTAAACCTTTAGCAAAAAGGAAGCTTTACATGGAACCTTATAGCTTGAATACAATTCTCATAGTTTTCGGTGGTGGTGTTGTCGGTACCGCGCTGGGTGGTCTCTGGGCCATTATTTTGTGTGCTTTGGTGGCGTTGGTGGGGATCGGTGTTTTATTGGCGGGCGGCTCGGATTTCGTTCTTGCGCAGATCGCTTTCGGTCCCATCTTCGGCCCTCATACCGGCGGCTTCGGTGCTGCCCTGATGGCCGGATGTTATGCTGTGTGGAAGAAAAATCATCCTGGCGGTTCCGCTAAGGATATCTTGACTCCTTTGCTGCATACTTCAGGCGATGTCATGGTTATGGGCGGGGTTTTGTCTGTAGCCGCTCATTTGCTGCTGCAGGTCGTGGTCAAAATACCGATCCTGAATCAGTCCGACGGTGTTGCCGTAACGCTGGTGCTGATGACCTTCCTGACGCGTCTTGTTTTCCTTAAGGAAAGCCCCATCGGGCAGGCTGCGTCCATCAAGGAGCACGGTCTGCTTGGCACCAACGACTATGCTATTTCCTGGGCTGGCTGGCAGTCGCCCATGTCTAAAAATATCCCTATGTCCTTCGGCATGGGCTTGTTGTCCGCCGGCATGGCCTGGGGTTTGAAAATGCAGCTTGATCCGCTGGTCGCAGCCGGGCAGGTATCGGGTCTCGGTGGATTCCTGGCGCCTCTGGTCGTCGGCTGGGTGTTCTGTATCCTGATTCTTTTGCCGCTGCAGGTATCGACGGGTACCATTCAGCAGGTGCCGATTATGCACTGCATGGCGATTATCGCCGCATGGACCTTTATGCACACCGGCTCGGTTCTGGCCGGCGGTATCGCCGCAGTCATCGCCGGTATGGTTCAGGAGTTGTCGGCCCGTCTGTTTTACAACCATGCTTCTTCGCATGTTGACCCCCCTGCAGTGGGGATCGCAATCTGTACTTTGCTTGTCAATCTTTTGATGAAACCGGAATTTCTCAATATGGCAGCCCTGTTCAAATAAGGGATTTCTATTAAACATAGCGTCGAGACGCTAATTACCGCAGAAAGGAAGCAAAGAAATGGCTGAAACGATGAAGGCAGCAGTATGGCATGCAAAAAAAGACATCCGCGTAGAGGAAGTACCTGTACCGGCTCCGCCCAAGGCTGACGAAGTTCAGATCAAAGTGGATTACTGTGGTATCTGCGGATCCGACCTGCATGAATACCTCGCAGGCCCGATCTTTATCCCCACCGAGCCCCATCCCCTGACCGGCCACAGCGGCAAGACCATTCTGGGGCATGAATTCTCCGGTACGGTCGTGGCCGTTGGCTCCAATGTTACCACCGTGCGGGTTGGCGACAAAGTCGCTCCCGATGCATGTCAGCACTGCGGCACCTGCGTTACCTGCCGCGAAGGGCGCTACAACGTCTGCGAAAAACTGGCTTTTACCGGTCTGATGGCCGAAGGCGCGTTCGCCAAATACGTTAACGTTCCCTCCAATATCGTCTATGTGCTTCCCGAAGGTGTCACTCAGGAAGACGCAGCTCTGATCGAGCCCATCGCCACCGGTTTCAAAGCCGTGCGCATGGCCGGCACCATCCTCGGCGAGACCATCGTGGTTTTCGGCGCGGGTACTATCGGTCTCGCTACCCTGCAGTGTGCCAAGGCTGCCGGCGCCGGTAGATGCATCGTTGTTGAAATGTCCGCCGCTCGCAAGGCCCTGGCCAAAGAGTGTGGCGCCGACGTTATTCTCGATCCCAAAGAATGCGACGTTATCGCCGAAATCAAGAAGCTGACCGGCGGTTCCGGTGCCGACGTATCCTTCGAGTGTATCGGCAACAAGATCACCGGCCCTCTGGCTGTAGAAGCTATTCGTAACAACGGCCGTGCCGTTATCGTCGGGATTTTCGAAGAGCCCAGCTCTTTCAACTTCTTCAGCCTCAGTGCTACCGACAAGAAGGTTATCGGTACCCTGGCTTACACCCTGGATGACTTCAAAGGCGTAAGTCTGCTGCTGGCCAACGGCGCAATCAAAGCCGCTCCGATGATCACCGGCAAAATTGAGCTCGACGATATCGTCGACAAAGGTTTTGAAGAGCTGGTCAACAACAAGGATGCCCATATCAAGATCCTTGTAAAACCTTAAGTTAGTATTGCTCCAGGGCTCCGTCGGAGGGAAATCTCCGGCGGAGCTTTCGTCCCATCCCGGGAACCGGTCCATGTCCTAGTGAGAATAGTTTAATAAGCAAGAGGAAGCAAAATGAACAGCCGGATAGACGATGACATGTTGAAGCGTCTTGTTTCATACGAGGGCTATGTCGAGAAGCTCTTCAGTCAGGCAGCGCGCAGGCGCTGGTTGGAGATGAACTCCGATGTCGTGCAGGATTACGAAAAACTCAAGGTGCTGAAAAAAAACATTTCTTCGCTGGTCGACCTGGCCTTTTTCAGGTTCGGGGTCGAGCACGGCCTGATGAAGATCGACAGCAGGAACATGGTCTCCGATTTGAACGAAGATCTCGAAACCCTCGCAGCGCAGCTGCAGAAAGTTGAATGGGATCCCTGCTGTTCGTCCACCGATCAGGACTTTGCCCTGGTTGTCTGATTCAGGGTTTGCTTTCTCTTATGACTTAATGGTTCGCGGTAAGTTTTTTCGTCAGGGTAAAGAAACGAAAGGCATGATATGGCTCTGAAGGCTGCGTTTATATTTGTCGCTCCAGGCGCCGATCCGGACAAGGACCGTAGTGTTGTTGCCACACCTGAGGTGGAGTTGACCGTCGTCGGGGTGAGTGATTATGCGAGTGCTGAGAAAGTGGCTGCTGCGTTGGTAGCCGCAGGCATCGTCGCCATTGAATTGTGCGGCGGTTTCGGGCATGCCGGTACGGCACGCATTGCCAAGGCGGTAGAAGGGAAAGCCGCTGTCGGCGTCGTGCGATTTGATAACCATCCCGGACTGGACGGGAAGAGCGGCGACAGTATGTTCTGATGGCCGGTGTTCTCCCATCCGCATCCCGGCTCGCAATTTCAAGCAGATGAGGTACTAAGTAGAAAGAAGGAGTCTTTTTATGAAACCTCTGTACAACAAAGTGCTGCAAGTAGCCATGGTTGTGAAGGATTGTGATGCTGCCGTAAAACTCTGGGCCGACAAATACGGCATCGGTCCCTGGAATATTTACGAATTCAACCCGGATACCGTTAACGACATGATCATCCGCGGCGAAAAGGTTGATTATGCCATGCGTCTCGCTTTGTGCGATATCGGGGGCGTTCAATGGGAGCTGATCGAGCCGAAAGACGACAAAAGCATTTACGCGGAGTTTCTTAAAGATAAGGGCGAAGGCCTGCATCATGTCGCTTTCGGAACCGACAATTATCAGGAAACCGTCAAGTTTTACAAGGATAAGGGGCTTCCCGTTCTGCAGGGTGGCGAATGGTCGGGGCTGACCTACACTTATCTCGATTCGCAAAAAGATCTCAACCTTATAGCGGAGATTTACGACCTCGTGCCTGATTTCGACTGGCCGGAACCGCAGGCTGTCTATCCATCCGCGAAATAGGGTATGTGGACACTGCCATCCTTGCGAAAGAAGTCGGGAAGCCGCCGCAGGTTTTCGGCGAGGTTTCCTGTCTCGTGTCCGAGGATGACGATTGCTCGACTGGCCACTCGGTGCCGATCCATGCAGGCACCGTGTGTTCAGGTATCGCAAATGAGGGGTGTTTCTTGCGCTGCATCCCTCATTTTCAAAGCTTTTAAGATTTTGTTTTGCATGATCCTGTTTTTTCTCAATGACATTCAACTCATTGCAGGGAGAGGTGACGTATGGGTATTGAAGGAAAAGGCAAAATGTTGAAAATCTTTCTCAACGAAAACACCAAGGATGGAAATGAGCTTCTGTATGAAAAGATCGTGCAGACGGCATTTGAGAAGGGTTTGGCCGGGTCCATGGTGTTTCGGGGGGTCGAGGGTTTCGGTTTTTGTTGTGAAAAATGCCGAACCATCCATGAGGGCCTGACGATTTCCAAATGTCAGCCGATGGTTATCGAATTTATCGATACCGAAGAGAAGCTTGCCGAACTGGTTCCTGTTTTGAAGGGGATGCTTAAAACCGGTGCCATGATTATGCAGGATGTGGATGTTTTGTTTGACAAGTATTGAGATTAACCGTGGGGTCCTTTAAAACCATCTGCCTGCGTTGAAAGGAGGGGAACCGGTCTGGGCAACCACCTTTTTTGCTACATCATTCAGTTTGTTTGAGGAGAAGTTTTTGTATCAAGTTGTTGGGACTTTTTTGGAGGTGTTTATGAGAACAGTCGTTAAAAAAATTTCCATGCTGTTTCTGGTTGCAACCTTTTTGTTGATTGGTGGTTTTGCTACGGCAACGCAGTCGTTTGCCGCCGACGCTATCATCCCTTACAGTGTTATCGGAACGAACGAATATAATCTTCCCGTTAATTTTGATGAACCGATTAATCTGCTTCTTTCCTACAACCTCTGGCAAAACACAACGGATAGCTGGGGTCCTGATGGAGACGACACCAGTATCCTGCTTTCCGTAAATAAGTTTGCCCGTCTTTTTACCATCGAAGGTATTGATAACTGGGGCTTTCTGTGGGAAGCGGTTCTCGGCTATGGCGGTATCGGGACCGAGTCCGGCGACAATCTTAACGGCATGATCGATCCTCAGGTCGGTTTTGTTGCGTGGACCAAGCCTATTCCGACCTGGACCGCCTGCTTCGAATACTGGATGTATCTGCCCTTCGGCTCCAACGAACTTACCGATAATGCCCTTTCTCACGCTGTTACCTGGATGAACAATCATCAGTTGTTCGATGGTAAAGTTGTCGTCGACTGGGACCTCGGCTACAAGATCCGCGGCGACCAGCGTAAAGGCGGTGACCGGAACGAACTGGGCAACTCGCTGTTTACCAACTGGGTCGTTACCTATAAGCACAACCCCTGGATCAATCCCAGCATTCATGTCGATTATGAGACCGGTGAAGCCGGCAAGAGCAAGGATACCGGAGATACCATCGCTTCTTATGACCGGCTGCAGGTCGGTATCGGTAACAGCATGAAGATCACCGATCGCCTTCTGTTCGACTTCTGGTACAGCAGAGGCATCGCCGGGAGAAACACCGCGCGTTCCAATGCGGTTTATACCCGCTTCATCTGGTCCTTCTAAGTATTACAGGACCGTTTGAGCTTCCATCAGTGTCATGGAAACCTTCCCCGGGTCATTCGGGGAAGGTTTCCTGCATGAAAGTGGATGGATGCTGGATCGGATAAAATCTGAGAATTGTTTGTGACGCATAAGAGCAGGTTTTTGAGTGCTTCTGTGGGATTGGCATCAGTCGTGCATTGTTCTGATTCGTAAGATGGGGAGCATGACATCGTAACGCCCTGGTAAGTAGGTTTAGGGGCGGTGTTGCAATGCTGTTTCCATCCAGGGTATTTTGGGCTTCAATTCGTAACGAGCTTCCGGCCCTTAAAAAATCAGCGCTGCCTTCCGGAGTCGATATCCTTTTTGAACGGCATACTTGAATCCCGTACCACGAATGAATGTAGGGTGTCGATGCTGCCCTCGAACATGTTTTTGGGCATGTTGAATGATGGCAACAGGGTTATTTTGGATGACGATAGCAGGGGGCGGCGCTGCAAGTTCGGGGGTTCCGTTTATCGCATTTTCTCATCTGTATGGTTGTCAGTAAAACAGGATTCTGCTATGCTGCGGGTTAACGTAAACATTGTTTATATTTTGAAGGCTGTATTCCGTCAATGATTATTCATGAGGTGGGAAGAATGCCTGAACAGGAAGTCAACCGGCATATTCAACGGATATTTTCCTGTGTTTCCGGTAACAGGGGCAATGAGGGGCAGCAAATCGAGGCTCCTATTGTTACCTCCTGGGAGCGTAGTCTTCAGCATTACGGTATCGATCCTAGTGAACCCAACCCGGTTCAGGTGCTGACAGCTGCCGAATTGCGGGAATATACCCGTCCTATCGAACGTTTCCTGCGTATTGCCAAAGCAGGGGTTCAGTTTCTGCACCGTCAGGTCGCCGACCTCGGTTACTCGACCCTGCTGTGCGACGCCCACGGGGTGACCGTCGACTGGCGGGGCGACGAGCGTTTTTCCCGCCAGTGGAAAGATGCCGGGCTCTATCTTGGTGCGGTGTGGAATGAGCATCAGGAGGGAACCTGCGGGGTTGGTACCGCGCTCATCGAGCAGACGGCTCTTACTGTTCACAAAGGCGATCACTTCCGAGCCAAAAACGCCAATCTGACATGCTCCTGTGCTCCCATTATCGGCCCGAGTGGCAAAACTATGGGGCTGATCGATGTTTCCGCTCTGCATTCTCCCGATTCCAAGGAGAGTCAGCACCTTGCCCTGCAGTTGGTCATGCAGTCCGCACGCATGATCGAAAGCGCCTATTTCCTCAATCAATATGAAGACCAGTGGGTGTTGAAGCTGAATTTCGAGCGGGAACTCGCCGAAGTGTCGAGTGAATGTCTGGTGGCCATCGATGGCGAAGGCAGGATCCTTGCCGCTGATCGCATCGCGTGTCGCACCCTGGGGCACGAAGTTCCCGGCGGCAATCTGGTGGGACGTTTTGTCCGGGAAGTGTTTGATCTGAATTTTGAAAAACTGCTGGATGTCTATTCCAATTCCAGTATGGTTTTGCCTATCCGGACCCAAGCCACCGGTCTCCAGCTGTTTGCCTGTTTGCGGAGCCCTCAGGCTATCTCGGTCAAGCCGGTGGGGCGCGTGGAGCCCGTCGCCCCGCCCCGGCGCCAGGTGCCGCTGGCGGGTCAGCCGTTGACCCTCGATTATCTGGCGGGGGACGATCGCAAGCTTCAGGACAGCGTCGAGCGTATCAAGCGGGTCATGAATAAACCCATTCCGATATTGCTCAACGGTGAGACGGGTACGGGCAAGGAGATGTTTGCCCAGGCTATCCATCATGCCAGTCGGCGTGCCGACAAGCCTTTTGTCGCGGTCAACTGCGCGGCAATCCCCGAATCCCTTATAGAAAGTGAACTGTTCGGCTATAAGGACGGGGCTTTTACCGGCGCTCGCAGTAAGGGGATGCGCGGCAAGATCCTGCAGTCGGACGGCGGAACCTTGTTTCTCGATGAAATCGGCGATATGCCGGCCAGTCTGCAGCCGAGGCTGTTGCGGGTTCTCGCGGAGCGCGAAGTCACCCCCCTGGGCGGGGAAACGGCGATTCCCGTCGATCTGCATGTCATCTGTGCAACCCATCGTAATATTCTGGATATGGTGGCCAGCGGCGCATTCCGGGAGGATCTCTATTATCGCCTTAACGGGATCGCCTTCGAGTTGCCGTCGTTGCGTGAGCGTTCCGATCTGGAACGTTTGATCAACGACGTGCTTTTGATCGAGGCCGGCAACAGCGTCGAGAGCGTAGTCATCGATGATGCGGCTATGCGGGTCATGACGGATTTTTGCTGGCCGGGCAACATTCGGCAGTTGCGCAATGCTCTGCGGTATGCCCTGGCAGTTTGTGATAACGGTGTAATTACCTGCGCCGACCTGCCGGTGGATATCACGGTTACCGGATCGACGGATCCCGCAGCCGCGTCGTTGACCGCTTCTCGTCGGCAGCCGGTTGCCCAGTTGCCCGAAGAGCCTGTCAGGCCGCCTGCTGCGTCGGTGGTCGACGAGGCCGTTGCCGGTCTCAATGCCATGGAGCAGGCTGAGCGTCAGGTTATCCTTGAGGCCCTTCAGAAGTACAAGTGGCAAGTGTCCAAGGCTGTCAAAGAGGTCGGCATCAGTCGCGCGACCATGTATCGCAAGATGGATAAATATGCCATCGTGCCGCCCAATAAGCGTTAAACGGCAATTTCGATACGTTCAAATCAGCAGGTTTATGCTGGGCGGGGTCGTCTTATCGTAGAGAGACACCCCATGGCTTCATAATCATAAAAATGGCTGTCGCGGCAGGGTGCCGGGCAGCCATTTTTTATGGTTCGGTAATGGTGTTTTGCTGTCGGTCTTTCATTGGGTGCCGCAGTCCGGGCTGCTGAAAAGGTGGCAACGGTCGGGAGCTCTGGGGTGGCGCTTCGGGACAGGTGTTTCTGTAAAGGCTGAGACAAGTGTCTCAATTTGAGGAAAGCGATGGTGTCTTACGTTGCCTTTTCAGCCGTATGGCAAGGGCCATGACGATGATAAGGGTCCTGGGTGTCGGCGCTTGCGCCTTCTGCAGGGTTTTGTGGAAAAGAGGAGGGTCTCATCGGAGGCTTGGCCTGCTTCTTGCGCATTGATTTCATAAAAACAAAGGTCGCGGGAAGTTAACCGCCATGAGGTCCCGTGACGGGACGACCGGGGATACGGTTTAAAACCTCGGTTTATGTTTAGACGTTCCGGCTTTTTTGTCGGGAGAATTCTTTGGGGAATTTATGATGAGAAAGTTCCATGAGATAACCGGTACGGAAACCGGAGCGGTTTCCGGAGAGGCTGGGACCATCGGCACGCGCAAGGTGTATGTAACCGGTTCGCGTCCCGATATCCGTGTGCCCATGAAGGAAATCGTACAGAAAGTTGGGGCGCAGGACGAGTCGGGCACGGAACTGCTGAAAATTTACCTGTATGATACTTCGGGGCCTTTCACCGATCCCGGCGCAGCGGTCAATATTCGCGCCGGTCTGCCCGCTATGCGGGAAGCATGGATCGAAGAGCGTCATGACAGTATGGTTTTGTCGCAGCTGAGTTCCGAGTACGGGCGCCAGCGTTTGGCGGGACGCGTTGAGGGGGGGCAATATTTCCCCGAAGAAAGATTGCCGCGTCGGGCCGGAAAAGGTTGCAACGTGACCCAGATGCATTATGCCCGCAAGGGCATTGTGACTCCCGAGATGGAATATATCGCTATTCGCGAGAATCAACGGCGCGAGAGTCTGCCCGAACTCCTTAAAAAACAGCATCCCGGAGATCCGCGCGGAACCCGGATGCCTCAGGTCATTACGCCGGAGTATGTGCGGGACGAAGTCGCCGCCGGTCGGGCGGTCATTCCGTGCAATATCAATCACCCCGAATGCGAGCCGATGATCATCGGTCGCAACTTTCTGGTTAAGATCAACGCCAATATAGGCAATTCGGCCATGTCTTCCTCTATCGACGAGGAAGTCGAAAAGATGATATGGGCCATTCGCTGGGGTGGCGACACGGTTATGGATCTTTCTACCGGGGTGGATATTCATGAAACCCGCGAATGGATCATTCGCAACAGCCCGGTACCCATCGGCACGGTGCCCATCTATCAGGCGCTTGAAAAAGTCGGCGGCCAGGCCGAGGAACTGAGCTGGGAGATCTTCCGTGATACGCTGATCGAGCAGGCTGAACAGGGCGTTGACTATTTCACCATTCACGCCGGGGTGCGCAGCAATCTGCTGGAGGCCGCCCAGCGGCGTCTTACCGGTATCGTTTCCCGAGGCGGCTCCATCATGACCAAGTGGTGCAAGGCCCACGGTCAGGAAAGCTTCCTCTATACGCGTTTCGAGGAAATCTGCGAGATCGCCAAGGCTTATGACGTTACCTTCTCGTTGGGAGACGGCCTGCGTCCCGGATCGATCTACGATGCCAACGATGAGGCACAGATTGAAGAGCTGAAAACCCTTGGCGAACTCACGGAAACGGCCTGGCGTCATGATGTGCAGGTGATGATAGAAGGCCCCGGTCATGTGCCCATGCATATGATTCAGGAAAACATGGATCTGCAGCTCAAGTATTGTCATGGTGCGCCGTTCTACACTCTCGGTCCCCTGGTGACGGATATCGCGCCGGGCTACGATCATATCACCTCGGCCATCGGCGGTACCATGATGGCTTGGTGCGGTACCGCCATGCTCTGCTATGTCACGCCCAAGGAGCATCTTGGGTTGCCGGATAAAAACGATGTTCGCGAGGGGATCGTGGCGCACAAGATCGCCGCCCATGCGGCCGATCTGGCCAAGGGCCACCCCGGGGCCCAGGCCCGTGACAATGCCTTGTCCAAGGCGCGTTTCGAGTTTCGCTGGCAGGACCAGTTCGCGTTGGGGCTCGATCCGGAGCGGGCCATGGGGATTCGCAAGGCGCTGCTCCCGGAAGACGCCGAGGACAAGGAGCAGTATTGCACCATGTGCGGTCCCGATTTTTGTTCCATGAAAATTACCCGCAGCTTGCGGGAAGGTGCCGCCGGGGGCAAAGAAGAATAGCGGAGGATCCATGTCGCAATTAACGGTAAACGGTAAACCATTGGTCCTGCCGCTGCCGGCAACCATTCTGGATGTGTTGAATCGTCTCAATTTCGACCCAACCAAAGTTGCCGCGGAGTTGAACGGAACCGTTGTCATGCGGGATGCCTTTGGTGAAACCGATCTGAACCGTAATGATTGTCTGGAAATCGTTCAATTCGTCGGCGGGGGCTGAACCCTGCCGCTTTGACCAAAGGTTATATCATGGATGAACTCGTCATTGCCGGTCGGTCTTTTTCCTCCCGCCTGATGGTCGGGACCGGAAAATTCGCCTCCAACTCTCTGATGGCAGACGCCCTGGCCGCGTCGGGGTCGCAGATCGTCACCGTCGCTTTGCGCCGGGTCGACATCGACCGACCCGAAGACGATCTGCTGGCTCATATCGATCGGGACAAGTATCTGCTGCTGCCCAATACCAGCGGTGCCCGCGACGCCGACGAGGCTGTGCGCCTGGCGCGTCTGGCGCGCGCCGCCGGCTGCGAGCCCTGGGTCAAGCTGGAGGTCACTCCCGACCCTTACTATCTGCTGCCCGATCCCATCGAAACCCTCAAGGCCGCCGAAATTCTGGTCAAGGAAGGCTTTGTGGTGTTGCCCTACATCAATGCCGACCCGGTACTGGCCAAGCATCTGCAGGAAGCCGGCACCGCCACGGTGATGCCGCTGGGAGCGCCCATCGGCACCAACAAGGGGGTGCGCACCCGCGACAACATCGCCATTATCATCGAGCAGGCCATCGTACCGGTGGTGGTCGATGCGGGTCTTGGCGCACCGTCGCATGTGGCCGAGGCCATGGAGATGGGTGCCGATGCGGTGCTGGTCAATACCGCCCTGGCCGTGACCCCGGATCCCGCGGGTATGGCCAACGCCTTTCGCCTCGGGGTGGAGGCCGGGCGCCGCGCGTTTCTGGCGGGTCTTCCGGCCCAGCAACAGAAGGCCGAGGCGTCCAGCCCCCTGACCGGATTTTTGAGGGACGAACAGTGAATTTTCTCGACGAATTCAACAGCTACGATCGCGGCGAGCTTGCGCAACGGATTATGTCATGCCGGGCTGCCGATGTGGAACGAGCGCTGACGGCGGAACATCTGCGCAGTGCCGATTTTATGGCGCTGCTGTCGCCGGCGGCGCACGGTTACCTGGAGTCGATGGCACAAAAAGCCCACCGTCTGACGCAGCAGCGTTTCGGCAAAACCATCCAGCTCTT
This sequence comes from Syntrophotalea carbinolica DSM 2380, assembly GCF_000012885.1. Classification (NCBI taxonomy): domain Bacteria; kingdom Pseudomonadati; phylum Thermodesulfobacteriota; class Desulfuromonadia; order Desulfuromonadales; family Syntrophotaleaceae; genus Syntrophotalea; species Syntrophotalea carbinolica. Next base: position 425,333 of record NC_007498.2, read on the forward strand.
TGCGCCGCTGTACATCTCCAACGAATGCAGCAACGGCTGCCTGTACTGCGGCTTCAACGCCGCCAACAAGGTCGCGCGGCGCACCTTGAGCCTGGACGAAGTCGAAGCCGAGGCCCGCATCCTGCGCCAGCGCGGTTTCCGTCATGTGCAGATTCTTACCGGTGAAGCTCCCCGGGCTGTGGATAACGATATGCTGGCAGCGGTGGTCCGCCGGATTCGGCCATTGTTTTCCGCCATCAGCATCGAAGTCTATCCCATGGAAGAAGCCGGCTACCGACAGATGGTCGATGCCGGCGTCGACAACCTGACCGTTTATCAGGAGACGTACGATCGCGATCTGTACGACAAGCTGCATCCCTTCGGTCGTAAAAAGGATTTTGACTGGCGTCTGACCACTCCCGACCGCGGCGGTGCGGCGGGACTGCGTTCCATCGGTATCGGTGCCTTGTTGGGGCTGAGCGACTGGCGCGTCGAAGGTGTGCTGGTCGGGTTGCACGCGCGACACCTGGCGCGTACCTGGTGGCGCAGTCGGGTGAATGTATCCTTTCCGCGCATGCGGCCCGCCGGGGGCGGGTTCAATCCGCTGGCGCCGGTATCCGACAGTGCCCTGGTGCAACTGATCTGCGCGCTGCGACTGTTGATACCCGATGCCGGGCTGGTGCTGTCGACCCGCGAAAGCTCCAGTTTGCGCGATCATCTGCTGCCTTTGGGTATCACCCAGCTGAGTGCCGGCTCCTGTACTGCCCCGGGCGGGTATGGCGACGAGGGGCACGGTAGCGAGCAGTTTGCCATTGACGACGACCGCGACGCCGAACAGGTTTGCGCCATGCTGCGCGCCCAGGGATATGAGCCGGTATGGAAGGATTGGGATCGCACCTTTATGGATCGGCAGGCCGTTTGAGCCGCTGCCTCGTAGACGTTTCCCCGGCGGGAATCACGTCGGTCGAATGATTTGAGCTATTCAGATAACCGGTAAGGAGAAAAGGGATATGACAGGCACGATAGCCGATGGTGTTACCGTAGGTATTATTGCCAACCCTGCTTCAGGGCGGGATATCCGGCGGCTGATCAGTGCCGCTTCGGGTTTTACCATTGCCGAAAAGGCCAATATCGTCCGAAGGTTATGTCTGGGTATGCGCCTGATCGGCGTCGACAGGGTTTGCATGATCCCTGATCGTTCGGGTATTGCAGGTACGTTGCTGCGCGATAAGGAACACGGAGTCAAGGTTCTCGACGAAAAGTGGCCGGAAATCGAATTGCTCGACATGCGCGTGGAAGAAAAAGCCATCGATACTCTGCGTGCTGTTGATCTGATGGTGGCTAAGGGAGTTCAGGTCATTATCGTGCTCGGGGGCGACGGCACCCATCGGCTGGTCGCCAACAACTGCGGCTCTATCCCTATTGTTGCTCTTTCCACCGGTACAAATAACGCTTTTCCTCATTTTCAGGAGGCGACGGTCGCCGGAATGGCGACCGGCCTGGTGGCACGAGGAGCTGTCCCGGCCTGTGAGGCGACTCAGCGCAACAAGGTGCTGCGGCTGGAGATCAACGGTCAGTGCCGGGATCTGGCATTGGTTGATCTCTGTCTCACCGATGACAGATGGGTCGGGGCCCGGGCTATGTGGCGGCCGGAACGGGTCAAGGAAATCTTTGTCACCTACGCGGAAGCCGACGCCATCGGGTTGTCTTCGGTTGCCGGTTTGGCCAATCCCATCCCGCGGGACAGCGGCCAGGGTCTTCATCTGGTGCTGTGTCCACCGGGACAGGGTATACTGACCGTTTGCGCGCCCATCGCTCCGGGACTGATTTTGCCCGTAGGGATATCGGAGTTGCGCATCTTGAGGCCGAATGAATATATCCCCGTCGATATGGCCAATGGAGTCGTGACGTTGGATGGCGAACGGGAGTTTGCGTTCCGCAAGGATGATAAGATCAATGTGTGGCTCGATCTCGATGGTCCTTTTACCATCGATGTGCCGCGGGTTATGCATGTCGCCGCCGAGCGTGGCGTCTTCACCTGGCCTTCGCCTTATATCTGCACCGATAATGTCACGCAGGGGGCGGGAGAGTAGGTTTTATGACGCGGGAAGATATCTGCGGCGTTTATCTGATTACCGAATCTGTGCCTGATATGCTGGAAAGGGTGCGTATTGCCCTGGCAAACGGTGTGAAGGTGGTGCAGTACCGCGGTAAAAACGATCCCGAAGCAAAGCGCCTGCCCATGGCCAACCGGTTGCGTTGCTTGTGCGGAGAGTACGGGGCGTTTTTTATCGTCAACGATGATCCTGGCCTGGCGCTGGCCTGCCGGGCTGACGGCGTACATTTGGGCCAAGGCGATGGTTCGGTGATGCAGGCCAGGCAAATGCTGGGCGAAGCGGCCCTTATCGGCGTCTCGACCCACTCTCTTTCCGAAGCTGAACAGGCCCAGCGGCAGGGTGCCGATTATATCGGTTTCGGCTGTCTTTTCGCGACTGCATCGAAGCGGGATACGGTGTCCGCGTCGCTGGATGAATTGCGGCTTGTAAGGCATGTCGTGTCGTTGCCGATTGTAGCGATCGGCGGCATCCATATTGGTAATGCTGCGCTGGCTGTTCAGGCCGGAGCGGATGCCGTGGCCGTCATTTCGGCCGTGATGCAGGCCGATGATTGCAAATCTACCGTGTGTGAACTGGACCGTCAGTGCCGCGCCCTCATTTAAGCCTTTCGCTGTGAGTGGCGAACTTCGGCGAAGGTTTTGTCTGCCAAGTTTTTCCTGCCACGTTACTTCCGGGATCATTCTCTTCTTTCCCTGGATGACATTTCTCTCTAGTCCTTACGCAGGCCAGGCCGTTGTGCTTTGCCTGTTTTTTTGCTTTTCTACGAGCATTGCCCGGGGTGAAAAGCGAAGCCTCGCAAACCTGTCTCAATTCCTCAACCGGGGTTTTGCGACAGATGTTTGTCTTGCCGTAAGACACTTGTATCAAAATTATCAAAACCTCTGAGAACCAGTGCTCTCAAATACTTGCAATGCAAACATTCAGGATTGTTCAGATCTTTTTTTGAAAAACTTTTACATCTGAAATCCCTCGCAAAAACAATGTTTTGCGAATTGCTTTTAGGGATTTGGGAGTGTTTGTTTTTTGCGATCCGGATCCTTGGCACCTGTTGTGCTCTAACACATGACCGTGAGACCAAGCGCGGCCGTATCAAGAGCCTGTCTTGCGGTCATCGATTCAGCAGCGGCTTGCCACCTCCAGGCGGGCGTGAGGCAGGTCGGGATCGACTATCACAGGTGAAGATCGGTCAATCGTTACCCTATCGTTTTATGGCACGATCCAAAGGAAGAAGGGAGAAGCAAATGAAGACACAACTGTCGAAAGAGGATCTTCTCAAAGCTTATCGCAAGATGCGGGAGATTCGGGAGTTTGAAGACCGTGTGCATGTTGAGTTCGCGAAAGGGACTCTCCCCGGCTTCGTTCATCTGTATTCAGGTGAGGAAGCTGTGGCTGTTGGTGTTTGTTCACACCTCAACGATCTGGACCGTATCGCCAGTACCCACCGCGGCCATGGACACTGCATCGCCAAGGGTGTTGAGCTCGAAGGCATGATGGCCGAGATCTACGGCAAGAAAACCGGTACCTGCGGCGGTAAGGGCGGTTCCATGCATATTGCCGACCTCGACAAAGGTATGATGGGTGCAAACGGTATCGTCGGTGCCGGTCCCCCGCTGATCGCTGGTGCTGCTCTGGCTTCCAAACTGCGCAAAGACGGCAGCGTCGGTGTGGTTTTCTTCGGCGACGGTGCTTCCAACCAGGGTACCAACTTCGAGTCGATGAACTTCGCCGTTACCCTGGATCTGCCGATGATCTTCGTTCTGGAGAACAACGGTTACGCCGAGTCGACTTCTCCCAAGTACTCCGCCAAAGTCGGTTCCGACAATATCGCTGACCGCGCCCGCGGTTTCGGCATGCCCGCAGTCACCGTCGACGGCAACGATTTCTTCGCCGTTTACGAAGCTGCCGGGGAAGCTATTGAGCGCGCCCGCAAAGGCGGCGGCCCTACCTTCATCGAGTGCAAGACCATGCGTTATTTCGGTCACTTCGAAGGTGATGCCCAGACTTATCGTCCCAAGAACGAAGTTAAGGACGCCCGTGCCAATGATTGCCCTCTGAAGCGCTTTGCTGACGCTGCGATCTCCGCCGGCCTGGTGGAAGCCGCTGATATCGAGGCCATCGATAAGGATGTTCTGGCCCAGGTCGAAAAGGCTGTCAAGGACGCCGAGGTCGCACCGCAGCCTGATATGGAAGCGTTGATGGCCGACGTGTATGTATCTTACTGATCCCTTTTTGACGAAAAGATATAGAAAGGAATAAGACGATGGCTAGAAAGATTATGTTCAAGGACGCACTGAACGAAGCGATGCGTTTGGAGATGGAACGTGACGAGTCCGTTGTCCTCATCGGGCTCGACGTTGCCGGCGGCGCCGGTACCGTTACTCTGGACAAGGAGCGCGATTCCTGGGGCGGCGTTCTCGGCGTCAGCAAGGGTCTGTATCCGCTGTTCCCCGACCGTATCATCGATACTCCGATCTCCGAGTCCGCTTATATCGGTGCTGCCGTCGGCGCTTCGGCTTGTGGATTGCGCGCCATCGGCGAGCTGATGTTCTCCGACTTCATGGGCGTCTGCTTTGACCAGCTGTACAACCAGGCTGCCAAGTTCCGTTACATGTTCGGTGGCAAGGCTGTTACCCCGGTAACCATCCGCACCATGATCGGCGCCGGTTTCAGCGCCGCCGCTCAGCATTCCCAGAGTCCTTACTCGATGTTCGCTCATGTGCCGGGTCTGAAGTGCATCATCCCCTCCAACCCCTACGATGCCAAAGGTCTGCTGGCCGCTTCCATTGCGGATGACGATCCCTGCGTGTTCTTCGAGCACAAAGCTCTTTACACCATGAAGGGCGAGGTTCCTGAAGAGCACTACACCATTCCTCTGGGCAAAGCCAATGTTGTTCAGGAAGGTAAGGACGTTACCATCGTTGCTCTGGCCCGCATGGTTCAGTTCGCCGAAAAGGCTGCCAAGAAGCTGGCCAAAGACGGTATCGAGTGCACCATTATCGATCCCCGTACCATCTCGCCGATGGACTGGGACGCCATCTACTCCAGCGTCGAGAAGACCGGTCGCCTGGTGGTTGTTGACGAAAGCTATGACCTCTGCGGCGTTGCTTCCGATATCTGCGGGCACGTGTCCCAGAATGTGTTCGGCGCTTTGAAGGCAGCTCCCCAGATGGTAACGGCTCCGTTCGTTCCTACGCCTTTTGCAGCCAATCTTGAGGCCGCTTACCTGCCTGACGCTAAGAAAATCGAAGCGGCTGTACGTAAAACCATGGAGTAAGTATCATGAGTGACAATAGAATCATAGCTCTCACCATGCCCAAGTGGGGCCTGACCATGGAAGAAGGCACCATCTCTTCCTGGCTGATGGACGAGGGCGACACTATCGAAGTCGGGAGTGAAATTCTCGAAGTCGAAACCGACAAGATCGCGCAGCCCGTTGAAAGTGCTGTCGAAGGTATCCTGCGTCGCAAGATCGGTGAAGAAGACGAAGAATACCCTGTGAAGGCTCTGATCGGGATCATCGCTGCAGAGGATGTCACCGAAGAGGAAATCGACGCGTTTATCGCCAGCTACGGCGGCGAAGGTGCTGAGGGTTCCGATGAAGATGAAGCTCCTGCAGAAACCGCTGCTGCACCTGAAGGTATCTATGAGCTGACCATGCCCAAGTGGGGCCTGACCATGGAAGAAGGCACCATCTCTTCCTGGCTCATCGACGAAGGGGATGAAGTCGAAGTCGGTACCGAGATCATGGAAGTTGAGACGGATAAGATCGCTCAGCCGGTTGAAAGTACCGTGGCAGGTGTGTTGCGTCGCAAGATCGGTGAAGAGGACGAGGAATATCCGGTAAAAGCCTTGATCGGTATTATTGCCGATGCCTCGGTATCCGATGCCGATATCGATGCTTACCTTGCCAGCCGTGGTGGCGAAGCCGCCTCGGGTGACGAGGAAGAAGAAGCTGCAGCTCCGGCGCAGCCGACCAGCAAGCCGATGTCGGCCATGCGTGCCGCCATCTCCAATACGGTGACCAACTCGTGGACTATTCCCCAGTTCCCGGTCACCATGGGCATCGAGATGGGTGCGGCCAAGGAATTCCGTGCCGGTCTCAAGGCTGCAGGCAAGGCTGTTTCCATGAACGATATGGTAATCAGGGCCTGTGGCAAGGCCATCGAGCAGTACCCGATGGTTAACGCCACTCTGGGCGGCAAGGAATATGGCCTTAATGCCGATGTAAACATCGCCGTTGCCGTCGGCACCGACGATGCTCTGATGATGCCGGTTGTCAAGGGCTGTCAAGCCCTCAGCCTTGAAGAAGTTGCCAGCGCTTCCCGCGCTGTAATCGACAAGGTTAAGGCCGGTACCTGCGGCCCTGCTGAAATGGCTGGTGGTAACTTCGCCATTTCCAACCTGGGTATGCTCGGGGTCGATTCATTCGGTGCCCTGGTGCCCCCGGGAATGTCTGCGATCCTGGCAGTTGGCGGCATCAAAGACGAAGTCGTAGTGAAAGATGGCGAAATGGTTCCCGTGTCAACGATGAAGGTGACCCTGGTAGCCGACCACCGGGTGGTGGACGGGTTGTACTCCGCCCAGTTCCTGGTGGAACTGAAGCGTCTTCTGGAAAATCCCGAAGAGCTTTAATTTTAGATAGCAAAAAGCCGGCACCCCCTCAAAGGGGTGCCGGTCGATAAAAGATTTCGCGGAATAGCGTTTGTGTATATTTGGTATAGTCGGATCATGAAAAAAGAGTCAGGGGTTGTTGGTCTTGCTCAGGATTTCATGTGCCGGGGATGACAGCCCATGTTGAGCTGCTGATCGAAGGCGATTGGGTCGGTCAGGTTCGAAGAGTTGTGATGATTCTGCACGAGACGGTATTACGGGTTTGATGCCGCACAAAGGGCATCGGGAAGATAAGGGTCACGATCATGGATGTTGGACAAAAAAAACGTGGTGCCGATAAAACGGCCCTAGCGACGACTGATGAGCAAGGCGCTTTGTCCAAGCCGACCTGGATCCGCGCCAAGGCGCCGATCTCGCCGGAGGTTGGCAGGTTGACGGGAATCCTGCGTGATTTGCATCTGCATACGGTGTGCGAAGAGGCCAGCTGTCCCAACCTCGGCGAATGTTTCAAGCGTGGGACGGCAACCTTCATGATCATGGGCGATGTCTGTACGCGTCGTTGTCCCTTTTGCGACGTGGCACATGGCCGGCCTGCTGCCTTGGATACCGAAGAGCCGGGACATCTGGCGGACGCCATCGGCGCCATGAAGCTCAAATACGTGGTGATCACCTCGGTGACCAGGGACGATCTGGAAGATGGCGGCGCCGCACATTTCGCACAGTGTATCGAATCCATCCGCAAGAAAACCGAGGGTGTCAAGGTGGAGATCCTGGTGCCTGATTTCCGGGGGCATGTCGATGCCGCCCTCAAGAACCTCGGCAACTGTCTGCCCGACGTGTTTAACCATAATCTTGAAACGGTACCGCGTCTTTATGCGGAGTCACGACCTGGTGCCCGTTATCACGAATCTTTGCGGTTGTTGCAGCGGTTTAAGGAAACCTATCCCGGTATACCGACCAAATCCGGCCTGATGCTGGGATTGGGCGAAACAGACGAAGAGATCCTTGAAGTTATGCGGGATTTGCGGGTGCACGGTTGCGATATGCTGACCATCGGACAGTATCTGCGACCCAGTCGCCATCATCTGCCGGTTCAGCGCTATGTAACCCCGGAGCAGTTCGAGGCGTTTCGGGTTGCCGGTTTAAAGATGGGCTTTTCCCAGGTCGCTTCAGGGCCGCTGGTGCGTTCTTCCTATCACGCCGATCTACAGGCAAAAGAAGTTTTGCATACATGACAAGCCGCGGTTAAAACCCAGGAGTTTTGCCGCATAAGGAGAATATAAAATGGCTGACGAAATTTTCGATCTTATCGTATTGGGTGCCGGTCCCGGAGGTTATGTCGGGGCGATCCGCGCAGCTCAGCTCGGCATGAAGGTCGCCGTGGTGGAAAGTCGTCCGACCCTCGGCGGTGTGTGCCTTAACGAAGGCTGCATTCCGAGTAAAGCGCTGCTCGACTCCAGCGAACATTTCGCTCTGGCGCGGGACAAGTTCGATATGCACGGCATCGAGATCCCTGCACCGAAGCTTAACCTGGCCAAGATGATGGAGCGCAAGGAAGGCGTTGTCAGCGATCTTACCGGCGGCATCGCGTTCCTTTTCAAAAAGAATAAAGTTACCTGGATCAAGGGCCGCGGCAAGCTGCTCGGAGCCGGTGGCGACGGTCTGCAGCAGGTTGAAGTGACCGGTAAGAACGCCGGCGTGGTCAAGGGCAAGAATGTTCTGCTGGCTACCGGCGGCAAGGTTGCGCAGGTTCCCGGCATTACCGTAGACAACGATGTGATCATCGACAACGTCGGCGCCCTGAGCATTGATAAAGTCCCCGAACATCTGATGATCATCGGCGCCGGCTATATCGGTCTGGAGCTCGGATCCGTGTGGTTGCGCCTCGGCTCCAAGGTTACCGTGGTCGAAATGTTGCCCAAAATGCTGCCTAAGACCGACGCCGATACCACTCAGGCGCTGCAGCGCTCCCTGAAAAAACAGGGCATGACCTTCAACATGGGCACCACCGTCGGCGGTATCGAAGTGTCCGGCGGTAAGGCGACCGTGAAATTGGTCAAAAACGATAAAGAAAAAGAAGTTGTGTGCGACAAGGTGCTCATGTCCATCGGTCGCAAGCCCAATACCGACGGCCTCGGTCTGGAAGAACTCGGTGTGGAAATGGGCGAGCGCGGAACCATCAAGGTCGATGACAATTACGCCACCAATGTCCCGGGTATCTACGCTATCGGCGACCTGATCCCCGGCCCCATGCTGGCGCACAAAGCCTCCGAAGAAGCCGTGGTTTTCGTGGAGCGCCTGGTCGGGAAAAATTCCGAAGTTCACTACGGTACCATCCCCGGTGTCTGCTATACCTGGCCGGAAGTGGCTTCCGTCGGCAAAACCGAGCAGCAGCTGCAGGAAGAGGGTACCCCCGTCAAAGTCGGTAAATTCAATTTCGTCGGCAACGGTCGTGCCCGCGCCATGGCGGAAACCGAAGGTTTCGTCAAGATCATCGCCCATGCCGAGAACGGGCAGGTGCTGGGTGTGCACATCTTCGGGCCTCGCGCTTCCGATATGATTGCTGAAGCCGTGGCGGTTATGAGCTACGGCGGTACGGCCCACGACATCGGTGCCATGTTCCACGGTCATCCGACCCTGTCCGAAGCGGTCAAGGAAGCCGCTCTGGATGTGGACGGCGCCGCCGTACACTGCTGATAAATCTAAACGTGAAAATAACTGTTTTAGGCTAGTCCTGCGAGGGCTGACCTGCTTGCCGGGAGGTGGACCTCCTAGCCGCCTCCCGGTCTTTTTACCGTTTTATTCTTCCTCTCCAAGTTCCTCCTGTACCAAGTGGAAACGATTCGGGTCCGTTTCCACTTGGATTTTTTCCATGGGGAGATGGGTAGAGGACAGGTTGTTTGTGGAAATCCGGCAAGCGTATCGTGGCGCTTGCCTTCATGGCCGGGGTGATTGTCATGCCGCCGATGCCATGACCATAATTCAAACGGGAAACAGGGGAGACCATGAAACAGTTCAAGGTGGATAAATCACGTTGTACCCAATGTGGCGAATGTATTCAGGATTGTGTGTTCGGGTTGCTCAGCATGGAGCAAGGTTATCCGGCATTGCCCGCCGATAAAGAGTCTGTCTGCATCGAATGCCAGCACTGTATGGCGGTTTGCAAACCCGGTGCGATAAGTATTTTAGGATTGGATCCGGCCGATAGTATGCCGTTGGAAGGCCGGTTTCCGAATCAACATCAGATGGAGACCTTGATCAAGGGGCGCCGATCCATCCGGCGGTATGCGCCCGAACCCCTTGCCAGTGAAACCATCGACGAGTTGTTGAAAATAACCGCGCACGCGCCTACGGGGGTTAACGCCCGCGGGGTGGAGTTCCTGGTTGTCGAGGATCCGGCGACCATGGCGGCTATTAGGCAGGAAACCCTGGAAGCGTTACAGGATCTGGCTCGCAGGGATGCGATCCCGGATAACTTGTGCATCATGAAAGACATCGTTCCGCTGATGGAACAGGGGCTTGATCCGATTTTCCGAAATGCTCCGCATCTGCTGATTGCCTCGGCCGCACAAGGGGTCCCTTGCCGGGAGGCGGATGTGTTTATTGCTCTGAGTTATTTTGAGCTGTTGGCTGCCAGTGCCGGTATCGGTACCACCTGGTGTGGACTTGGCAAGTGGGCCATGGTCGATCTGGCACCGCAATTGTTGAAGTCGGTAGGTGTTCCCGAGGACCATGACGTGGTGTACCTGATGCTGTTCGGTACGCCGGATGTGAAGTATTATCGGACGGTACAGCGGGACCAGGACGCTAAAATACGGCGCCTGGTGAAGTAGCTTTTCTGCGATCTGAAAGCGAAAGACCGCTCAATCGATACGGTGGCGGCCGTAGGGGGCAGCTGAGTTGAACTCCTTTGGTATTTCGAGTCATCAGGTTGCCCGCCATCGACGGGACACAGAAGTTTTGTATTGATTGTATTGCTTTGTTAGGGAGGGATTTTCTTGAAAGCATGGATGTTTGCGTAAAGGAGATCGCTAATGGAGCTGAAAGATATAAATCAGGTGCTGGTTGTGGGCGGCGGCACCATGGGGCGGCAGATTGCATTTCAGTGTGCGGCTCACGGATACTTTGTCACAATCTATGATATATCCGCGGAGGTCTTGCAGGCGACCCAGAAGCGGATTGGGGCCTACGCGGATTATCTCGTGGCCGAAGGTCATATACAACCGCAGGCGGCGAAAAGGGCAATCAACCGTATTTCGATCAGTACCGATGCCCGCCAGGCGGCCAATGCGGACCTGCTCTGCGAAGCGGTGCCCGAGGATCCTGCCTTAAAGGGTGAGGTGTTCGCCCGTTTCGATCGCTATTGTCCGCAGCGCACCATTTTTTCCACCAATGCTTCGTTGCTCGTGCCTTCCCAGATTGCAAAGGCCACGGGTCGTCCTGACCGTTTTCTGGCGTTGCATTTTCACCAGCCGGTCTGGGTCGGAAACCTGGCGGATGTCATGCCCCATGCGGGCACCTCGTCGGAGGTAGTCAAGGTGGTGCACGATTTTGCCAAATCGATCAACCAGATCCCGCTGGTGTTGAACAAAGAAAATTTCGGCTATGTTTTCAACGCCATGTACAGTGGCTTGAACAGTGCCGCCATTACCTTGGCCGCCAACGGGGTTGCGGCCGTGCCGGATATCGATCGGGCATGGATGACCGTGATGAAGATGCCCAAAGGGCCCTTGGGTATGCTTGACGTGATGGGGCTGGATACGGTGTGGCAGGTAACGGACTACTGGGGCAAAACGACTAGGGACGCGCAAACCATTAAAAACGCCAGCTATCTCAAAGAGGAATATCTTGAAAAGGGCTGGCTGGGCGTTAAGACCGGGCGTGGGTTTTATTCCTACCCGCATCCCGCATATCAGGATCCGAAGTTTATTCATGGAGGCAGAATATAGCAACGTCATCCCTGTTCGTTGATCCTGCGGTAGGGAGTGCATGCAGACGTGCTGAAGGCCGGGGGCTTTGTGTTATGGAAATAAAAGATCTTGGCGTTATGCCTTATGCCGAGGCATATGCTTTACAGGAACAATTGGTCCGGGATATTGCAGCCGGCTCCGCCCCGGAAACCCTGCTGCTGGTGGAACATCCGCCTGTTTATACCCTGGGGCGCAGCGGTCACATGGAAAACCTGCTGGATGACAGCATCGAGGTGGTCAGCATCAATCGCGGCGGCGACATTACCTACCATGCTCCCGGCCAGTTGGTCGGGTACCCCTTGTTGAATCTCGGTCTTCGCGGCAGGGATCTGCGTCATTATCTGCGTTTTCTCGAAGAGGTACTCATCGCCGCCGCCGCCGATACGGGGGTGGAAGGTTTTCGTCGCGAGGGTAAAACCGGCGTCTGGACCGAACAAGGCAAGCTGGCCTCCATTGGCGCTGGGGCGCGACGCTGGGTAACCATGCACGGATTCGCCCTGAATGTTTGCCTGGATCTGTCAGGTTTCTCTCGTATCCATCCGTGCGGGATCGTCGGTTGTACCATGACCTCCCTGCAGCAGATAACCGGACAGCCGGTTTCCATGGCTCAGGTCAAAGCTCGGGTGGTTTATCATTTTCAATCCTTGCTGAAGACCTGGCTGCCACTGGCCCAGGTTGCGACCCTTTGAGTCGCCGGTGCCTATGTCTGTGACTGTGGATCTTCATTTTGAGATGCTGGGAGAGGGACCCGACCTGGTTATCCTCCACGGCCTTTTCGGGTCCCTCGATAATTGGCGCGGTCCTGCGCGTCTGCTGGCCCGGCATTTTCGTGTCTGGCTGGTCGATCAGCGCAATCACGGCCGATCGCCTCACCATGAAGAGTTTGATTATGGTGTCATGGCGGAAGATCTTCGTGCGTTTCTGGACAAGCATGCTCTACGGCGCGTGCATCTGCTGGGACATTCCATGGGCGGCAAGGCCGCCATGTTGTTTGCGGATCGATATCCTGAGCGTGTCGATCGTCTGATCGTAGAGGACATGGGGCCCGGGGCCTATGCTCCGCGCCATGAAGCGGTATTCAGGGGGTTGCTGAATATCTCCCTGTCGCAGCTGGAAAGCCGACGCGAAGCCGAGAAATTGTTGCGTCAAGACGTGCCGGAGGCCGAAGTACGCGGTTTTTTGTTGAAAAACCTTTATCGGCAAAAGGACGGTGCATGGAACTGGCACTGCAATTTGAAGATACTTTTTGCCAGTTATCGGCATTTGTTGTCGGCGCTACCTCTGGGCGGGCCGGTACTTTGTCCGACGCTGTTTGTCAGGGGGGAGCTGTCCGAATACCTCGATCCTTCCCGGGAGGATGCACTGTTCCCATTGTTCGTTCATCGTCGATTCACGACCATCCAGGGAGCCGGCCATTGGGTCCATGCCGAACAGCCCGCAGCTTTTTTAACGGCGGTGGAATCCTTTTTGCTGGATGGTTAAGATCCGGGTCGTCGCACATCCTCTCCCTTTTTGGTTCGTCTTGTTTTCAATGACCCGCTTCTGGCCGGATGATCTTATCCTTCCCAGAACAAGTAGTGGGGGTTGTCCGACAGAAAGGCCAGGCATTCCTCCAGGGTTCCGGTGATATCCAGATATTCCCATCGCTCCAGATTGTGAAAATAGGCCATGCGCCATACGCCTGGCGGATCGTCGGCAATCAGCCGGGCAAAACATTCCCCTTCTTTACACAGATGCAGTTCGTTGTCTTCGATATGAATATCGAATTGAGAAAGGTGCGGGTCGGCCAAGGCGATGCGCCTGGCTTTTGCGAGCATGTTTTTCATGATGTTCTCCCCGTGCCAAATGGTTTGTCCTGTTTGTCCTGTTTGTCCTCTCGATGGTCCATACTGCAGCATCTTGCGGCTCTTCGTGTCTCGGTCTTTTAGGTGTGGCTGCCTTCGTGAAAAAGCGAAGGGCCCGTTGCCATTCCCGGGTGGCAGCTGACGGCTTGATCTTCAATCAGCGCAGCGGTTTCCAAACAGGCTTCTGGCAATCAATGCCAGAAGCAGCAGGGCGCTGATGACCGCCAGGGGGTTGCCGGTTTCTGTTTCGGCGGTCGAGACCCATTGGGTGATGTCGATGGAAAGCAGGGCATACACACGGTTCAGCAGCCAGCCGATCAGCAGGGAGGTGCTGGCGATGGTCGCCAGGTAGATGAGGGTGACTTTTTTGCCCCAGAATTTGCTGATAACGGTGATGGTTGCGGCGTTGGTCGCCGGGCCTGCCAGTAAAAAGACCAGGGCGGCGCCTGGGGAAAGCCCTTTCAGAACCATGGCCGCGGCTATGGGTGTCGAAGCGCTGGCGCAGATATAAAGCGGGATGCCGACCACCAGCATGATGAACAGCGAAGACCATTCACCCTGCAGATGCTGTGCAAAAAACGAGGCCGGCAGCAGATAGGAGATGACGCCGCTGATGAGTATGCCAATCAGCAGCCACGTACCGATATCGCCGAGCAGATCGCCAAAAGCGAAACGCATGCCTTTGGTCAGTTTGCTTTTCATGGAGGCACCCGTTGGGTGTTGGTGCCCCTTGCAGCACGCATCCTGACAGGTACTGCCTGTGTCGGCTTCGGTATAGGCGGGAAGACCTGTCTTGTCTTCGGGCAACAGATTGATGAACAGGCCGGTAACGGTCGCGGACAATAGCGCGGCGACGGGGCGTGCAATGGTCATCAGGGGGTCGAGGAGTGCCCAGGTAATGGCGATGGAGTCGACACCCGATTCCGGTGTGGAGATCAGGAAGGCGGCCGAGGCTCCTTTACTGGCTCCCTGCTTGCGAAGTCCGATGGCTGCCGGGATGACACCGCAGGAACATAAGGGCAGGGGGATACCCAGTAGCGAAGCTTTGATGACGGATCCGCTGCTGCTTTTGCCAAGATGGCGGGCGACGAAATTTTCGGGAATCAGGGCTTTTAAGAGACCGGCCGCCAAAAAACCGAAAAGGACGAAGGGGGCTGCCTCAACCAGTAGTCTCCAGCTTTCGGTAATGATGCCTGTCAGCAGGGCGATCATATCGGCCTCTCTTTGTCATGTGCAGGTTAACGGCGGTCCTTGGCGGTAGGATAGATCGATGGTCCGCCTGTTTATTACATTATAGTCGTTTGCTTTATAACGCCAACAGGACTTTTTCTGCTATGCGGTTCCCAGGTCGATGTTTTCCGTGGGAATCGTGCCGATAGCGTGGCTCGGTAGTACCGCTCAAGGGTGAGCCCGCGAAAAGAATTCGTCCCGAAGGGGGGCGGGGAAGGAAATAAGGGGTTGCGCAGGAGGTTTATCGGGCGTATTATTATCCATTCGCCTGAGCTGTACCGTCGTTAATCTGATGCCTGACCGGAACGGGTGACGATATCTTCCCTGAAGAGGGAGGGTGTTGAAAAAGTTGACTTTTTATAATCATTGTACTAAGGGTAAAAGATTGAATTCCGATCTTGCCTGGGGGTGATTGCCGAAAACGAAGCCTTGAGATTCGTTGCGCCTGATTTTTGGGGCGCTTTCGATGTTGTTTCTGGCGGTTTTTGAGCGGAACCCATATCAATCGATCCGGGCGCCGACAGCGGTTCGGTCTTTTCGGATTGGTGCTATGCATAAAACAGGGGTCGCGTTGAAAAGCGGATCCCTCTCCCCCATGAGGTTTGCGACCAATCGGCCGGATTTTAAGCGATTCTGCTATGGGCGATCAACCTGTCATGTAGGCACCGGACGGGCTTTTCGGCAAAATCCAGATTCCCGGCAAACCTGGCCCGGCGACGGAAACAGCCGGTTCCGCCAAAGGTGATGCTTCGGTGTGTCCTCCCTGTAGCGTTTGTGAAAACCACGTTGCTGAAGCATGTCAGTATGGCCGGCGTTATCACGGCTTTCTTTCGTTGGTTGAGCGGGAGAATGATTTGTCAGGCCATTGCTCGGTGTATAGGTGGCATCGCCGAAATGGTTGGTATGTTGGTTGCATTTAATGGTCGCTGGGGGTACGGTTTTGTTGCCGACTGGGGCAACAGGTTTTTGCGATTCGATTATTTACGCATTCAAGCGTTTTGAACTTTGTTGTGAAGCACTACACAGGAGGCTTTCGTCCATTGAACGTCATTCGGCAGCTGAACTCTGGGGTAAATGCGGCCAAAAGCCTGGATGATGGCATAGAGAGCGCCATCGAATGGCTGGCCGAGAACCAGGACAAAGAGGGGTTCTGGGTCGGCATGCTGGAATCGAACTCGTGTATCGAGGCCGAGTGGATTCTGGCTATGCATTTGCTTGGAGTCAAAGACGATCCCAAATACGACAAGGTTGTGCAGGCCATACTCAATGAGCAGCGTGAAGACGGTTCCTGGGCAGTCTATTACGATGCGCCGGCTGGCGATATCAATGCAACGGTCGAAGCCTATGCCGCTTTGCGCACTGCTGGCTTCGGTGCCGGCGACGAGCGGCTGATCAA
This sequence comes from Syntrophotalea carbinolica DSM 2380, assembly GCF_000012885.1. NCBI lineage: Bacteria > Pseudomonadati > Thermodesulfobacteriota > Desulfuromonadia > Desulfuromonadales > Syntrophotaleaceae > Syntrophotalea > Syntrophotalea carbinolica. The sequence continues at coordinate 441,480 of NC_007498.2, forward strand.
GGCGCGTAACTGGATATTCTCCCATGGCGGATTGAAAAACGTACGTGTTTTTACCCGCTACTGGCTTGCCCTGATCGGTGAATGGCCCTGGGACGAAACGCCTGCCTTGGCCCCGGAAATCATATACTTGCCCGCCTGGTGCCCACTCAATATTTACGATTTCGCCTGCTGGGCACGTGCCACCCTGGTACCGTTGAGCGTTCTTTCGGTTCGGCGTCCAGTGAAGCCCCTTCCCGCCGAAAGTCGGCTGGACGAGTTGTTCCCCGAGGGGCGAGAAAACGCCGACTACAGCTTGCCCGAGAGCGAGAAGGGACTGGCGGAACGTTTTTTTCTGGTGGTGGACTGGTTCCTGAAAAAATACAACCGGCTGCCCATGCAGTTCGGCCGCGAAAAAGCTATCCGCCTGTGCCTGGAATGGATCGTTCGCCATCAGGATTACGATGGCGGCTGGGGCGGTATTCAGCCGCCGTTGATCTATTCCCTGATCGCCCTGAATACGGAAGGCTACGGGATTAACCACCCGGTAATCAGCAAGGGGCTGGATGCTTTCAATCCCCCCTGGGCCTATGAGAAAAACGGCGGTGTTTACCTGCAGTGCAGTGAGTCTCCGGTGTGGGACACTCTGTTTACCATGTTGGCCTTGTTTGAAAGCGGGTGCAGCTTCGACGATACCCCCATGATGCGCCCGGCTCTTGACTGGATTCTCAGCAAACAGATTACCAGCTGGGGTGATTGGCAGGTTAAAGTACGGGGGGTCCGCCCTGGTGGTTGGGCTTTCGAAAGGGCCAATACGGCCTATCCCGATGTCGACGATACGGCCTTGGCGCTGGTGGTGTTGGCTGAGGCTCGACGCCACGTGAAGGATTCGGCAGCCGTCGATGCCGCCCTGGAGCGTGCCGAGGAGTGGATTCTCGGTCTGCAATGCAGGAACGGCGGCTGGGCGGCTTTCGATCGCGACAATAACAGTGCCATCGTCACCAAAATCCCTTTCTGCGATTTCGGTGAAGTGCTTGATCCGCCCAGTGTCGACGTTACCGCCCATGTGGTTGAGGCGCTTGCCGCGCTCGGCCGGGACCGGCACGATCCGGTTGTGGCGAGGGCTCTCAAGTATATCCGCAGTGAGCAGGAGCCCGGAGGTAGCTGGTTCGGACGCTGGGGCGTCAATCACATCTATGGCACCTGTGCCGTGCTGCCTGCGCTGGCCGCCATTGGCGAGGATATGAGGGCGCCTTATGTGCTGCGTGCCGCGGATTGGCTGGTCCGGCACCAGAATGACGACGGTGGCTGGGGGGAAAGCTGCGCATCCTACATGGATGACAGTCAGTGCGGACAAGGTTCCAGTACCGCCTCTCAGACCGGTTGGGCATTGATGGCGCTGGTGGCCATGAGTAGTCATGATTACGATGAGGCCATACGCAGGGGGCTCGATTATCTGCTGTCCCATCAAAAATCCGGGACGTGGGATGAGCCGCAGTATACCGGTACCGGTTTTCCAGGCTATGGCGTGGGCGAGCGTACCAACCTCAAGGAAGCCGGCGCCACGCTCGATCAGGGCTGTGAACTGGCGCGCGGATTCATGATCAATTACAACATGTACCGGCATTATTTCCCGCTCATAGCCATGGCCCGCGCACGCCGCCACCTGGGGCTGGCGGCCAATCCCCGGCACCAGGATTCTCGCAGCTCGGTAGAAGTCGCGCCTGAGGCGCTGCGTGGCAGAGCCTGCGGGTGAACCTTTGATGGGCTCGCATAAGTATAAGTATAAGCCGTCCGCATATGCGGGCGGCTTTTTTAATATGCGGCGCTGACGATCCTTTGCGCGGCGGGCGCTTGCGCAAGTCCGGCGGGCTGATTACATTGTGTGCAGGTGTGTTAAGCTTTTGGGGGCTGGCCTTGTCGGAGGCCTTTTTTGCGGTGCGAAACGGGTCTTACCCATAGGGTCAGGCTCAGGTGGTGTCAGACAGGGGAAGGGTCACTTATGGAAGAGCAGAGCATGGAGCAAAGTCATGGGGCGCTGCCGGTTCCTGCACCGGACCTTGTTATTGCCGAGGGCCCTGGGGGGCACTGGCGGGTAAAGTCCCTTTCGGGCTCCCTGGCCCGGCTGCTCGGCCTCGATGTATCGCTGGCAGTGGGGCGCTTCGCAGATCAGCTGTTGCCTGGCAGCGTTCCCTCGCTGGAGGACCTGGCCCGGGATGCGGTTTCCGCCGGGCGCGCTTTGCTGGGGATTCGGGTTCGGCTGGGAGCGCAACCTGATCTGTGGTCTATCGATGTGCGGCCTTTGGGGCTTGATGAAGCGTTCCGCGCTCACGAGGTGGCGATTGTTTTTCGGCAGCTTGAGGTTTCCGGCAAGGAAGCGCCTGTTTCCCTTTACGGCATGGTGGGCAACAGCCCGGCTATACGCGAGGTGTTTCGCAAAATCGCCTTGTTTGCCCCATCCGATGCGGCGGTCGTGATCACCGGTGAGACGGGGACCGGCAAGGAGTTGGTGGCGCGGGCGCTGCACGACCAGAGCCTCCGCCCGGAAGGTCCTTTTGTCGCGGTCAATTGTTCGGCCATCTCCGATGAACTTCTCGAATCGGAATTGTTCGGCCATGAAAAAGGCGCCTTTACCGGCGCGTTGCGCAGTCACCGGGGGCGCTTCGAGCGCGCTGACGGCGGTACGCTGTTCCTCGATGAAGCCGGGGATATGCCCTTGAATACCCAGGCCAAGCTGCTACGCGTGCTGGAGGAAGGGATGATCGAGCGGGTTGGCGCGGAGCGGCAGCAGCGGGTCGATGTGCGTATTGTGGCCGCGACCAACGTGCCCCTTGAGCAGGCGGTGGGCATGGGGCGTTTTCGTGCCGATCTTTATCACCGCATCTCCGTGCTGCGTATCCATCTGCCTCCCTTGCGTGAGCGTGCCGAAGATATCCCCCATCTGGTTGAACATTTTCTTAAACTCTTTGCCCGCAAGTACGGGCGTCGCGTTTATCGCCTGACGCCGGAAGCGGTAAACCTGCTGCGTTCCTATTTGTGGCCTGGCAACATACGCGAGTTGCGTAATGTTCTGGAGCGGGTTTTTATCGAGAACCGGGCCGATGTGATCGGTGCGCGGGCTTTTGGCGAATGGATTCGGGAGCGTCAGGATTTTCTGGTGGAGTCCCGGGGGCAAACGGTTTCGGAACGGGATTTTGTGCCCGCGATGGTTTTGCCTCATCGCGAAGTGCGGGATGAGGCCGCTGGATCCGGCCCGGATCCGACTGTACTTGAAGCCGAATTTTATGCCGGGGAAGAGCGCCGTCGTTCGACGCGTCCTGTCAATCTTACTGTGGAAGAGGTCGCTCGCGCCTATTGCGATGCCGGGGGGAATCTGGCCGACGCAGCCAGGCGCCTCGGGGTGCATCGCGCCACCCTGTATCGTTATATGAAAAAACTGGGATTGTCGCGCGCGACCTTGGAGCGACAATGCGAACGGTAAGTGTTGCAAGCAAAAGGTTGCGACGTTGCAAATAGGGGTTGCGACACTCGTTGGCGACGTCGCAAATAGCGGGTGTTGTCTTTAAGGTTGTGTAACTACCTGTAATAACGTTTCTTTTCGTCCTCATCGGAGTTGGCACGATGGTTGTTATAAGGAATGGCGTAACAGGCAACAAAGCTGAAGCCATCATCAAACCAACTTGAAGGAGGACACTATGGCTACATGGAACGTTTATAGGGAAATGGAAAATCTGCGCCGTGAAATCGATGATGCTTTTCGCGGGTTCGGAGGGCGTGGGTTGTTCGGGCCGTCTTTTCACGCCGGACGAGGGCTTCGTCGCCAACCGGCCATGAATCTGTACGGCGATGCGGAAAACCTCTATGTCGAAGTGCTGGTGCCCGGGATTGCGCCGGACAAACTCGATTTAACGGTGCAGGAAAATGTCCTGACGGTCAGCGGAGAGCGTACCGTCGTCGAGGATAAGGAGCGCACCTGGCATCGACGCGAACGGGATAACGGCAAGTTCGTACGTACCCTGGAGTTGCCGGTCGATGTCGATGGCGATCATGTGAAGGCCATCTGTAAAAATGGTCTGCTGACCATTACGCTGCCCAAGGCGGCTGCGGCCCGCCCCAGGAAAATCAGCGTCGATGTCGGCTGATATGCATCCCGGACCATTTCGCCTTTTACTTGACGACATAAAGGAGTTTCACCATGACCGATAAAAATATTACCGTAACCCGGAAAGATCAAAGAAAAGACCTCAGCCGTGAAGAAACGCGGGCACCGGAACGCTACGCCATCCCAACCGTCGATATTCTCGAAGGCGTCGATGGTCTGACCATGTATATCGACCTTCCCGGAGTGGCGCGCGACGATTTGACCATCGATCTGGAGCAAGGGGTCCTTACGATCGAAGGCCGGGTGAATTCCGAGGCTCCCGCGGAGGATATTTATCGGGAATTTACCCTGGCGCGTTTTTACCGGCAGTTTCGGATTCCCGAAGGCATCGACCAGGAGAAGGTCACCGCAGCTTATACCAACGGTGTTCTTAACCTGCTGTTGCCGCGTGCCGAAGCGGCTAAACCGCGGCGGATCGAAATCGCCTCGGGCGAGTGATAAGGAAAGCGGAGTATCCCCTGTTTCAAGGGGACGGTTTCGCAGCCAGGTTGCAAAAAGGAGCTGACTTTTTATGGATATTAACAAGATGACTCAAAAAACCCAGGAGGCTTTGCAGGCGGCGCAGGATATCGCTTTAAAACGCGGCCATGTGGAAGTCGACGGGGAACATCTGCTGGCCGCCCTCTTGGAACAGGAGGGCGGCCTGGTGCCGCGCCTGCTGCAGAAAATGGATGTGCAGGTCGGCAACCTGGCGGCGGCTGTTAAAAAGGAACTGGACCGTCGTGCCAGCGTTTCAGGGCCGGGGGTTGAAGGCGGCAAGGTGTATGTCACCCAGCGTCTTAACCGATTGCTGCTCAAGGCTGAAGAAGAGGCCAGGCATCTGCGTGACGATTATGTCAGTGTTGAACATCTTTTGCTGGCCATGGTGGGTGAAGGCGATGCAACCGCGCTCGGCAAGCTGTTCAAGCAGTTCAATATCCATCGGGACCGCCTGCTGGAGGCCCTGACAGCCATTAGGGGGCACCAGCGGGTGACCAGTCCCGAACCGGAGAGTACCTACGAGGCCTTGGAAAAATATGGCCGGGATCTGGTGCAGGAGGTGCAGAAGGGCAAGCTCGATCCGGTGATCGGTCGTGATGCCGAAATCCGGCGGGTGATTCGTATTCTGTCCCGTAAAACCAAAAATAATCCGGTACTTATCGGCGAACCGGGGGTGGGCAAAACCGCTATCGTCGAAGGTCTGGCCCATCGCATCGTGCGCGGCGACGTGCCTGAGGGCCTCAAGAACAAGACCGTTTTCGCCCTCGATATGGGCGCGTTGGTGGCCGGCGCCAAATTCCGCGGGGAATTTGAAGAACGCCTAAAGGCGGTACTCAACGAGATCCGTTCCAGCGAAGGGCGTATCCTTCTTTTCATCGATGAGTTGCATACTATCGTCGGTGCCGGCAAGGCTGAAGGCTCGATGGATGCCGGCAATATGCTCAAGCCGATGCTGGCTCGCGGCGAGTTGCATTGCATCGGTGCCACTACCCTCGATGAATATCGCAAATATATCGAAAAGGATGCGGCGCTTGAACGGCGTTTTCAGCCGGTGGTGGTCGATCAACCGACGGTGGAGGATACCATCAGCATTCTTCGTGGCCTCAAGGAGCGTTTTGAAGTGTTCCACGGGGTGCGCATCCAGGATAATGCTTTGGTGGCTTCGGCCATACTGAGCAACCGCTATATCTCCGACCGTTTTTTGCCCGACAAAGCCATCGACCTGGTGGATGAGGCGTGCGCCACGATCCGCACCGAGATCGATTCGTTGCCGGCGGAACTCGACGAAGTGACCCGTCGGGTCATGCAATTGGAGATCGAAGAGGCCGCTCTTAAAAAAGAAAAGGATGCGGCCAGTCAGGCACGTCTGGAGACGTTGCGCAAGGAACTGGCCGACCTCAAGCATCAGGCGGATGTTCTGACCGCCCAATGGGATAAGGAAAAAGGCGCCATCAAGGGGGTGCAGGGGCTGCGTGAGCAGATCGAGCAGGTGCGGCAGCAGATCGAGGTCGCCGAGCGCAATTACGATCTGAATCGGGCGGCGGAGCTCAAACATGGGCAGCTTCCCGAGCTGGAGCGGCGCCTGCACGAGCAGGAGCATGATTCTGCTGACGAGACCGGCGGTGCCCGGTTGTTGCGTGAGGAAGTCACGGAAGAGGAAATCGCCGAGATCATTTCACGCTGGACCGGTATCCCCGTGACGCGGCTGGTCGAAGGCGAGCGGGAAAAATTGCTCAAGCTGGATGAGGTGTTGCACCGACGGGTGGTCGGTCAGGACGAAGCGGTGCAGTTGGTGGCGGATGCGGTGATTCGTGCGCGCGCCGGGATCAAGGATCCGCGTCGCCCCATCGGCTCGTTTATCTTTCTGGGACCGACAGGCGTCGGCAAGACCGAACTGGCGCGCACGCTGGCCGAAGCCCTGTTCGACAGCGAAGACAACATGGTCCGTATCGACATGTCCGAATACATGGAAAAACACACCGTCAGTCGTCTGATCGGGGCGCCTCCGGGCTATGTCGGTTACGAGGAAGGTGGCCAGCTGACGGAGGCGGTGCGCCGTAAACCCTATTCGGTCATTCTTTTCGATGAGATCGAGAAGGCGCATCACGACGTGTTCAACGTCCTGCTGCAGATTCTTGACGACGGGCGCGTGACCGATGCTCAGGGGCGCACCATCGATTTCAAGAATACTGTGATCATCCTGACCTCCAATATCGGCTCGCAACATCTGCTGGAGGGCGTCAGCCCCGAAGGAGAGATTCGCGAAGAAGCCGGCAAGGCGGTGATGAACGAATTGCGGCACCATTTCCGCCCGGAATTCCTTAACCGGGTGGACGATATCGTCATGTTCAAACCCCTCTCCCGCGAGGAGATCAAACAGATCATCCATCTGTTGGCGGCTGATTTACGTAAGCGTCTGGCGGATCGCCGGATTGAACTCGAGCTTACCGAAGCGGCCTGCGATTTTATCGCCGGCGAGGCCTACGATCCGGTCTTTGGTGCCCGGCCCTTGAAGCGTTATTTGCAGCATCATCTCGAAACCCGCATCGGGCGGGCCCTGATCGGTGGGGATATTCACGAAGGCGCCACGATCGCTGTTGACGTGCAGGACGGTGAGCTGGTGGTGACCCCGCGGAACCCAGAAGCTTAAATGTGAAAGTAAGGAGCCCCGCTTATCCGGCGGGGCTCCTTACTTTAAAAGATAGCTACCCGTTTTTTGCTGCGGGGGCGGCGTGACCTGTCGGATGCTGTCACTAGTCACTAGTCACTAGTCACTAGTCACTAGTCACTAGTCACTAGTCACTAGTCCCTTGTCCCTTGTCCCTTGTCCCTTGTCCCTTGTCCCTTGTCCCTTGTCCCTTGTCCCTTGTCACTCCTCACTCCTCACTCCTCACTCCTCACTCCTCACTCCTCCGTTTCAAACTTATACCCGACCCCGTAAACCGATCGAATAAGGTCTACGCCCGGTGATGCGGTGTCCATTTTCTTGCGCAATTTTTTGATATGGCTGTCGATGGTGCGGTCGGACACGATCCGCCGGTCGGCGTAAATGCGGTCCATGAGTTGTTCCCGGGAAAAGATGCGCCCGGGGTGAGCCGCAAGATGTTGCAACAGTTTGAACTCGACCGCCGTAAGGTCGAGTTTGCAGCCATTGAGATTGGCGTGCAGACTGGCTTCTTCAAGCGTCAATCCCTGACTGTGCAGATTGGACTGGCCGCCGCTGCGTCGCAGTACCGCTTTGACGCGGGCAACCACTTCGCGGGGGCTGAAGGGTTTGCAGATATAGTCGTCGGCGCCCAGTTCCAGTCCCAAAAGCCGATCTATTTCCTCGATGCGGGCTGTCACCATAATAATCGGCACATCGGAAAACCCTCTTATTTCCTTGCATATTTCCATGCCGTCGCGACCTGGCAGCATGAGGTCGAGCAAAATCAAGGAAGGATGATTATCCCTTACCCAGGATACAACGGGAAGGCCGTCTGCAAGGATATGGGGCTCAAAGTTTGCCTGCCGCAGGTAGTCTGCCAGAAGGGAGGACAGGCGGCTTTCGTCTTCGACAATCAATATCCGTTCGTTCATGATTCTATCCACTCCTTGGCAGGGTTACGACGACCCAAAGGCCGCCCAGAGTCGATGGGCGGGCTTCGATGCTACCGTTATGAGCCTCGACAATATTTTTGCACAGGGCCAGGCCGAGGCCGGCGCCGCCGTGTTTGCGGTTGCGAGAGCCTTCGACCCGAAACAGGCGCTCAAAGAGGCGGCCCAGGGTTTCGGGCGGAACCCCCGGTGCGGAATCACGAAAATTCAATTGAACCGCATGTTCCAGGATCTCGATGGTGACCTGCAGTTGGCCGTTGGCATCCGTGTAGCGGAGGCTGTTTTCCAGAAGATTGGAAAACAGCTGGCTCAGGCGTTCGGGATCGCCATGAATAAACAGATCCTCAGGTTGTGCTGATGGTGCCAGCAGCGACAATCCCTTTTCGGTGAATTGGGGCAGGTGGGCATCAAGAGACTGCTGCAGCACTTCCATCAGGTCGATGTCGGTTTTCCTGTATTGCAACGCTCCGATGTCGCTGAGGGACAGTTCGTAAAGGTCGCTCACCAGGCGCTCGAGGCGCAACACTTCGCTGTGCAGGGTGTCCAGGGTCTGCGGTGTCAGTAAGCGCACTCCGTCCTGTACGGCTTCGACCTCTCCCCTTAAAACGGCCAGGGGTGTGCGGAGTTCATGGGAAATATCCGCCACCCAGCGGCGGCGCATGTGTTCGTTGCTTTCGAGGGTTTTGGCCAGTGAATTGAAGTCGCGGGCCAGTTGCCCCAGTTCGTCGCCGGATTTTGCCTCGACCCGAATGTCGTAGTTTCCAGCCGCTAAACGATGGGTGGCTGTCGCCAGGGTGGTGATGCGTTTTACCATGCGCCGGGACAGCGGCAGCGAAAGCAGGGCCGCCGCTGTAGTTACGATGAGGGAAATGATGGCCATGGAACGACGTTGTTCCTGGGCAAAGCGTTGCTGGTGGGGATCGATAATGATTTTCGGTGGGGTCAGCCCCAGATAACCGATGATTTGATGATCGATGGCCAGGGGCGAAAAGCGGGGCTTGTCGCCGGGAGCCAGGGAGCTGAAAATCGGTTTTTTGCCAGCGTCCAGCAGGGTGACGCGCCAGTCGAAGTTCTGTTGCATCGGGGGCGGCGGTACATGGGGTAACGGCCGTTCGGGAGGGGGGGGCTCCAGCCATCGACTTCGGTCCTCGGACAGCATGGCGGGAAAAGGTTTTTCGTGGCGGCAGGATAGCAGCATGTGCATCCAGAGGCGGCGATTGTTGCGCAGAAAGTCCCAGTTGCCATGGTCTTGATAGGCAGTTTCAAGCATGGCTTCCAGGCGCACGAGCCGTTCCTGTTCCGTGGTGTTGACGTAGCGTAACAGGCTGCGTTCAAAACTGAATTTGGTGATGAAAAACATACTTGCGACCACCAGCCCGGCGGCGGCAAGAAAAGCGAGGAATAATCGGTGCTTGATACTTAGTTTCATGGCAAGGCCTTAAGGATTCGAAGTGAGGGGGCCGCCAGAGCATGGAAAGTCCGACAGGCGCCCGGTTTCTTCTAATAGCACATTCGGTGTTCGACCACTAGCTGTACCCCCGTTAAGTCGTTGATTTCCCTATTTCTTGCATATTTTATCCACCTTGCCGCAGTACCCTTGAAGGCACGCAAGGATGCGATGGCATCCAGCGCTGGTTCGAAAAATCACTCTAACATAAGGAGACACAAATGCGTTGCAGGGTTTTGAAGTGGATGCTGCCGGGATTGCTTATGCTCGCGATGTTGCCATCCTCGACTCTGGCCTTTGACGGGGCGGAAGACGGACGTCGGTTCCGCCAACCTCCCCCGGAAGCTTATGAGGCCTGCAAGGGTAAGGAGGAGGGAGCCAAGGTCACACTGAAAGGTCCGCATGGGGAAACCATGAAGGGCGTGTGCAAGGAACAGGGCGATCGGCTGGTCGCGGTTCCGGCCGATCGTCCGCCGGCGCCGAGAGAACGGCAATGACTTCTGAGATAACCGGCGAAACCGAATCAAGGTGAGAAAGGGGACAAAAATGCAGAAGCAACTGATTGTGACGGTATTGTGCGGCACTTTATTGCTGGCTGGTACAGCTGTTCTGGCGGAGCAGGGCGGTATGCCGAATGCTCGATTTGAGGGGCCGCAGCAGGGTCGCACCATGTGTGCGCGCGGAGAGGCTCCCCAAGAGCATGACATGCGCATGCTTGAATGCCTGGATTTAAGCGCAGCACAGCGTAAAGAGGTCAAAAAACTGCGTGATGAAAGCTTTAAACTCGCCGAAAAATGGCATGAGAAGATGGCAGAGGTACGAAGAAAGCTGCGCCGGGCTTCCGCGCCGAAAACCTTTGACGAGAAGCAGCTGCGCACGCTGGTGGCGGAAAAATCACGTATCGAAGCGGATCTTATGGTCGATCGTGCCGGGACTCGGGCCCGTATCTATGCCCTGCTGACCCCCGAACAGCAGGAACTGGCCGATCTGGCGGACAAGTTGCGTCAATTGCAGGGCCATGGCCCCGGAGCTCCGGGGCGGCCTGTGCCCCTGGGGATGATGAATCCCGGGGCAGACGGGAAACGATGATAAAACCAGACTGGAAGCAGGCGGTTCCGGGGTGTGCCGAGGAACCGTCTGCTCTTTGCCGGGGCCGTCAGCCCCGGCATTCTCGTATCGGTTCTTTGTTTATTCCGCCAAGCAGCCGGAAGGCGCTGAATTACATGGATATGCATAAGATGGAAACTGGCGGTCTGACGGTTTTGGGGCTGGTCTTTGCTTTGTTGGTGATCTTGTCCCTGCCGTGCGTGGCGGCAGAGCAAAGTACGACCCTGACGTTGAAACAGGCGCTGGGCGTTGCCTTGAAGCATAACCAAGCGCTGCGCCTGAGCGCTGACGAAGTGCGATCGGCCCGTGTCGCGCTACGGCAGCAAAAGGACGATTTTCTTCCGGAAGCCAGCCTGGAGGCGACCGCCGGAGGTGGCCATGAGCAAGGGGCCGTCGGATCCGATCGCAACTACCACGCACTGTCGGCGGAGGTTGCGGTTAAAGTTAACCTGTTTAATGGATTTGCCGATCAGGCCGCCCTGGACCAGGCCGATAAGAATCTGTCCGCCAGACAGCAGGATTTAAACCGACAGCAACAGACCCTGGTGTTCGATACCGTCAGTGCCTATCTGGATGCGGTGAAGAGTCTGGAGCAGATTCAGGTGGCACAACAAACGCTGGAGGACAACCGGCGGCAACTTGCCGATATCGAAGCGTACCACCGGGTCGGGCGACGGCCCATTACCGATGTTTACAAGCAGCGGGCCGAAACGGCCCAGGCCCGTTCCGATCTGTTGACCGCGCAACGCGATTATGCGGTAAGCAAGCTGGCGCTTAAGCAGGTTCTTGGAGTCGAGGCAACGACAGACTATGAGGTCGTACTGCCGGAAGATGTCGCCTTGCGTCTGGCGCCATCCACCGATCTCGAGAGCCTGCTTGGTCTGGCCAGAAAACAACGTCCGGACTTGTTGGCCAGAGAGAAAGAGCGGCTGGCCGCCGAGGCGCAGGTCAAGGTGGCAAAAGCGGGTGCCTGGCCGACAGTCGATTTGTCGGCCGGAGTCGGTACAGGCTACGACAGCCGCAGCGATAGCGCCTTCGGTAGTCAGATGGATGAAGATAATTTATATGGCAAGGCCAGTGTCGATCTGAATATTCCTTTGTTTGATCGTCATCTGACCCGTAATGAGGTAGCGCAGGCGCGCATCAATCGCCACAGCATCGATGTGGAGTGGGAACAGTTGCAGTGCCAGGTCGAGGTTGAAATCGGACAGGCGCTCCAGGAATATTTAACGGCTCTTGATCAGCTCGAGGTTGCCAGGGCACAGCTCACCTATGCCCAGGACGCCCTCGATTCCACCCGCCAGCGCTATCGTGTCGGTGCGGCGACGCTGACCGAGTTGACAGATGCCCGTTCCACATTTGTCGAGTCCCGGTATGCCTTGCTCGAAGCGCAAATCGACCGGATGATGCGTACCGTTGCCATGGCCTATTATCGTGGGGATTTGAGCGAGCGATCGTTTGTCGGGGAAGGTGACGTATGAAGCGCTGGTTGCCAGAAAAACTAATGACAACGGTGAAGGTTTTGTTGATTGTCTGCGGAGGATATTATCTGCTGATGCTTGGCTTCGGCTTCGCCGCACAACCGGATGGCCCTCCTCCGGCGGCGCTACAGACCGGAAAGGTCTCGCGTGGCAGCATGGAGGTTACGGTGGCCTGTACCGGCAGCTTGAAGGCGGTTGGTACGGTGGAGGTCGGCACCGAGGTTTCCGGTACCATCGGCAAAGTGCTGGTCGACTATAATGACCGGGTGCGTAAAGGACAGGTGCTGGCCGAACTCGATCTGGAATTGTTCAAAAACGCTGTGGACGAGGCCGAAGCCAATCAGATGGGTGCCGAAGCGCTGTATCGGCAGGCGCTCTCCGAATATCGACGCAATCAGCCGCTGCACCAGCAGGGCCATCTCTCCGATCAGGAATTTCTTGAGTACCGGACAGCGTTGGCCACCACCGGCGCCGATCTGCAATCCAGTAAAGCGACCCTGGCCAAAGCGCGGACCAATCTGCGCAAGGCGCGTATTCTGTCTCCCATCGACGGCACCGTGATCGAAAGGGAAATCGAGGTGGGCCAGACCGTGGCGGCCAGTTACAGTACTCCGACCCTGTTTATTCTGGCCGAGGATCTGGCCCGTATGGAAATCGAAGCCGATGTCGATGAAAGCGACATCGGGCTGATCCGCAAAGGACAAAAAGTCCGTTTTACGGTACAGGCGTATCCTGATCGTCAGTTTCACGGTGAGGTGACGCAGATTCGCCTGAACCCTACCGAGGAGTCGAACGTGGTGACCTATACCGTGGTGGTGGCCGCTCTTAATGATGGGGGGCTGCTGTTGCCGGGCATGACCGCCACCGCCGATTTTATCGTCGACGTGGAGGATGACGCCCTGCTGGTTCCCAACGCGGCATTGCAGTTTGCCGCCCGTCGGCATCCCTCCGCGAAAGATGCAGCGGTGTTGGTGCTGGAAGATGGGGGGCGTTTGCGGCGTTTGGCCGTTGTAAGCGGTCTTTCCGATGGCGTGCAGACGACGGTATTGACTGAGGGCCTTACGGAGGGAATGGTGGTGGCGACTGGGGAGGCATCTTCGGAAGAGCGCTCGGGCGGCAGCCTTTTTTCCCGATTGATGCCTCATCCGCGGCATGGACCGAAGCCTGAGGGGAGACCATGAAACCGATTCAACTGGAGCATATTTGCAAAACCTTTCATCTGGGGGATTCCCGGGTCAAGGCTCTGGACGACGTGAGCCTGACCGTCGAGAAGGGTGAGTTTGCAGCCGTGATCGGGGCCTCCGGCTCGGGCAAGTCGACTTTGATGAATGTGGTCGGTTGTCTCGACCGCGCCGACAGCGGTCGCTATCTGCTGGAGGGGCAGTCGGTGGGCGATATGGATCGACACCGGCTGGCCGATATTCGCAATCAGCGTATCGGATTCGTATTCCAGGGGTTCAATTTATTGGCGCGCACCACCGCACTGGAAAATGTCGTATTGCCGTTGCTCTATTATCGTGGCCATCTAACCGCTGCCGAAGCGCAACAGCGGGCGGTGGAGGCCCTGCATAAAGTAGGGTTGGCCGATCGCATGCATCACGAACCGAATCAGTTGTCCGGTGGCCAACAACAACGTGTCGCCATCGCGCGGGCACTGGTTAACGATCCGGCCATTATTCTGGCCGACGAACCGACCGGGAACCTGGATAGTCGCACGACTCTGGATGTTCTGACTCTGTTCCAGGAGCTCAACGACAGCGGCATCACCATGGTGCTGGTGACCCATGAAGCCGAGGTGGCCGAACACGCCAGGCGCGTGGTCGAAATGCAGGACGGGCGGATACGCAGGGATTTCGAGGTGAACAACCGTCGGCGTGCCGGTACAGTGGCTATTCCCGGAAGTTCGTTGTCATGAAATGGCAAAAACTGGTTGCGGTGGCCTTGCGCAGTCTTACCCGAAATCGTATGCGCAGTCTGTTGACCATGCTGGGCATTATCATCGGTGTGGGATCCGTCATCGCCCTGGTGGCCCTGGGCGAAGGGTCGCAGGCTGATATCGCGGCTGAAATAGATTCCATGGGTACCAACCTCATTATCGTTGTACCCGAAAGTGCCGACAGTCACGGGGTTCGGGGCGCAGCCGGTTCCTCCACCAGTCTGTCGTTGGAAGATGCCGATGCTATCCGCGCGGAGGCGCTGGCGGTAGCCAATGTTTCTGCGGAAATTCGTCTGTCCGAGCAGGTTGTGGCCGGAAACAGTAACTGGAATACATCGGTGCAGGGCGTCAGCCAGACCTTTCCGTTGATTCGCAACTATGCCGTAGTGCGGGGATCGTTTTTTTCATTACGTGATGTCAAAGCCAAGGCCAAGCTGGCGGTGCTTGGGCAGACCGTGGTTGATAAGCTGTTTGCCGGTCAGAACCCCGTGGGGCAGCGTATTCGTATTCGTAATGTTCCGTTTAAGGTCATTGGGGTGCTGGGCGAAAAGGGCCAGAACGGGATGGGAGACGATCAGGATGACGTGATTCTGGTACCGGCGCCGACGGCTTTGTATCGGTTGTCGGACGGGAAAACGGTGCGTGGTATTCTGGTTAGCGCCTCGACTCCCGCTGAGGTCGAAGCGGCCAAAGCGCAGGTTAGGGCGGTGTTGCGCAAAACACATGGTTTGCGCGATGAACAGCCCGACGATTTCGCGCTGCGCGAACAGTCGGAAATCACCGCCATGGCATCCCAGGTCACCGGTGCCTTGACCCTGCTGCTGAGCGCCATTGCCGGGGTTTCTCTGCTGGTCGGAGGAATTGGGGTGATGAATATCATGCTGGTATCGGTGACCGAGCGAACGCGGGAGATAGGTATCCGATTGGCGATAGGTGCTCGCAGTGGGGATGTTCTGCTGCAGTTTCTTATCGAGGCGGTGATTCTGTGTTTGTGCGGAGGATTGATCGGGATCGTAGTGGGGCTTGGGGCGGCTTTTTCGCTGGGACAGATGATGGGTACCGCCGTGGTGGCGAATCCTGCCGTTATTCTCCTGAGCGTCGGTTTTACTCTGGTCGTGGGCGTGTTTTTCGGTTTCTATCCCGCGCGCAAGGCGGCTAATCTCAATCCCATAGAGGCTTTACGATATGAATAATCGGCATCGGTCGGTGAGGCCGGATGGCCATGCGGTTTGAACCATTCAAAATAGTTCTTGCTATTTTCCGGTGGCTGGAATAAATTCACCCGTTCAGCGTAAACGCCCTCAGCGGATCTCCTCTGCCATTTTTGCGAAAAGCAAGCAGTATTGGCCCTTCCCGCTCTATCGATCTCTAGCCCTTCCTGCCTTCAGTGGTGTCTGAAGAAGCGTGCAGCAATTTCAGGTTGGCGACGATGCGTTAATGCCCGACCTGTATATGCTCCGGCCCTTGGTGTCTGGGACGGTTTTCTGTTCCTGCGGCCCGCATGTTTTCAACTTCAGATGGCACGGATACGCCCCGTCCGGTTATACGTCAGGAGAAAAAACGCTTTCCTGATAAATGACTGGTTATGGAGGGTGTCTGTGCCCGGAAACCACTATGGATTTTTCAGAATTAAAGCTCGACCCTCGTATTCTCAAAGCTCTGACCGATTGCGGTTATCATGTTCCGACCCCCATTCAGGCGCAGGCCGTGCCCGAGGCTCTGGCGGGGCGGGATCTGATCGCCAGCGCCGGAACCGGTACGGGTAAAACCGCCGCTTTCATGCTGCCTGCTTTGCAGCGCTTGACGGTAAAGATTGCCCGTCGCAAGGGGGCGCCCAGGATGCTGGTGCTGGCGCCGACCCGCGAACTGGCGGGGCAGGTTATGGACGCAGCGCGTGTTTACGGCAAATATCTCGGTCTGACAACGGCCGTGTTGCTTGGCGGGGTGCCTTACCGGGACCAGTTCCGGGCCTTGGCTAAACCCCTTGATCTGGTTGTGGCGACCCCCGGACGTCTGCTCGATCATTTGCAGCGGCGCAGTATCGACCTGTCCTGTCTGGAGATGCTGGTTCTGGACGAGGCCGATCGCATGCTCGATATGGGCTTCAAGGAGGATGTTGACAAGGTTTGTGCCGCGGCACCCCGACAGCGCCAGACCATGATGTTTACCGCTACCTTGAATGATGCCATGCAGAAAATGGCCCGGCGGTTGCTCGACGATCCATTCCGCATCGATATCGCTGTGGTTAAGAATGTCTCGGATCACATTGAGCAGCATTTGCATGTGGCGGACAATCGCCAGCACAAGAACAGGCTCCTGCAACATTTGCTGAAACATTCGGATATTTCGCAGGCCATTGTTTTTTCCGCGACCAAGCGCGATGCCGATAGCCTGGCCAGAGATCTGTCCGCGCAGGGGTATCGGGCTGCCGCTTTGCATGGCGACATGAACCAGGGGGCGCGGAATCGGACCGTACGCGATTTGCGGCGCGGACGCATTCGTGTGCTGGTGGCTACCGATGTTGCTGCCCGAGGTTTGGATGTCGCCGGTATCAGTCACGTATTCAACTACGATTTGCCCAAGTTTGCGGAAGACTATGTGCACCGCATCGGTCGTACCGGACGGGCCGGAGCCACGGGGGTGGCGATATCCTTTGTGTCCGGTGCGGAGGTCAGTGCCTTGCGACGTATTCAACACTTTATCGGCCGCGAATTGCCGCGTCGGGAAATTCCCGGTCTGGAACCCCGTTTCCCTTTGAGGGCAGCATCCGCTGAGGGACGGCGGCGCTATAAAGGGAATGGACCGAACCGTTCGGGCAGGAAGCCGGCCAGCTATTTTTCCGGACGTAAAGAGCGCCAAGGCGGTTGTTCCGAGAGGTCGCGCGGGCAATCGGCGGCTCGAGAGCGCCTGGGGACGGTGTAGGCTGAACCCCATTCGCCTTCCCCTTGCGGATGTCTGTCTGATTTTATAAGTTTTGCACAACACACGGGCCGCATATCCATTACGGGTATGCGGCTGTTTTTTGCTCTTTTTCCTGTGGGAAGTGATTATTGCGAGACCTTTCAAAGCTGCTAGCCTTGTACGGAGAGAGGGGCCGGCTTCACGCTATCTCGGAAATTCCTTGTTAACCGTATTGTCAACATTCGGAGGCAGTTATGGGTAAGAAAGATAAAAAACATGAGGGCAAGGATGTGTTGGTTCCTGAACGGGCGGAGCTGGTCTCGCCGTTTGAGGAAATGGAGCGCTGGTTCGGGGATTTTTTTAACCGGCCGTTTTTTTTCTCCCATGTGGATGCCGCGCTTCAATCTGCCGAGCATGCAAGCGGTGGCACCTTCTGTCGACATCTATGAGGAGGAGGATGCCGTGGTGGTCAAAGCCGAACTGCCGGGTATCGGCAAGGAAGATGTCGAGGTGGATATCTCCGACGATTTGCTGACCATCTCCGGCGAGAAGAAAACCGAAGAGAAAATCGAACGCAAAGATTACCATCGCATCGAGCGTTCCTTCGGTAAATTTTCGCGCTCCGTGCGTTTGCCCGGCGATATTCTGACGGAACAGGCCAAGGCGTCGTTCAAGGAAGGCGTGCTTGAAGTTCGCATACCCAAAACGGAGGCAGCCAAGCAGAAGAAACGCAGGATCGAGATTGAGTAATCGTGTTTTTGGGGTGTGCAAAAGGCCGGGATGTCCCGGCCTTTTGTGCGTCTGGGCCCCGACAGGGTGCAGATTGAGGTGGCGGGCACCATGGGGGCTCCGGGGACAAGCCGGGCAAGGTGCGAGAAGCGATCATGGGAAAATATGTAAAAATAATTGTTTTTAATGGCGGATTGAATTATTTTTTAAGCCTGCATGGGTGGTGATGTAAATTTTATTCATATGGTGGAGGTGTTTGATGACAGAGGAAACCAAGACAGGGAAATTTTGCACCGAATGCGGCAAGGCGATTCACGCCAAGGCCGAAATTTGTCCTCATTGCGGAGTCCGACAGGTTGTGTCGGGTGCCGGAGTGGCCGTTACGGCCCCATCGATTCCCAATTATCTGGTTCAGGCGATTCTGGTGACCTTGTTTTGCTGTCTGCCTTTTGGCATCGTGTCGATTGTTTATGCGGCTCAGGTCAACGGGAAAGAGCAGGCGGGTGATATTGAAGGGGCTCGGCAGGCATCCCAGCTGGCCAAGAAGTGGGTATGGGCCGGCTTTTTATGCGGGCTGGTTTTCATGCTGTTCTACCTCGGTATCATGGTGTTCGCGGCAGTTATGGGGGCTTGATGCTGCCTGAGCGGTTTGCTGTGCGCTTTCGCGATTGGGGATGCTGGCGCCGGTTTTTGCTGGTCGTTGGTGCGGTGGTGGCGACGGGGGTGCTGTTGTGTTTCAGTCCGGTCGAAAATCGGTGGTTCCCGCCTTGCCCGTTTCGGTCGTTGACGGGGTGGTATTGTCCGGGGTGTGGTTCCACCAGGGCCCTGCACCATTTGTTGCATGGCAGAATCGGTGCGGCTTTCGGGTATAACGCGCTGATGGTTGTGTCTGTGCCTTTTCTGCTGGTGCGGGGAGTGGCCGGGTTGATTCCTGGGCGCGCACTCAGAGGGTTTGACGAAAAAGCCCTGAAGCCTGCGGCGATCATCGGTATTTGCGTGCTTGTCGTTGTGTACGGAGTGTTGCGGAATCTGCCGGCATACCCTTTTAGCTTTCTGGCTCCTCATGGTTGAGTTGCACGGCAGGTTTTCTGCGTGGGGCCTTGATTTCTTGGCGAATAGCGGATCCTGTGGTGGCTTTTGTTTCTGTCGCGGTTTAAAGCCTAAGCCTTTGCCCATCGGTTTGCGGCCGGTATGAGATTTTTTAAAATAGTTGTTGCTTTTTTGTGGACGGGTGTGGTAGAAAGGGGCAACTTAAGTAAGTTTGTGTAGATTTGCTTGTCAAGCAGATTGATCGTCAGTCGATTTTAAGCCGCACAGACCTCTTGGTATGTGGGGCTTTTTACTTAAGGACAGCGCAAATCCTGCACAACCAAAAACGCCCCTGCTGGGGAAAGAGGAAGAAAAATGGCAGAAGGTACTGTTAAGTGGTTTAATGACGCAAAAGGTTTCGGTTTCATCGAGCAGGACAATGGTCCCGACGTGTTCGTGCACTTCTCGGCCATCCAGGGCGAAGGTTTCAAGTCCTTGGCTGAAGGCGACCGGGTCAGCTTCGATGTTGTCCAGGGTCAGAAGGGTCCCCAGTCGGCCAACGTTTGCAAAATCTAATTTGCGTTTGACTTCTTAGTCAAGTTCGCTGTTGCCTGTCCGTGAGTGAGTCAACCTCGCAGGCAGTAATTTGAAAAGGGTTCGCAACCACTGGTTGCGAACCCTTTTTTACGTTGGTCCGGGGTTGGTGCCCTGCCTTATCTGGGAGTTTTTGTGGCGGGCTGCATGTAGGAAGTGGTTTCCTGCCATTTGTGCATATGGCCGACGGGCAGTTCGCATCCTTCGATGCTGTCGAGATTCTTGACGGCGCTATTCAGTTTCTGCAGCAATAATATGGCTTCTTCCTGGTGTCCCGGGAAGTGGGGCCCCATCATGTGTCGAGTGTAGGTTCGGGCAATTTGCTCGAGGTTTTCCATCGCCTGCATGCGAGTTTGGTTGTCTCTTGACATTGCCATGACGATCTCCTTTCATTTTTGGTACCCCTATATTATATACGCCTGTGCTTGAGTTGATCAATCCCGGCGGCAGCGCTTGATGTGAGCGGCGCAGGTCTTTTTTGGGGGAGGTAGCTTTGCGCTCTTTTGTGTTCTTTATTCAGGTCTGGGCGAGAGCGTATCGTATGCAGGCGGGAGCATCGCAGGGATTTTTAAGGTGGCGTGTCGGGTGCTGCGGGCCGAGCCATTTTCGATTTGGCCGGTGCGCAGGGTCGCGGTGCTGTCACCGGTATGTGTTTACCTGTGCACTGTTTTTCTCCTGGGAAGTGCTGTGTCGGCGGGTGTAGATCTATGTCTTTTCGGGAGGCAACAAAAAGTCTTTACATTTTCCGGTCAGTTGTTGTATTCTGCCCCACCTGCGGAGAGGTGACCGAGAGGCCGAAGGTGCACGATTGGAAATCGTGTGTACCGCAAGGTACCGAGGGTTCGAATCCCTCCCTCTCCGCCATTTAACTTTACCCTTCGATCGGGTTTTTGCCGATAGAAGTGACAGCCGGGTCCCGCGCAACGGACGGCCGCCAACCCCGTCAGGCCCGGGAGGGAGCAGCGGTAACGGCTTTAGCCGTGTGCCGCGGGTGAGCCTGGCTGTCACTTGTGTCGGCAATCCTTTTTGTGTCCCGCCGGCTGTATTCTAATGTCTACGGAGATCCTAGCACTTCATGTCTTACCTGGTACTGGCTCGTAAGTATCGGCCCCAGAGTTTTGACGACCTGGTCGGGCAAGAACACGTCAGCCAAACCCTGGGCAATGCCATAAAGACCGGGCGCGTTCATCACGCTTTCCTTTTTACGGGTGCGCGCGGGGTGGGCAAAACCTCTGCTGCGCGTATTTTTGCCAAAGCGTTGAACTGCGAGCAGGGGCTGTCACCGCAGCCATGTAACGTCTGCCAGTCCTGCCGGGAAATATCGGCCGGGCAGGGGCTTGACGTTTTTGAAATCGACGGTGCCTCCAATACCGGGGTCGATGACATTCGCGAGCTTCGGGAAAATATCCGCTACCTTCCTTCCCGATCCCGCTATAAAATATTTATCATTGACGAAGTCCACATGCTCTCCACCAACGCTTTCAACGCCCTGTTGAAGACCTTGGAGGAGCCTCCTGAGCACGCCAAATTTATCTTTGCCACAACCGAGCCGCACAAGATCCCCATTACGATTCTGTCGCGTTGCCAGCGGTTTGATTTCCGTAAAATACCTTTGCCTTTGATCGTTGCCCGGCTGAAAGAAATTGCCGCAGCGGAGGGGATTTCTATTTCCGAACGTTCCCTGGGGCTGGTGGCGAGGCGCGGTGAGGGCAGCATGCGCGATGCCCAGTCTACCTTCGATCAGGTTATCGCCTTTTGTGGGGATGCGGTTGGTGAGGACGATGTCCAGGGTCTTCTGGGGATGGTGGATCGGCGCTTGCTGGTCGATACTCTGGAAAGCTTGCTGGGGCACGACAGTCGCAGGCTTTTGCACTGTGTCTGTCGGGTGGATGAGCTGGGACATTCTTTCAGGCAGTTCTGTCGTGAGTTGGTCGAGACGTTGCGCTCTCTGGTGGTGTTGAAGGTGGTCCCTGAGCCGGAGGCCCTGCTCGACGCTACGCCGGATGAGCTTGAAGAATTACGTCGTTTATCTGCAACGGTGGAATTGGAAGATCTGGAGCGGGCCGTAACCGTGCTGGTGCGCACTGAGGCCGAATTGGCCGGATCGTCGTTTCCGCGTTTGGCGCTGGAGATGGCCTTGCTGCGTTTGGCGCATTTGCCTTCCGGGCGGGATGTGGCAACCTTGGTGCGCCAGGTGGAAGATCTGCAGCGCCGTTTGGAGTCGGGCGTACCGCCTGCGGAGCGTGCGCAGCCGGCGAGCTATGCTTCATCGGAGTCGATCGTCGCCGAACGCCCTGCGCCTGCTCCGGTTCAGGCTCAAGTTCCCGAGCCGGCTCAGTCGACCGCTGTTGCGGCCGCCGGCAAAGGTTCGGATGCTCAGGCTGAAAGCAAACCGCAAGGCTGGCAGGCGCTGGTTCAGCGTATTAATAAAGACCGCCCGCGTCTTGGTGGCGTTCTTGAGCATGGTAAACTGCTTAAGTTGGAGTTGCCTTTGGTCGAACTGGGGTTTGTCGAAGGGTCTTTTCACTTTTCGCAGATGCAGGATGGCGATCTGCAGGCCGGCTTTGTGAAGATAGCAGAAGATTACTTCGGGCAAACCGTCACCATGCGTGTTGTGCCGATTCGTGCCCAGGATCAGGCTGTGGCGCCACCGTCGTTGGCTGAGGAGCGCCAGGCCAGGGAAAGTAGTCAGCGCAATCAGGTTAAAGACGAAGCATTGGGGCATCCCGCGGTCAAGGCTGCGCAAAAAATTCTTGGGGGGGAAGTTGTGCAGGTCAAGCCCCTTCGGGAAGGTGCAGATCTGGGACATGCGGATCGTGACTGAGACAAACATGTCTGATTGATACGGGCATATATTCAGTCTCGACGCTTTAATAATACATAAAAATAATGGCCAATTTATTTTATTGGCCAGGAAGGTTGTTGTCATGGCAAAAGGTTTAGGTAATATCATGAAGCAGGCGCAACTCATGCAACAGAAGATGGAGCGCATGCAGCAGGAGCTGGAAACCCGCCAGGTGGAGGCTTCGGCCGGTGGGGGCATGGTGACGGCCGTGGTTAACGGTCGGCAGCAATTGGTTGACCTGAAAATCGAGGCAAGTGTTGTTGACCCCGAGGATGTCGAAATGTTGCAGGACCTGGTTTTGGCGGCTGTCAACGAAGCGCTGAAAAAGAGTCAGGATATGGCGCAGCAGGAAATGAGCAAAGTAACCGGCGGTTTGAATATCCCTGGCTTGATGTAATTTCCTTCCGGTTGTTTGTTGGGGAGAAAAAATTTTTTACCCAGAGAAAATAATAGAACGTTATTTCAAAAGATATTGTCACGGGCTTAATCAGTATGGTAAAATTTACCCCATCGTTTAACCGGCTTGTCGGTGAGTTTGCCAAGCTGCCTGGTATCGGACGCAAAACAGCTGTCAGGTTGACTCTTTTCATGTTGCGGCAAACTTCCCAGGATGCTTTGGCCTTGGGGGAAGCTGTCCGGGAGTTGAAAGAGCGAACCCGGTTTTGTTCCCGGTGTTTTTATTTTACGGAAGAAGACCCCTGTCCATTGTGTACCGATGTGGGCCGGGATGATCAACTGATCTGTGTTGTAGAGGAACCACAGGATGTCATTGCCATAGAGCGCAGCCGCTCTTTTCGTGGAAGATACCATGTTTTACACGGTTCTCTTTCGCCCCTGGATGGCATCGGCCCGGATGATTTGAAAATTGACGCATTGCTTGAAAGGTTGCAGCAGAACAATGTTAAAGAGGTGCTGCTGGCAACCAATTTTGACGTGGAAGGCGAGGCTACAGCGCTTTATCTGGCAAAAGTGATCCAGCCGTTCGGGGTCAAGGTGACACGACTGGCGCATGGTATTCCCACGGGAAGCGACCTGGAATATGTGGACGAGGCGACGGTCAATCATGCGGTCGAAGGACGCCGGGAGTTGTAAATTCTGAAGAACAGGCAAACGTTTTGCATAACCTTAATTGGCCGGTTCGTAGAATATCCGGATTCGATGTACGAAAAACTTCGTTGCGGTGCCGCAGGGCAAGCCTCGGAGTTATTATAATTTTACCCGGAACGCGATTAAAACAGCAATTTAGTAAAAGATCGAAATGATCCACAAGGAGGAAACAAAATGTCACGTAAAATGGTGACTATCGATGGCAATACCGCCGCTGCGCATGTTGCACATGCCACCAATGAGGTCATTGCTATTTATCCGATCACGCCCTCGTCCAACATGGGGGAAATTTCCGATGCCAAGAGCGCATTGAGCGAAGCCAATATCTGGGGTACCGTTCCGGATGTGGTGGAGCTGCAATCCGAGGGCGGTGCCGCCGGTGCCGTGCACGGTGCTCTTCAGGCCGGAGCCTTGACGACGACCTTTACCGCATCCCAGGGTCTGTTGCTGATGGTTCCCAACATGTTCAAAATCGCCGGGGAGCTGACACCGACCGTTTTCCATGTTTCGGCTCGGGCCATTGCCTGTCAGGCTCTGTCGATCTTTGGCGATCATTCCGATGTCATGGCAACCCGTTCCACCGGTTGGGCTCTGCTGGCTGCGAACAATGTCCAGGAAGTTATGGACTTCGCTTTAATCGCCCAGGCCGCGACCCTGGAATCGCGTATCCCGTTCTTGCATTTCTTCGATGGTTTCCGGACTTCTCACGAAATCCAGAAGGTCGAGGAGTTGACCAAAGACGACATGCGTTACATGGTTGACGATAATCTGGTACGTGCACACCGTGATCGTGCATTGTCGCCTGAGCGTCCCAAGATCCGCGGTACTTCGCAGAACCCCGATGTCTATTTCCAGGGTCGCGAAACCGTCAACAGCTATTATGACAAGGTTCCCGGCGTCCTGCAGGCCCAGATGGACAAGTTTGCCGAGCGCGTCGGCCGCCAATATTCGCTGGTCGACTACGTCGGGGCGCCCGATGCCGAGCGTGTGGTCGTGGTCATGGGCTCCGGTGCCGATACGGTACACGAACTGGTCGAATACCTGAATGCCAAAGGCGAGAAGATCGGTGTTCTGAAGGTGCGGCTGTTTCTGCCGTTCCCCGTCGCGGCCTTTGCCGAAGCTCTGCCGTCCACGGTTAAGAAAATCGCTGTGCTTGATCGCACTAAGGAGCCTGGTTCTCTCGGCGAACCCCTCTATCAGGCCGTTCGCACCGCCATTGGCGAAGCCATGAGCGACGGATTGCTCGATCTGCCGAGCTACCCGACCATCGTCGGCGGCCGTTACGGGCTCGGTTCCAAGGAATTCACCCCGGCGCTGGTCAAGGCGGTGTTCGATAATCTGTCGCAGGACAAGCCGAAGAACCATTTTACCGTGGGCATCGTCGACGATGTTACGGGCACCAATCTGGTGGCCGATGCGGACTTTAAATTGGTGCACGACGGCCTTTACTCCGCCGTATTTTACGGCCTCGGTTCCGATGGTACCGTCGGAGCCAATAAAAACTCCATCAAGATCATCGGCGAAAGCACCGACAATAACGTGCAGGCCTACTTCGTTTATGACTCCAAGAAGGCCGGCAGTATCACGACCAGCCATCTGCGTTTCGGCAAGCAGGCCATTCGCGCCCCGTACCTTATCGACCGTGCCGATTTCGTAGCCTGCCATAACTTCTCCTTCCTGGAGAAGTACGATATGCTGGGTAAGGCCAAGCAGGGTGGTACTTTCCTGCTCAACAGTCCTTACAGTGCGGAAGAGGTCTGGGGACAGCTGCCTGCTGAAGTGCAACAGTCGATCATCGACAAGCAGTTGAAGTTTTATGTCATCGACGGCGTGCGTCTGGGGAACGAAATCGGCCTCGGACCGCGGATCAATGTCATCATGCAGACGGCCTTTTTCGCCATTTCCAATATCATTCCTCTTGAAACGGCGGTCGATCAGATCAAACAGGCCATTGTCAAGAGTTACGGCAAGCGTGGCGAAAAAGTCGTCAATATGAACTATCAGGCCGTTGAGGTTGCTTTGGCCAATCTCAAGGAAGTTGCCGTTCCTGCCAGCGCCGACAGTTCCCTGGCGATGAAGCCGCCCGTGGGGCCCCATGCGCCGGCTTTCGTCAAGGAGGTCACGGCCCAGATCATCGCCAACAGAGGCGATGAACTGCCGGTTTCCGCCATTCCTGCGGACGGAACCTTCCCGGTGGCGACTTCCCAATATGAAAAACGCAATATAGCCATCAATATTCCGGTGTGGGAGCCTGAAGTGTGTGTACAGTGCGGTATCTGCTCCTTTGTTTGTCCGCACGCCACCATTCGTATGAAGGTTTATGCGGCCGATCAGCTTTCCGGCGCGCCGGCGACCTTCAAATCCTGCGATGCCAAGGGTAAAGAGTTGGCAGGTCTGAAATATACCCTGCAGGTGGCTCCCGAGGATTGTACCGGTTGTGGTGCCTGTGTGCACAATTGCCCGGCCAAGAGCAAGGAAGATCCGACCCGCAAAGCCATCAACATGGCTTTCCAGCCGCCGTTGCGTGACCAGGAAGCGGCGAACTGGGATTTCTTCCTTGAATTGCCCAATCCCGATGAGAAGCTCTTTAATCGTGCAACGGTCAAGGGCAGTCAGTTGCTGCCGCCCATGTTCGAATTTTCCGGTGCATGCGCCGGTTGCGGCGAGACGCCTTTCGTTAAATTGCTGTCCCAGCTGTTTGGCGACCGCCTGTTGATGGCCAATGCCACCGGTTGCTCTTCGATTTACGGCGGCAATCTGCCCACCACGCCCTGGACGGTTCGCAAGGATGGTCTTGGACCCAGCTGGAACAACTCTTTGTTCGAAGACTGTGCCGAGTTCGGTTACGGTATGCGACTGGCGGTGGATAAGTTCAAGACCTACGCTTACGAGTTGCTCGATAAGATCATGGACTGTGCCAGCGAAAGCTGTGCAGCGGCCAAGAGCCTGATGGCCGAGATCAAGGCGGCCGACCAGTCGAGTCAGGAGGGGATCGAGGCTCAGCGTGAGCGCGTCGCCAAATTGAAGGACATTCTCAAAGGGTGCGACAAGGAAGACGCGGTACAATTGCTGTCCGTGGCCGATTACCTGGTTGAGAAGTCGGTTTGGCTTATCGGCGGTGATGGCTGGGCATACGACATCGGTTACGGCGGTTTGGATCACGTCCTTGCTTCCGGTCGCAATGTCAACGCGCTGGTTCTCGATACCGAGGTCTACTCCAACACCGGCGGACAGGCCAGTAAATCGACACCGCTTGGTGCTGTGGCCCAGTTCGCGGCCGGCGGCAAGCGCATGCCCAAAAAGGATCTGGGCATGATTTCCATGACCTACGGCAATATTTACGTTGCCCAGGTGTCGCTGGCCAATCCTGCGCAGGTCGTCAAGGCGTTTATCGAAGCGGAGGCTTTCGATGGGCCCTCTCTGATTCTTGCCTACAGCCATTGCATCGCACATGGTATCAAAATGACCGAAGCCGTTGATGCATGTAAAAAAGCCGTTAATTCAGGGCATTGGCCCCTGTACCGGTTTGACCCGACCCTGGTCGAAAAAGGCAAAAATCCTTTGCAGCTCGACAGCAAGGATCCGAGTATCACCTTTGAGGACTACGCCTACAGTGAAAACCGTTATCGGGTATTGAAGAAAATCCAACCCGAAGCAGCGGCCAAACTCATGGAGCAGGCCAATCGTGATACGGTCAGACGCTTCGACCTGTATCGCAAACTGTCCGAAATGCCGGCAGATTGCGGTAGCGATAAGTAAAACGCAGTTCAAGAAGAAAAAAACTCCCGGCAGTATCTGTCGGGAGTTTTTTTCTGTTAAGGCGCAGGATTTGCAGTAAACGCCTTTGCTGTGGCTTTATGCCGCTCCGCGATTTTCGCGTTAAGGAAGGATGGGGCTGGCGGCCCATCAAAACCAGTCGAAAATGCAAAAATCTTGATCGCTATCTTCAGAGATGTTATATAGACCCTTGGCTTTGACATTTATCCTGGGAGCAGAGGCATGTTAGGTTACCAGTCCTCGTTAGTCATGTACGATGAGGAATATCAGCGGATCGTTGAGGGTGCGGATAAACTGTTGCGCGAATCCAATGCCAAGTCGGTTTTCCTGGTCGATCGCAACGGGCAATTGATTGCCGCTACCGGCGAAACTGAGCATTTGGATACGACCAGTCTCGCTTCCCTGACCGCCGGCAATATTGCGGCCACAGGGGGGCTGGCGAAGCTGATCGGTGAAAAAGAATTTTCCATTCTGTTCCACGAAGGGGAAAAGGACAATATTCACATTTCCATTGTTGGTGGCCGCGTTATTCTGGTGGTCATATTTGATCAGCGCAGTTCCCTTGGCTTGGTGCGCTTGCGTGTCAAGAAGGCAAGTGAAGAGTTCGACCGTACTCTGGAAGCGCTGGATCGCAAGTCTGCGGAGGAGTCCGGGGGAGGCGACCCGCAAAACCCCTTTGCGGAAATTACCGATGATGATATCGACAATCTCTTTCGGTAGCAGGATGGCAATAAATGGCTTTTATTAATTACGCATCACGTGAGATAAATTGTAAGATCGTCTATTACGGGCCGGGGTTGTGCGGAAAAACGACCAATCTGCAGACCATCTACCAGCGGACATCGCCGGATGCCCGGGGTAAGATGATTTCTCTGGCCACCGAGACGGAACGCACCCTGTTTTTCGATTTTCTACCGCTGGCTCTCGGTGAAATCCGCGGGTTCAAGACCCGGTTTCATCTTTATACCGTGCCGGGGCAGGTGTTCTATGATGCCTCACGTAAACTTATCCTCAAAGGGGTCGACGGGGTTGTTTTTGTAGCCGATTCCCAGGATGAGCGCCTGGATGCGAATATTGAAAGTCTGGAGAACCTCAAGGATAATCTGGACGAGCAAGGGTATGAGCTGGAAAAAATCCCCTTTGTCATTCAATACAACAAACGGGACCTCCCTAATCAAACGTCGCTTGAGGAGTTGAAGGAACTGCTGAATCCCGATGAGGTTCCCGATTTCGAGGCCTGCGCATTGACGGGGGAGGGGGTCTTTGAGACTCTTAAGGCGGTTGCCAAGCAGATTCTGGTGGAACTCAAGAAGGGCAAGCGTTGATTGTTGCGTATCCCAGCGGATTGGTTTTGTTAAAAGACAGCCTGTCGAAATATTCGACAGGCTGTTCGTGTTTTCGGGGATTGTTTTTGTGCAGGTATATGCCGGTTGCGGACGTTGTTTGCGCGAAGGCTTACCAGTAACGTACCCTGCCGGTGTCGATATGGACGAAATTGGATCGGGGATAATAGCCGACCCCGCCCCTTTTCATGGCGGTAGCGGTTTTGCGGAGGTTGGCCAGGGGGTATCCTCGAAGTCGAATGTCGATGGCCTGTCCGGCCATATGCAGACTCTTTGTCGCTACGCCCCTGGAATGCGCCTGCAGTTGCCGATTGGTGGCGGGGGAGCGATAGCCGGAGATGATTTCAAAAGGGGTGTCCGCCGGGATCCTGTCGTGCAGTTCATGGAGAAGATCCAGCAGGTTGGGGTCAATGGCTTTGGTTTCCCCCGTTCGATGATCTCTAAGCAGATGGTTGATCTGTTGTAGCGAGTCGTGCTGGTAGGATCCTTTTTCCCAGTAGACAATGTTGCGAAGGTGTTCGCCGGTATGGGTATTGTAAAGGGATAGGGATCGATGATCTTTATTGACAAGGCTTGCCATGGCCGGCCACGGCATAAGTATGCCGGCGGTTGCTGCAAGGCCTGTTTTCAGAAATTGCCGTCGATTCATGTTGGGAAGTAACCGGGTTTAAAAGGTGTGCGCCGTTCCGATGGGGTAAAGCATTTGAGTTTGACCTGGCGGAGTGGATACGGAGGTAGGTCGGTGATGCCTGTCACTGGGGAACTCTATGCAAATCCCTGATTTTACTCGCAGCGAACTGAACCTCGTTGGAAGATGGAAAAATTATTCATGCGGAACTCTGTCCGTAAAACTTCGCCAGCATAGCAAAGCCCGGGAATGTTTTCCAGAGGATTTTTGCTTAAAAAACAATAAGGTAGGCCTTCTGGATGGTTTTCTGTGCGATCATGGGAACCATAGCCGGTGGGGCTATGACAAAATATGGCAACCCAACTTTCCGCGGTCTATGACAAAAAGTGACAATAAATTGCAGTGAAAAGGCGAAGCTTTTCGAGTTTTTCCTTGATGGAAGATTAAAAAATGAATAGTATCGCATATATTGCGGTGACTTAGCTTCGTTTGGTCTGTGCTTTTGCATGCTGTCGGCTTGACGGATATATGATGATGACAGCTTGGTAATCAGGGGGGGCAGTGAAAGTTTTCGGTGCCAAATCAACGGCGACATCCGGTATGACAGGCGTTTCCTTGGAGGGTGAAGGTCTGGCTGTCGCACATGTGGAATTGCATGACGGCAGACCTCATCTGGCTTGCTGTGCCTTTTTTGAGGGGGATGCCGCCGTTTGCCAGGAACGCCTGCTGGACGAAGTCAGGAGTCGCGGTTTGGTGCGCAGTCGCGGTGTCGGCGTGGTCGGTTTTGGGTCCTATGGGCTTTTTCAGGTAGCCCCTCCACCTGTTCCGGATGCCGAATTGCGGGACGCTGTTCGCTGGCAGGTGAAAGACCTGATCGATTATCCCCTCGAGGAAGCGGTTGTGGATGTTTTTCGTGTGGGGGCCGATGCCCGGCGCGAAGGCACCAGGAACGCTTACGTTGTAGCCGTCAAACAGGCTGTCGTGCGCCAACAGCTCGACCTGTTGCGCCACGCCCGGCTCAAGGTCGACGCTGTTGACATTCCGGAACTCTGTTTAAGGAATCTGGCAGCTCTGCTGCCCGAAGATCCCCGCGGCGTGTCGCTACTCTATCTGGGGGCCGACAGCGGCGTTGTTATTGTCTGTCGCGGGGGGCGATTGCAATTGGCCCGGGATATTCCTTTCGGTTTCACGGCCCTGTCCCCCGAGACCGGGGAGTCGCAGCCTGGCAACATCGAAGGCCTTCAAGAGCGCCTCAGCCTGCTCGCGCTGGACATTCAGCGCTCCCTCGATTTCTATGAAAGCAGTTTCCGTCAGACGCCTGTAGCGGCGTTGTATCTCCTGCCTGCCGCAAAACCCCTGCCCGATCTTTTGCCGGATTTGCAAAGTCGTCTCGGCACCGCCGTCAAGCCCTTTATCCTTGCTGATGTATTCGACGGAAGCAAGGATGCTCTGCGCACCGCTGACCGCTGTCTGCTGGCTGTTGGTGCCGCTTTGCGAAACGATAAGGGGGAGGCATGAGGCAGCAGATCAACCTTTATCAGCCGGAATTATTCGATAAGAAGATACCTTTTTCCTCCCGGATGGTGGCGATGGTGCTGGCCGCAGCGTTGCTTTGCGCTATGTTGGCCGGAGCGCTCGGCATGTGGCGCAGTGCGCGCCTGGCAGCCGAGCTGGAGCGTTTGCAGGGGCGGCAGATGGCAGCCTTGCAGCGTCTTGAAGAGGTGCAGCGGCAGTACCCACCGCGCGTCCCCGATCCTGGTTTGGCCCGCCAGGTCGACAGCCTGTTGGGGGAACGCCAGGCACGCCTTGCTTTACTGGAGATGCTGACCGGCAGCCAGCCGGGCAATAGCCGTGGGTTTTCCCGCTATCTGGAAGGGCTCGCACGGGAGGATCTCTCTGCGGTCTGGTTGCGCCGCATTCGCTTATCTGCCGGCGGTCAGCAATTGTTGCTGGAGGGAAGCACAACGCGGGCCGCCGATGTGCCCCTTTATCTGCAGCGCCTGACCAGACAGCAGGATTATGCCGGACGGGAGTTCGAGCATCTGCAGATAAGTCGCGCCGAGGATAACTCCCAAGTCGTCGATTTTTTGATCAAAACCACCCATGAGGAAAAACCATGAAGGCGCTGGTGGTAAAAGTGAAACAATGGGCGGACTGGCTCGATCAACGCTCCCTGCGGGAAAGGGTTTTATTGGCGGCGGTGGTGCTGGTTGTCGGCTTTCTGGTTTTTGATGCGCTGGTGTTTCATCCTCAGGCGCAGAACCGCCGTCACCTGAAGACGCAGATGGCCACCCTTGAGACCACTCTTGCCGAACTGGATCGCCAGGCCGAAACGGTTTTGCTGCGTGCCAAGGAAGATCCCGACCGTGAACACCGGGCTCAACAGCGGCAGTTGCAAGCGGAGCTGGCTTCTTTGGATGAACGCCTCAAGGATCTGACCGTCGATCTTATTTCGCCATCTGATATGGCCGAAGTTCTGCGAGAGCTTCTTGCCCGGCAGCAAGGGCTGAGGCTTGTGCATCTGGAAAACCTGCCCCCCGTTGCATTGTTGCCGGCCAAGACCGAATCTGTTGAGTCCGACAGCGAGCCCCGCACCAATCTGTACCGTCACCCCGTGCGTATCGTCGTCTCGGGGACGTATCTGCAAGCCTTGGCTTATCTGCGAAATCTGGAAAAGCTGCCCCGTAAGTTATTCTGGGACGAACTGGAGATCGTGGTTGGGGACTATCCTCGAGCCGAAATATCCCTGCTGGTGTATACCCTGAGTCACAGAAAGGGGTGGATTGGTGTTTAATGTACGGCCGCGATATCTGACTGCGAGTGCGGTTCTATGGATACTTTGCCTGGGGTTGCGTACCCTGGCTGTCGGGTCCGAAGTGTTGCCGGACCCGACCCGGCCGGGTATCGCCAGCGGCGGTGGGCGTCCGGCAGAAGCGCAAGTGACCAAGTGGGTATTGACATCGACCCTGATCTCGCCGCAGCGAAGCGTTGCGATTATCAACGATCAGGTCGTACGGGTTGGGCAGGAGGTCGATGGCGCCAGGTTGGAAGCGATAAAGCCTGGCCGCGCGCTGCTGTCCCGTGCCGGAAAAAAGATAAAACTTAAGCTGATTGCCGATGCCGTGAAACAAACGGTGACATCGGCCCCTTGAAGCGAGGATACGTGCAGAAACTGATGACGACCAGAGCGTGGTATTGCAGTGGCTTGATGCTGATCGGGCTGGCCGGTGTATTGATGATGGGGGGGTGTGCGCCAAGGCCCAGAGGAGAGATGCCCCTGGCACAATTCGATCAGCAGCTGGCGGTTGAGCAAAAGGTGCCGAGTACCCTGCCGGATGAAGTGTCGGCAGCTCTATTGCCCCCCGCCAAGGACGATGCAGACTGGCAGGGGCACATGGTGGAGGAACCGCGTTTCGATGTGTTTGCCAAGGATACCCCAGCTCAGGAGTTTTTTACGGGTCTGGTCGAGGGAACTCCCTACAACATGGTGGTACATCCCTCGGTTTCCGGAACGGTATCCCTCAATCTCAAGGCCGTGACCATTCCTGAAATCATGGATGTGCTGCGGGATGTTTACGGTTTCCAATACCGGACCACCCGCTCCGGATTTCAGGTCATTCCCGATACCCTTCAGACCCAGGTGTTCTATGTCAATTATCTCAACCTGGTGCGTAAGGGGTTGTCGCAGACCCGGGTCAGTTCCGGACAGGTCAGCGAGGCGGGCAGCGGCGATGATGACGACGACAGCGGATCGAACCGGTCGAGACGCGACGACGGCAATGCCATGGTTTCGGGCAGTCGCATCGACACCGAATCGAGTGCCGATTTCTGGACCGAGTTGAGCGTGGCGCTGCGCACCATGGTCGGCCAGGAGGACGGCCGACGGGTCGTGATCCAGCCGCAGGCCGGCGTGGTGGTGGTACGCGCTCTGCCCGAGGAATTGCGCACCATCGAGCAGTATCTGGGCACTATTCAGGGCAATCTGCAGCGCCAGGTCATTCTCGAAGCCAAAATTCTCGAGGTTGAGCTGGGCGATGGTTATCAGGCCGGTATCAACTGGTCGGCGGTGAACGGGGATGTTTCCATGGCGCAGACGCGCGGCGATATTTTCGCCGACAACGGATTGGCCGATATCGTTGGCAGTGACGGTGCGGCCGTGACCTCGGGATTGGCCTCCGGTGCTTTTGGCGGGGTCTTCAGCGCCGCGTTGAATTTCAAGAATTTCCAGGCTTTTATCGAATTACTGGAGACCCAGGGCGATGTTCAGGTATTGTCGAGTCCGCGTATCGCCACGGTCAACAACCAGAAAGCGGTCATCAAGGTCGGTTCCGATGAGTTCTTCGTCACGGATGTTTCAAGTGATACGGTAACCGGCACCACCACGACCACCTCTCCGGATATCACCCTGACGCCGTTTTTCTCCGGCATCGCCCTCGATGTGACGCCGCAGATCGATCCCAAGGGCAAGGTGACACTGCACATTCATCCAACCGTCAGCGAAGTTTCCGATCAGACCAAAGACATCACGGTGGCCGGGGAAACCCAGACTCTGCCCCTGGCTTTCAGTACGGTGCGCGAGTCCGACAGCATTGTCGCAGCTGAGAGTGGTCAGGTTGTAGTCATTGGCGGCTTGATGAAAGATCAGCTGCAGAACAGGGATGCCAGCGTGCCTCTGCTTGGGCGTCTGCCCGGGGTGGGTGCCCTGTTCCGGCATACCCAGTCGGTATCGCGCAAAAGTGAGCTGGTGATTCTTCTGAGGCCGATGGTGGTCGAAGCCGGTACCTGGAACCAGGCGCTGGATGCTTCGCGGCAGCGGTTCAAAAACCTGGGTAGCGAATTCGATACCGAGTGGCGCGGCGGCAAATTCGCGCGGCCCGCTCGTTAAGCGGGCTTTTTCGGGGCCGGAGGTAGAGACCGATGTATCGAGAGCATTTCGGCTTGACGGCAAAACCTTTCGGTTTGACTCCGGATGCGGATTTTCTGTTTGCTCATGCCGGCTACCGGGAGGCTTTGAATGTTCTGCTTATCGCTCTGGACAGCGGCGAAGGGTTTATCAAGATCACCGGCGAGGTGGGTACCGGCAAGACGCTGCTGTGTCGGCGGTTGCTCGATGAACTGGCCGAAACCGCTATTACAGCGTATGTTCCCAACCCACTGCTGGAACCCATGGAGTTCTATGCAGCCGTGGCGGAGGAACTCGGCGCAGGATTTGCCGCTGCGACGGATTCCCACGAAGCGCTCAAACGCATCGCACAGCGGCTTATCGAATTGGGGGGCGACGGTCGCCCGGTGGTTCTGTGCATCGATGAAGCGCAAGTGATGTCCGATCGAACTCTTGAGGCATTGCGTTTGTTGAGCAACCTCGAAACGCAAAAGCGTAAGTTGCTGCATATCGTGCTGTTCGGCCAGCCGGAGCTGGATCAGCGCCTGGCCGGTTACGGTCTTCGCCAATTACGCCAGCGCATTGTGTTCAGCTACAGATTGCCGGCACTCGGTCGGCAGGAGGTCGGCGCCTACGTTCGGCATCGATTGCAGGCCGCGGGCTGTAAGGGCAACCGCATATTCAGCTCTCGGGCGTTGAAAAGATTATGGACGGCGAGTCGCGGGATACCCAGGCTTGTCAATATTTTGGCTAACAAGGCCATGATGGCCTCCTTCGGTCAAGGCGACAGCATGGTGCGTACCCGGCATGTGCGTCTGGCCATCGCCGATACCGAAGACGCCCGCCGCAGCTGGCTGTGTCGTTTGCGCCTGGGGTGTTGAGGAGAATAGATTGAGCCTTATCAACCAAATGCTCAAGGATCTCGAGAAACGCTCGACTCCGGACGCGTCATCCGGGCACGGCAGGGCTGCTTTTGCGCCTGCTGTCCGCGCAGATCGCCGTCGTAAGGTGCTGTGGCTGGGGCTGCCGCTCTTGCTGCTGATCCTCGGTGTCGGATTGTGGGCAGGTTTCGGGCATGTTGGCGAGGCACCGCCGCCTTCCGACCTTGATCCGGTCGTAACCGATGAAACGCAAGACAATCTTCCTTCGGTTGCAACACAACAATCCGTGCTGCCCGCAGCGCCCGAAGCCGTGTCCCTTAAGACTTTGCGGCTTTTTCCGCACGACCATCGGCTGCAGGTTGAAGCGGTCTTTTCGGAGGCACCGGCTTATCGGCTTTTGCGCATCGACCATGGTAGGCAGCTGGTCCTGGAACTGCCGGAGGCGAGCCTGCCTGCCGCGCTGCCGCCTGCCGCCTCCTGGCCGTTGCTGCGCAGTGTGGGGTACGAACGGGGCGAGCATGGTCCCCGGCTGGTTTTCACTTTCAAGGCGGCTTGTCGATATGAGGAACTGGCGTTACTTGCGGCAGCTGACGGCCAGGATCAGATGCTGCGTTTTACGGTACAGCCCGAGCCGAGTGCGGTAGCGGCGACTGTTGCCAGGCCGGCGCCTGTACTGCCTTCCGAGGATAAAGCTGCGTCCGAGCCGGTGCCGGCCGCGGTAGCGACTGTGCAACCGGAACAGCCAACCGCCCAACCGGAGCGGTCGACCGCAGAACCGAAGACTTTCGCTGCTCAGCCAGGTATGACGCGACAGACATTGCAGCTGACACCCCATGAGCGTGCCTCCGAATTCAGCCGGGATGCTCTTGCCGCTTTGCAGCAGGGAAAAGAGCGCGATGCGGAGGCCGCGTTACGTTCAGCCCTGGCCATTGAACCGGGCCATGAGCAGGCCTGCGATTTGTTGTTGCGGCTGTTGAAAAAGCAAGGCCGTCGCGCCGAAATCAGATTGTTGCTGGCTACGGCGGTGCGGGAACATCCGGCGCAGCTGTCGTATCGGGAAAATTATGCGCGCCTGTTGATCGAGGAGGGCGCATTAACCGAAGCCCGCGAACAGTTGGCCCGCGAACCTCGACCGTCTGTGGCCGAGGCCCTGGATTTGTACGCCATGTTGGCCACGGTTTATCAGCGTCTGGCGCAATACGAGGCCGCGGCGCACATTTATCGTCAAATGCTGGAAGTTCAGCCGGAAAAGGCGATCTGGTGGATGGGGCTTGGCATTGCTCTTGAAGGAAACCTGGAGGAGAATCAGGCGCGTCAAGCCTATGACCA
This sequence comes from Syntrophotalea carbinolica DSM 2380, assembly GCF_000012885.1. Taxonomy (NCBI): domain Bacteria; kingdom Pseudomonadati; phylum Thermodesulfobacteriota; class Desulfuromonadia; order Desulfuromonadales; family Syntrophotaleaceae; genus Syntrophotalea; species Syntrophotalea carbinolica. The sequence goes on from NC_007498.2 coordinate 477,711, forward strand.
GGCCCTTGCCCGTGGCGGATTGTCCGCCGGGTTGCAGACCTACATCCGACAGCGGCTGACGGTATTGAAAAATCGCCATGCTCAAAATCCCGCGACTGTTACGGACGCAGGGAAGGAACCATCATGACGGCACGCAAAAAAATTCGCATCGGTGAATTGCTGGTGCAGCATCATATCATCAGCGAGGAGCAGTTGAATACCGCCCTGGCTGAGCAGAAACGCACCGGCAGTAAACTGGGGCACACCCTGGTCGAATTGGGCTATCTCAGCCCGACCGGCTTTCTCAAGTTTCTCGGCCAGCAGTTGCAGATCCCCTTTATCGATCTGCGGCATTATCAATACAAGGCCGAGACGGTGCGCCTGTTGCCGGAAATTTACGTGCGACGCTTTCGCGCCCTGGTATTGGCTGAAGAAGGCGACGGTCTGCTGGTCGGCATGGCCGATCCCACAGATATCTTCGCGTTTGACGAGTTGCGCCGGATTCTCAAGCGCCCCGTCAAGCTGGCCGTGGTCGGTGAAGACGAACTCCTCGATATCGTCGATCGCATTTATCGGCGCACCGATGAAATCATTCATATCGCCGGTGAGCTCAGCGAAGAGCTGGGCGAAGGCGGTATCGACCTGGAGAGTCTGCTTTCGAGCAGCAATATCGAAGATGCCCCGGTTGTGCGTCTGCTGCACACCCTGTTTGAGGATGCGGTGCAGATCGGCGCCTCGGACATTCATATCGAACCGGACGAGTCGGTGTTGCGCATCCGGCAGCGCGTCGACGGTATCCTGCACGAACAGGTGATGAAGGAAAAGCGCATCGGCGGGGCTCTGGTGTCGCGCCTGAAGCTGATGAGCGGCCTGGATATTTCCGAGCGTCGTCTGCCCCAGGATGGGCGATTCAACATCCGCGTGCGGGGCCGCAGCATCGACATTCGTCTGTCCACCATGCCGCTGCAATTCGGCGAATCGGTGGTCATGCGTCTGCTCGACCAGTCCGGTGGTTTGCTTGCCTTGGAACAGATCGGAATGCCTGAAGGCCTGTTGCGGCGTTTCCATAATCTTATCAAGCGGCCCCACGGGCTGGTGCTGGTAACCGGACCGACGGGTAGCGGCAAGACCACCACCCTTTACGGGGCCCTCAACGCCCTCAACGATACCAGCAAAAAGATCATTACCGTCGAGGATCCGGTGGAATATCGCCTGCCGCGCATCAACCAGGTGCAGGTGCAAAGCCGTATCGATCTGTCCTTCGCGCGGGTCCTGCGGGCCGCCCTGCGCCAGGACCCCGACGTGGTCATGGTCGGCGAGATGCGCGACCAGGAAACCGCCCAGATCGGTCTGCGCGCCGCCATGACCGGCCACCTGGTACTGTCCACCCTGCATACCAACGATGCCGTGAGCACCGCACTGCGGCTGCTCGATATGGGCGCCGAAGGTTTTGTGGTCGGCAGCTCGCTGCTGGCCATCCTGGCACAGCGCCTGGTACGCCGTGTCTGTGAAAGCTGTATGGAGGACGATCCCCTCGACGCGGGCCAGCGCAGCTGGCTGGCGGCCATGGTCGGGCCGGAAGCCCACCGACAGGTTTTCAAGCGTGGCGCCGGGTGTCCGCGCTGCCATAACACCGGTTACCACGGGCGTATCGGTATTTTCGAGTTGCTGCAGATCGACACGTCGTTGGCCGACGCCCTGCGTCGCAGCGACAGCGCCGGATTCGCCGAGCTGGCCCGTCGTCAGCCCGGCTTCCAAACCCTTTCCATGGCGGCTTACGATTATGCCTGCCAGGGCGTCACCAGCATGGAAGAGGTGCTGCGCGTTTCCGGCCAGCTCGAAGATTTTAATTCTGACTCCGGTCGGTATGCCGGTCAGGATCTAACAGAGGATGATGCGGATGCCACAGTTCCGGTACCAGGCACGTAACGCCGCAGGGGCGCTGCTCGAAGGCACCATGGAGGCCGCCAGTGCCGCCATGGTGGCCGATCAGCTGCTGGGTTCCGGCTCGGCCCCGGTGCGGATCGACGAAGAGGCCGGCAAATCGGCAGGCAAAGTGTCTCTGAATTGGCAATTCGGCGGACGGCGTATCGAGCCCGAGGATCTGATCCTGTTCTGCCGCCAGATGTACAGCCTGACCAAGGCCGGGGTGCCGTTGCTGCGCGCTTTGCGCGGCATGACCGAGTCGGCCTGCAAGCCGATCATGGCCGAGACGCTGCTGGCGGTTCTCGACGATCTTGAAAGCGGGCACGATCTGTCCAGCGCCCTGCGGCGTCATTCCAAGGTTTTTCCGCCCCTGTTGGTCAATATGATTCAGGTCGGGGAGAGCAGCGGACGTCTCGACGATTCGTTCAACGAAGTGGCGACCTACCTGATCCGCGAAAAGCAGACCGCCGACCAGATCAAGGCGGCCCTGCGTTACCCGAGCTTTGTGCTGGTGGCCATATCCATCGCCATCGCAATCATTACGCTCTTTGTCATACCGGCCTTCGAGAAGCTGTTTAAAAGTCAGGGAGCCCAATTGCCCCTGCCGACCCGTATCATTCTCGGCATATCCAATTTCGCCGTGTCCTGGTGGTGGGCCATCCTTATCGCCCTGGTGGCGGGATTTTTCGCCTGGCGCGCCTGGATCCGTACCGAGCAGGGCGCACTGATCTGGGATCGCTTCAAATTGCGCCTGCCGGTGGTCGGCAGCATCATTCACCGCGCGATTCTGGTGCGTTTCGCTCGCGGTTTCTCCATGGGGTACGGCGCCGGCGTTCCGCTGATCCAGTCCCTGGCCCTGACCTCCCAGGCGGTGGGTAACAGCTATGTGCAGCAGCGCCTCGGTGAGCTGCGGCGCGGCGTCGAGCACGGCGATACCCTGACGCGCAGCGCTGCCGCCAGTGAAATGTTCACCCCCCTGGTGTTGCAGATGCTGGCCGTCGGTGAGGAGACCGGTGCGGTCGATACCATGCTGCTGGAGGTTGGTGATTTTTACGAACGGGAGATCGAATACGACATCAGCCGATTGTCCAGCGCCATCGAACCGATCCTCATCGTTGTCATCGGCGCCATGGTGCTGGTTCTGGCTCTGGGCGTGTTCCTGCCCATGTGGAATATGGCCAGCGTCATGCGCGGGGGCTGAGGGGGATGCATAAACCTAAGGCCCCGTTGTACCACAAACGCTGGACTTTAAGGCTGTTCGAGTGGGGCGTGCTGACCTGCGTGATCCTGGTTCTTATGGGGGCGTTTCTGCGGAAGGTTCGCTACCTTCAGGCCGAGGCCGAGCGTCTAACCGTGCAGGGGAGTATCGATAATATGCGAGCTGCCGTACTGCTGGCGTCGGTGTTGCATGCGGACAGCGAAAATATTCGCAGTGAAGCCCGGCCCGGCGGTAATCCTGTCAGGCTGCTGCAGGCCGAGACGGGATTGGAACTGGATGGGTATCTTGGTGAACTCGATAGTGCCGATTCCGCAGAAGTTGCCGCCGGTAAATGGTATTTCGACAGGAAACAGGCGGTACTGGTTTATCGATTGCGCAGTGTCGAAGGCTTTGAGAGCCCGCTATCCGGTCCAGCGCGCATCCGTTTATGTCTTAATAATGCAGGGGCCAACGGAACAATGGGTACTTCCTTGATACTTGAGCCTTGCGAGGCATTTACATGGGGGCCTTTGAATTAGAAGGTAATTGATTGCGATTGTATTTCCTGGAAAAATGACATATTTTTATCATTTTTCATCAAAGTTGTTGTGGTAAGACAAAACAAGGTGTGTCAATTGTGTGGCCTGGGAGTAGGCAGGCAAGTTGGAAGGTTGGAGCCATTCCATGTTTAAAAGGAGGAAACAACCTTCGTATTGTTAACTTTTTTGTAGAGATCAAAGGAGAGAGAGAATGAGAAGTCAAAGTGGTTTTACCTTGATTGAGTTGGTGGTGGTGATTGTGATTTTGGGGATTCTGGCAGCCGTTGCTGTGCCGAAGTACGTCGATATGAAAACGGAAGCGGAGGTGGCTGCAGCTGATGGCGTTTATGGTGCGGCGCAGTCTGCTGCGGCTCTCGCCTTTGCAGAGCAACTGGTTAAAGAGTCCCCTGAGTTATCGTTGATTACGACCGGTCAAACCCTTTTGGACGCTATGGAAGAAACTCCGGAAGGGTGGCAGGCGGATAATACCGGCGCGGTCGGTACTGACGTCGTCGGTATTTGCTATGAACCGGCCACTGATAACGATTGCGATGGCGAGACCTATTACATCAATATTGAAGAGGTAGGGACGGCTTCTAAAAAAGCTGTTTTGTCGAAGAGCTGGTAATAGCGGGGCTGTCTGATCAACACGCGATTTGTTTTAGCAGTATGTTTTTTTGTAGGGTTTTAATAGTTGTTTGCCCCGCTTCTTTTCATGGAGCGGGGCTTTTATATCTATTGTGAAACCTTGAGAGTTTGCGCCTATCTTTTCTGCTATTGACCTCGAGATATCAATATGCTGCCACAAAAAGGCTTTACCCTGATCGAATTGGTCGTTACCGTGGTGCTGATCGGCATCCTGGCAGCTGTGGCTTTGCCGCGTTTTTTTGACGTGACGGCTATCACAAGTCGTGGTTTTTATGATGAAATGGTGCAAGCGGCGCGGTACGGCCAGAAGCTGGCGGTCGCCAGTGGCTGTGATGTGGAGTTCAGCATTTCCGGCGGCAGTTTCGCTCTGCATCAGAGGGCGATAAGCTGTATCAGCGGGGCCTTTACCCGGGACGTTCCTCGTCCGGCCGGAAGTGGTTCCTTTTCCTCCTCCGCACCATCGGGTGTGTCTCTATCAGCATCTTCTTCGTCGGTTGTTTTCGATTCCCTCGGGCGGGCCACCCCCGGTGGAGTCACGGTATCTGTGGATGGGCGGAGTTTTACCATCATCGGCGAGAGCGGTTATGTGGATGGGTTATGAGTATGACCGGCTCCGGTAAACATAGCGGGGGATTTACCCTCATCGAATTGGTGGTCTCCATGGTGGTGGTTTCCATCGCCCTGGGCGGGGTGCTGATGGTGATGAACTACACTGTTCAGCACAGCGCCGATCCCATGTTGCAGCACCAGGCGGTGGCTATCGCCGAATCCTATCTTGAAGAGGTCCTGTTGCGGTCATATGCGGACCCGGATGGGAGCGATGGTGAAACGGTGCGTAGTCTGCTGGATGACGTGGACGATTACGACGGCTGGGCGGATACCGGGGCCTGTGATCAGGAAGGAACCGCCATTACCGGGCTGGAATCTTATACGGTGTCGGTGGCTGTTGATGATGCGGTGTTGAATACGGTGGCCTGCAAGAAAGTGACGGTGACGGTGAGTCATCCGACCGGTATCAACCTGAAATTGAGCGGTTATCGCACGAATTATTGATATTTTCGTTCAAAGGCGGTTTAACCGCGGAGTACGCGGAGAACGCAGAGAAAGGTCTTTGGTTTTCTCTATGGGTTTACTCTGTCGTTTTTAGCATTGTGTACTAACGTAAAGTTTTTTGCTTCATAGGATTAAAGCCAAAGATTTTTTCTTACGATTTTATCTAAGGTTCTCTTTGTTTGTAGTTATTGAGGTGTTAGGATTTTCTCAGCGTCCTCTGCGATCTCTGCGGTAAAATAATCAACAGTTAATTCGAGGTCCCGATGCAGCAGCTTACTGCCCGTCATGATGCCCAACATGGCTTCACCTTGATCGAAATGATTGTGGTGATCGTGATTATCGGTATCCTCGCGGCTTTGGGCGGCATCTTTATCACGCGTCCTATCGAGGGTTTTCTCGATCTGTCGCGGCGCGCAACTCTGGTCGATGCCGCGGAAAGTGCCCTGCGTCGCATGCAGCGCGATGTGCGCCAGGCTCTGCCCAACAGCGTTCGTATCGGGTGCGGCGGCCAGTGTCTTGAACTGCTGCATACGGTGGACGGTGGTCGTTATCGGGCCGGCGGTCCGGGCAATGTGCTTGATTTTATCCAGCCGGACGCTGACGGTTTCGATGTGCTGGGGACCTTGACCGCAGCGCCGGATACCGGAGATGCTCTGGTGATTTACAATCTGACAGCCACGGGTACCACCGCCAATGCCTATTCCGGCGATAACCGGCGAACCGTGGCTGCGGGCAGCAGTGCATCATCCATCGTGCTCGCTAGCCCGCTACCTTTTCCGTTTTCTTCTCCCTATCAGCGCTTTTTCCTGGTCGACGAACCGGTCAGCTACGTGTGCGACACGGCGGCCGGCACCCTGACGCGATACGCCGGGTATGCCATCGCCAGTTCCCAATCGGCCAGCCCCGGTGGCACTTCCGCCCTCATGACCCGGCATCTGGCCGCATGTTCCTTCGACTATTACTCCGGCACTCCGGAACGGGGAGGGCTGGTATCCTTGCGCCTGCAACTGGCCGAAGAGGGGGAAACCATTACCCTGCTGCATCAAATCCATGTGGAGAACGCGCCATGATGTCTGAAGGCTTGCTCGGTTCGCAGAAGGGCTTTTCCATCGTCACGGCCCTGTTTATCCTGCTGGTGCTGGCGGTGCTGGGCGGCTTCATGGTCACCATGAGCGGCGTGCAGAGCCGTACCTCTGTGTGGGCGCTGCAGGGTGCGCGCGCTTACCATGCCGCCCGTAGCGGCTTGGAGTGGGGAGGGTATGGTGCCCTGACCAGCGGCGCCTGCGTGTCGGACAGCTTCCCTGTCGAGGGCTTTACCGTAACCGTGTTCTGCGGCGAGGAGTCCTATGTCGAGGGGGGCCAGAATTACAAGGTTTACAGTCTGACCTCCCTTGCAGAAATGGGAAGTTACGGCAGTGCTGAATACATCTCGAGGCAGTTACGGGCCAGGATTACGGGGGCGACGCCATGATATGCCGGACAGGTGCATTCGGAAACAGGTTACCGGGTTTCCCAGCGGCGTTTCTGGTGCTGCTGCTTATGGTTGTCGGGATGGCATGGCCCCGCTATGCCTACGCCGATTGTTCCCCTTACGTGGGGGCCATGGTCATCAACGAAGTCTACGAACTCGGCGGGGAAGCCTGGGTGGAGGTGCGTTTGCTGGATGACTCGGTACCGGCGAGCGAGTACCAGCAGTGGTCCATCCAGGTATGCGCCAAGGGCGGTGGCGGCGGACACTGCGGAACCTATGATATTGCCGATGGCGAAGTGCTTTATCCGGACACTTACCCCTACTGGATCCGGTTGAATGTCAGTGATAAGGACGTCAATCTGCAGCGCAACGGCGGTATGGATGTGGTGCTGGAGGACGAAAACGGCAAAGCCATCGATTACCTGTCCGTCAACAATTACGACGACCACGCACCTTACGATCACTGGCCATATTGCAATAGTTTTCTTTACCCTACCACCACCGGGGCCCTGGATTCCGATCTCAAGGGTGTTTATCGCGATCCCGACGGCACCGGTCCCTGGCTGCAGTTGGGGGAGTCCGGCGCCAATGGCGAACCTTCCGAGGGGTATGACAACAACACCATGGAGGGCCTGGTGGCCCATTATGCCCTTGAGGAAAACGCGAACGACAGCAGTATCAATGGCCATGACGGCAGCAGTCAGGGGACGGTAAGCTACGAGCGCGCCGTGATCTGCGATGGCGTTGTGCTGGATGGCAGCGGTTATCTGATGGTGCCCGACAACGATGCCTTCGATTTGCGCAAGTCGCTGACCGTCTCGGCCTGGATTCGGGCCGACAGCCTCAGTGTCAGCGGCCATGACAACCTGTATACCATTCTTTCCAAGGACACCAATTACGAATTCCATGTTCGTGGGGACGGTTCTTTGTACTGGTGGTGGAGCGGGGGCAGTTTCGCCACCGGGGCCGGTCTTGTCGAGCCGGGCGAGTGGTATCATTTCGCTGCCGTTTATTCCTGGTCCGACAAGATCATGTACATCTACTTGAACGGCCAGCAGGTGGCCAGTTATGTTTACTCGTCCCAGTTTACGGCAAACACCGATCCGCTCTATATCGGTACCGACAAGGGCAACAGTACCGGGGATTGGCCTGAGCGCCGCTTTTACGGCGCTATCGACGAAGTGCATATCTATAACAACGCCCTGAGTCAGGCGAGCATTGCCGAGTTGATGAACCAAACGAACCCCTGCGGCTTGCCGGTTCCGCTGGCGGAGTGGCGGTTCGACGAATGCTCCTATGACGGTTCCGCTGCGCTGGCCGAGGATGCTCAGGGCAGCTATGACGCCACCGTACAGGGCACGGTAACCAGCGAGGCGGAGGCTGTGGTGGGCCGTTCCGCAACGCTGGATGAATACACCGATGCCTTTACCCTCAACACCGATGTGCCCATGCCCGATGACTGGACGGTCAGTGTCTGGTTCAAAATGCCGTTCGTCAACGATAACGGAGCGCAGTATCATGTGTTGGGTGCCATGGCCGGCGGCGGTAACGATCTCCTCTGGGTGGATGATACAAGCAATTATCGATGGGGTTGCTGGGCCGGTTACGATTATGATTACGGGTTGTTTTCTTTTGCCTCCCTGGCGGACGGCTGGCACCATCTGGTGGCGGTCGGCAGTTACGGCAAGACCCGGTTGTATATCGACGGCAGCTACCGCGACACCATTGCCCTGCAGGGCAACGGTAATCTGCATTATCTGGGCACCTCTTACGAAAAGGTCAATGGGCGGGAAGAAGGGTTTCGCGCGCCGCTGGATGAATTTCTGGTGTTCGACGGGGTGCTTACCCTCCCCCAGATCCAGACCCTCTACCAGTTGCAGGCCGAAGGCCGCAATCTGGACGGCACCCTGCGGTCCGATATCATATGCGGGCCGGCCATCGATCATTTCGAGATCGTTCATGACGGCTCGGCTTTGACCTGCGCGCCGGAAACGGTGACGGTGCGGGCCTGTGCCGACGACGCCGATCCCTGTACCCCGTATACCGATGATGTGGAGATCACGCTTTCGCCTTCCGGCTGGATCGATGGAGACACCCAGACCCTCTCGGCTGGAAGCGGCACTTTCCGGCTGCGGCATACCACCGCGGAGACCGTGACCCTCTCCGTTACCGGCAATCCGGCCGCGGATCAGTCTGTGCAGTGTGTCGATGCCGGCGGCGGGGATTCATGCAGCATGGTGTTTCACGAATCCGGCTTTCTGTTCGATGTGTCCGATATGCAGGCCTGTACCGATGAGGAGGGAATCACCTTTTCCGCCGTTCGCGCCGATGCCACGGCCGAACACTGCATCGGTGATGACAGCTTCGCGGGCACGACCCGCGATGTGGCTTTCTGGTCCACTTACCAGGAGCCGGGAACGGGTACCCTGGCTTTGGTGGTAAACGATACGACGGTCGCCGGAGCCGATCCGGGCACAGGGGTGTCTTTGACCTTCGATTCGGAAGCCAACAGTACTCTCAAGGTGCGATACTCCGATGCCGGTCGGTTACTGTTGTCCGCCCGTTTTACCGGCAGCGGCGAGGAGTCCGGCCTGGTGATGGAGGGCAGCGACAGTTTTGTCGTGACGCCGGATCATCTGCGGGTGCGGGCCAGCACCGACGGGACAACCTTGCTGGACAATACCACGTCCACAGGTGATCCGCTTTGGCCGGCGGGAGAGGATTTTGAGGTCGAAGTCGCCGGGGTATGCGCCGATGGCACGGTGACGCCCAACTTTGCCGCCGCGACCACTCTTGCCGCTACGGCAGGCAATCCCGCCGCCGGGACTTTTACCGGCGGTCCGTTTGCGGCAGTCGATTACATCGATGGGGTCGTCAGTGACAGCGCCAGCTACAGCGAGGTCGGTACCGTTACCCTGCAGGCGCAAGCGGCCAACTATCTCGGCAGCGGCATCGCCGTGACCGGCAGTGCGACCATCGGTCGTTTTACGCCGCATCACTTTACCGCCTCCGTTAACAGCCCCTCGTTTGCTACAGGGTGCAGCAGCGGTGGGTTTACCTATGTCGGGCAGGCTTTCGCTTATGCCGATGCCCCGGTGATTACGGTTACCGCCAAAAACAAGCAGGGAGACACGACAGCCAACTATACCGGCGAATGGTGGAAGATTGCCGGCACTACCCTTTCCGGGAAAACCTACAGCGCCGCCGACGGTTCCCTCGATGTTTCCGGGATCCCGGCCGCGGATCCGGTGGTCTCCGATATCGGCGGCGGTATGGGCTTGCTGAGTTTCGATGCCGGCAGCGGCCTGAGCTTTGTGCGCAGTGATCCGGTGGCGCCTTTCGATGCGGATATCAGCCTGGCCATCAATGTTTTCGATGCCGATGGCATCGCTGCCGATGCCAATCCGGTGTCCTTCGGCGAGGCCACCGCCGGCAACGGCATCGCCTTCGATGCCGGCAAGGATATGCGCTGGGGGCGTCTTGCTATGAAAAATGCCTACGGTTCGGAATTGGTGGCTCTTTCCATGCCCATGCGCAGCGAATATTTTACCGGGGATGCCTTTGTGCAGAATCTCGAGGACGGCTGTACCGCCCTGGCTCTTTCCCAGTTGACGCTGAATAACGGCACAACCAGCGTCAGTGGCGACCAAGCCATCGCCGTTGGCAGCGGCAGCAGTAGCGCAGCGCTGCTCAGCCCGTTGCTGGCCGGCGATGCCGGTCTGACATTCAGTGCTCCGGGCTCACCCGGCTATATCGATGTGAAGGCAGATCTGTCCCTGTTGCCCTGGTTGCGTTATGACTGGGACGGTGATGGCAGCCACGATGACGATCCCACCGCTCGGGCAAGTTTCGGGATTTACCGGGGGCGTCCGGGGATGATCTATATCCGCGAGAGTTTTCGCCAGGCGGGGCCTTGACCATCGGTCCCGGTTCGTATTTACTTGTTAGCGACTGCAACGCTGAGCTTTGAACATAATCAACGGGAAAGGATCCCCTTATCATGACAGAATTAGGCCATATCGGTTTTATCGGCGGCGGCAACATGGGCGAAGCCCTTATCAAGGGATTGCTGAAATCGGCAGTACCGGCGCAGCAAATTCGCGTTGCCGAGCCCAACGAAGCGCGTGCCCGCCAGCTGACGGAACGCTACGGGGTGATTTGCTGCAGCGAAAGCGCTGAAGTGGTGCGGCAAAGCGATTTGATCGTACTGGCCATCAAGCCGCAGATCGTGCCCATGGCCATGCCGGGTATCGCCGAAGCTTTTGACGACAGCAAGGTTCTGGTGTCTATTGCCGCGGGTGTGACCACCGGCGCGCTTGAAGGTTATTTCGAGGGTGCGCCCCGCGTGGTGCGCGTGATGCCCAACACCCCCGCTCTGGCCGGCGCAGGGGCAGCGGCGTTGTGCCCCGGGCAGCATGCGACCAAGGATGACCTGGCCACCGCCGTGCATCTGTTTGAAGGCGTCGGCACGGTGCATGTCGTCAACGAGGCGCAGCTCGATGCCGTCACCGGGTTATCCGGCAGCGGGCCGGCCTATGTCTACATGGTTATCGAGGCCATGGCTGCAGGTGGGGTACTCGAAGGCCTGCCTATGGATACGGCCCTGGCGCTGGCTACCCAGACGGTTCTCGGTACGGCGCAATTGGTGAAAGAAAGCGGCGAGCACCCGGCGGTGTTGCGCGATAAGGTCTGCTCGCCGGGCGGCACCACCATTGCGGCCGTCAAGGAGCTGGAGGAAAAAGGCATGCGGGCCGCGCTGATCAAGGCGGTTTCGAAGGCCACGAAGCGATCCCGCGAGTTGGGCAAAGGGTAGTTGTATGCCGCTGAGCGGGATTTAGAATCAAAACTACGACAAAGGCCGATCCTAGGATCGGCCTTTGTCGTTATGCGGATATGCAGACACCGTCGGATTATCCGAGGGCCAGATCGGCGGCGATGGCCACCACCGACAGGACGAAGATGATCAGGTAGTTCAGGCCTTCTTTGCTGACCGTCAGTGAGGAGAGGATGTAACGGATGGCCTCGCGATCGTCGGTGCCGAGGGTGTCGGCCTTGAGCTTGGACAGCAGATTCATGCCGATGATGGTTCGGCGGCGCTTGAGGGTGATCCGGTATCGGTAAAGGAAAAACAGGCAGTAGCCGATGACGCCCACGTACCAGATGGGGCGGAAGCTTTCGGGCCACAGGTGATTGGCGATGGGCAGAACCCGAAAACAGATGGAGGACATCAGGCCGGTAAAGAAAAAGCCGTAAATAACGTAGGGCGGTACTTCTTTGGGTGGTGTCATAGCGATGGGCTCGGTTCAGTTAAGGGGATCGGAAACTCCGGGGCCAGCTTTTGCCCCCGGATAAAACATGCCAAGGCCGTTTCTTCGGGAAACGGCCCTATTTTTTGCAGCAGTGCGATGGTTGCCCGGTCGCCCGCTGTTTTTTCTTTTCGGCGAACTCGCGATTGGTTTTTTCGTAGAGTTCGATCTGCTCAGCCATGGAGAGCTTCTTTCGGCAGGATCTGCCCCGTCCCAGGCACGCGGAGCAGCGTATGTCGGAACACCATTGGCAAAACTGACAATCGGGACAGGGATGTTTCTTTTCCGCCATACCGTTTCCTCATAAATGATAAGTGCAGCAATTCGGTTCTGCCATATGGAAAACATAAGCGCCCTTGAACATGCCCGCGGTGCATCTGCAACCTAAAGCGGAAGGGGCCATATGGCACAGTATCTGTCTCACGGCCAAGGTTGAACTTTTACTCGAACCGTTTCGGAAAACGCCTAATGGCTCTCCTTGGCCGTTGTGCCATGTTTTATTGTAGGATCGAGGCTCCACGCTAGCAAGGTGTTTTTTCGGCGCTATCAGGTATTGAGCTGACGGCGACGGCGATTCAGATACCAGGCTTCGCAGTATTCGCACGACAGCAGCAGGAAAACCGCCAGAGCGATTCCCGATATGGGAATCGGGCTGAGCGTGGCCAGGGGCCAGACCAGCGCCAGGTAACCGACCTTGGCGACAGTGGCCCAGCCCAGCACGCCGGTGCTGTGACATTGGGCAAACAGGCCGCGCCATAGATTGACCGCGCCGTACAGCACGGGAAAAAGGGCACAACTGGCCAGCGGCAGGGCTATATAGTTGCGCAATTCGGTTTCCAGCCCCATGCCCCAGCCGAGTACCGGCAGGTTGAGGGGATAGGCTACGGCCAGCATGATCACTGCCATGCCTGCGGCGACCAGGCGAAAAAAACGCATCAGCATGCGGTAGTCATGTCTGGTGTGCACCAGGGCCAGATAGGCCTGCTGCAGGTTGCGCATCGGCCCTGCCAGCAGAAAGATAAAGCCGCGAATGACGCCAAGGGCCGCCAGGGCCAGGGTGGCGTCGGGCAGACGGCTGATGATGGCGCTGATCAACAGGGGAACGACCTGTTGCATGGCCGATGAAAAAGCCAGCGGCAGGCTGTATCGGAACGTATCCCGTACGCCGAATTCTTCTTTGGCAGGGCCCGCTGGGCCGAGGCCGCAGGCGCAGGCAAACCAGAGCATGAACAGGCTTTCCACGGCGATGCAGCCGACCAGTCCCAGGGCGCCGAGTTGCGGGCCGGGTATATGTCGGGCGGCCAACAGCAGAATGATCACCAACGTAAAAAGCCTCACCAGGGTGGCAAGGGAAACCAGTTCGGTATGGCGCGCCCGTATCACGATCCCCTGGCACAGTCCCCGCAGGCCGGTGAAAAACGGTAAAAAGGCGAGGATAGCGATAACTGAACGGGCCTGGGTGGCCAGTTGCGGCGATACGCCGATAAGTTGCACAAAAACAATTTGTCCAAGGGAGGTCCAGGCAATGAGGGACAGCATGACGGAGATGGCGCTCGATGCGGCGATGACGAACACCGATACGCTGCGCAAAGAACGTTTTCCGCGAATCAGGGCCAGGGCGATGGTGTGATTCTGATAACCCGGCGAGGCGAGGAACAGATGCAGGGCCAGGGCCACCGCGAAGGCGGCCAGATTGGTCACGGCATCGTTCTGGCGAGCCAGGGCCATGTTGATGATATTGTGGGAAAAGCTCATCAGCTGCACATTGAGCATGAGGGGAAAGAAAAAGCGGGAGATCTGTCGCAGGGACAGGGGGGCTGTTTCGGTCATGAAAAAGGATCAATTCGGGAAAAGGGTGACAATATAGCCAGTCCAGCCGGAATGCAGTGCGGCGGCGGATTTTTTGCGCCAATGCCCGTGGCCGGAGGGTCGGGCCGGCTGGGGAGTTGAGTGAAGATTAGAGTGCTGTTCTTCCCGATCAGGCGGGAAACAGGCGCGACAGATCCTGCGGGGTTTCGGCCAGATAGTCGTAGGGGAAGCCGTCGGTCCTGCCGATGCCCCAGGCGCAAAAACAGGTTTTGATACCGGCGGCATGGCCGGCGCGCAGATCCGTATGATGGTCGCCGATCATGACGGCTTTATGGGCGTCGGACTGGAGATCGCGCAGGGCCATGAAAACGGGCGCCGGATCCGGCTTTTTGGGTAGCCCGCCGTTGGCGCCGATAATGCATCCGAAGAAAGCCGTGAGGCCCAATTCATACAACAAACGCATAGTAATATCAAAGGGCTTGTTGGTGATGACGGCCATTTTTTTACCCTGTTGCGCCATGAGAAAATCGTCGATGCCCGGATATGTGGCGGTTTTTTCCACCAGGTGTTCCTCGTACAGCTGGAGGAAACGCCTAAGTTTTTGCTCGGAAAAGGCTTTCTCCGGTAGTGCCCGACGCACCAGCATGGTGGCCCCGTCGCCGACATAGGTGCGCACCTGGTCGATAGACAAGGGGGCAAGATCGATCTCGGCGCGCAACAGATTCACGGCGGTACCCAGGTCGGCAGCCGAGTCGATAAGGGTTCCGTCCAGGTCGAACAACAGGGTGTCGAAACTCATGGCGCATGCCTCCGGTCAGAAGATGCTCCCCAAAAATGAAAACAGGCCCGTTTCCTCGATCTTGCTATAAAGGATAACACCAACCGCCACAGGTGCCACGAAGCGGATCAAAAAATGCCAGGTCGGATAGATCCAGCCTGAGCCGCCGGCCAACAGTTCCTCTTTCTCTTCCTGGCCGCTCCAGAACCAGCCGACGTACAAAGCGGTGAGCAGCCCGCTGACAGGCAACAGGTAGTTGGACGCGATCAGATCGATGGAATCGAACACGCCAAGATCGGCGATGGGCGTCAGATGTCCCAGTAGATTGCTGGAAAGAGCCGATGGAATTCCGACCACGAAAGCCAGTATGGCCAGGAAAGCGGTGGCTTGTTTGCGGCCCCAGCCGCGCTCGTCGATGAGGTAGGCGACCTGGGATTCAAGCAGCGAGATGGCGCTGGTCAAGGCTGCGAAGGCCAGCAACAGAAAAAATAGCAGGGCCAGGATGTTGCCCCCGGGAAGGTTGGAAAAAACCACAGGAATGGTCTGGAAAACCAGCCCGGGTCCGGCACCGGGTTGCATGCCGGCGGAAAACACGATGGGAAAAATGGCCAGGCCGGCCATCAGGGCGATGCCGGTATCGAGCAGGGCAATGCGCAGGCCGGAGCCGAAAAGGCTGTCCTGACGACTCAGGTAGGAGCCGTAGGTGATCATGGCCGCCATGCCGAGGGACAGGGTGAAAAAGGCATGTCCCAGGGCTTCCAGCACGGCGCCGGGGTTCAGTTTTTGAAAGTCGGGGCGAAACATGAAGTTCAGCGCCTGCCGCGCGCCGTCGCTGAGCATGCCGTTGACAAACAACAGAACCAGCAGCCCCAGCAGGATCGGCATGAGGATTTTACTCCACCGCTCGATGCCTTTCTGTACCCCGCCGATGACGATGCCCAGGCACAGCGAGATGAAGATAAAGTGCCACATCAGTTGCCGCGGACCGCTGTCTATCAGTCCCTGGAACAGCGTTGAGACATGATCGGCGGCCTGGCTGGTATTGGTCCCAAGCGGTGTCGTAAAGGCTCCTTGCAGCGCCCGCAGGATAAAGTCCAGGGTCCATCCGGCCACCACCGAATAATAGGACAGGATAACGAAAGCGGCGAGGATACTGACCCAACCGGCTATCTGCCAGGGGGAGCGCCGGCCCTCCAGGGAGATAAAGGCGCCGACGGCATCGCGCCGGGTGTGGCGGCCGATCATCAGCTCCGCAATCATGATCGGCAATCCGACCAGTGCGATGCAGACCAGGTACACCAGAACGAAGGCGCCGCCGCCGTTGTTGCCGGTGATGTAAGGGAATTTCCAGATGTTGCCGAGACCGACGGCACTGCCGGCGGCCGCCAGGATGAAGCCGATGCGTGAGCCCCATTGGGCACGGGAGCGTGACGAATCAAGCATGGTCTAACCTCAATAACGGGAACCGAAAATCGCGGAGCCGACCCGTACCAGCGTGGCTCCCTCCTCAATGGCGACGTCAAAGTCGTGGCTCATGCCCATGGACAGCTCCCGCATCTCTACGCCGGGGATATTCAGGGCGGCCAGCATGTCGGCGAGTTGCCGCAAGCGGCGGAAAAAAGGTCTTACCTGTTCGGGGTCGTCCAGATAAGGGGGCAGGGCCATCAAACCACAAATGCGTATGTGAGGCAGGGCGGCCACCTTGCGTACCAGATCCTCGAGGGCGGCCTCCTCGGTGCCCGACTTGCTTTCTTCCTGGCCAAGGTTGACCTGGATAAGGATCTGCGCGGTTTCCCCCGATTTGCCCCACTGGCGGTCGATCTCTTTGGCCAGGGAGAGACGATCGACGGAATGGATCATGGCGACTTTGCCGCACAGGTACTTGACCTTGTTGGATTGCAGGCTGCCGATAAAATGCCATACAACCGGTACGGTGACGTCCTCGGTTTTGGTCAGAAACTCCTGCACGTAATTTTCGCCGAACAGAGACTGGCCGGCCGCGGCTGCCGCTTCGATCATGTCGGCTGGCTTGGTCTTGGATACGGCTACGAGTTGCACGTCCTCCGGGTTGCGGTTGACGCGTCGGCAGGCGGCGTTCATACGCTCGCGGATAGTCTGCAGGTTGGTTTGAATGCTCATGACAAGTCCTTCCGGTGTCCGGTTGCTGCGGTTTCCAACCGGTATGCGTCTTAAGCTGGGGGATCGAGATGGGCGCAAAGGGGACGGTCCGATGCAAACAGGCGCACCGCGCCGAGTCGTTCCAGCGTTTCCACCACTTCGCAAAGCGGCAAGCCGACAACGTTGGTATAGCTGCCTTCGATCGCGGGGATCATGCAGGCACCGATGCCCTGAATGGCATATGCTCCAGCTTTGCCGAAGGGCTCACCGGTGGCAATGTACCCCTGAATCTCTTCATCTGTCAACTTTCGGAACCTGACCACCGTGGTAACCGCATCGGCCACTTCCTTTCCCGTGATGCGGTCGAGGACGGCATAGCCGGAGATGACGCAATGGCTGCGCCCGGACAAGCTGCCGAGCATATCCGCAGCATCACGGGCGTCGCGGGGTTTGCCGAGGATGGTGGCGTCGCGCACCACGATGGTGTCGCTGCCGATGAACCAGCGGCCTTTTACCTCCGGGCGATTGGCCACTTCGCGGGCTTTGAGCAAGCTCAAGCGTATGGCGTGCTGCTGCGGGGTTTCCTCCGGCACGCTCTCTTCCGGTGCGTCGCTGGGGACGACGTCAAAGGCGATTCCTACCCCGGCAAGCAGCTGACTGCGCCGCGGCGATGCCGACGCCAGTACGATGCCGGAATCATGGTCCTGAGGAGCATTGTTTGGATCAGACATCATCGGAGTCCTCCGCGGGAAAAGGCTTGAGATCAGGTATATGGGAGAGTACCCGCTGGCGCCAGGGTTCCAGATCCCGCAGGGCCCGCTCTGCCATGGCCAGGCGGCGTTCGGATCGTTTGCGTTTGCGCCCCTCCAGGGGAGGGAACAGGCCGTAATTGACATTCATCGGCTGAAAGTCGTCGGGACTGGAGTGCGACAAATGACCGAGCAATGCGCCGAGACCGGTGGTCGCCGGTGGCAGCGGCACGGCATGGTCGGTCAACTGGCCGGCTGCGAACAGGCCGGCCAGAAAGCCGCAGGCCGCCGATTCGACGTACCCTTCCACGCCGGTGATCTGGCCGGCGAAAAACATGCGCGGATCGGATGTGAGGCGCAGGTGCTGATCCAGGCAACGCGGAGCGTTGATGAAGGTGTTGCGGTGCATGCTGCCCAGACGTGCGAACCGGGCGTCTTGCAGTCCCGGAATGGTGCGGAAGATACGCCGCTGTTCCGGATAGGTGAGCTTGGTCTGGAAGCCGACCATGTTAAACAGGGTTGCATGCAGGTTGTCCTGGCGTAGCTGGACGACGGCGAAAGGATCTTTACCGGTGCGCGGATCGGGCAGGCCGACCGGCTTCATGGGGCCGAAGGCCAGCGTCATGTCGCCGCGTCGGGCCATTTCCTCGATGGGCATGCAGCCCTCGAAATGAATAACTTTTTCAAAGTCCTTGCCCGCCACCTTGTCGGCGGTTTTGAGGGCTTCGACAAAGGTCATGTATTCGTCGCGGGACATCGGGCAGTTGATATAGTCGTCTCCGCCGCGCCCATAACGCGAGGCTTTCCAGGCGATGCTGAAGTCGATGCTGTCCGCTTCGATGATAGGGGCGATGGCATCGTAAAAGTACAGGTGCCGGCTGCCGGTCAGCTGCGCCAGATGGGGTGCCAGCGCGTCGGAGGTGAGCGGGCCCGAGGCAATAATGACCGTGCCTTCGGGGGGAACCGAGCATTGTTCGTTGCGTTGCAGGGTGATAAGGGGATGCTGTTCGATGTGCTCGGTAATATAGCGGGAGAAAGCGTCGCGATCGACCGCCAGCGCGCCCCCGGCAGGGACGGCGGTAGCATCGGCGGCCTGCATGAACAGCGTCGCACAGCGGCGCAATTCTTCTTTTAGGCAACCGACGGCATTGTTCATGCCGGCTCCGCGCAAACTGTTGGAACAGACCAGTTCGGCCAGGTCCGCACTTTGGTGCGCCGGGGAGAAACTGGTGGGTTTCATTTCATGCAGGGTCACCTGCACCCCAAGGGCGGCAGCTTGCCATGCCGCTTCGCATCCGGCCAGGCCGGCGCCGATGATGGTCAGATGGGGCTGTTGGCTGTGTGTAGGATTCATGATGTCTTTACGGCGCCTCTACGCCGGAATACACAAACGACCGGGCCGCAAGGCCCGGTCGTACATAGGTTGTTGAATGAGCGCTGAAAAACCTGCGGCGCTATGCTTACTCTTCTTTCTTGGTCGCCTTCTTGGCCGCAGTTTTTTTCGGGGCGGCTTTTTGGGTGGCCGCCTTGGTGGTTGTGGTCTTTTTTGCCGCGGTTTTCTTTGCGGCCGGTTTTGCCGCTGCGGATTTTTTGCTCGCAGTTTTCTTTTCAGCCGGTTTCGCTGCCGTAGTTTTTTTAGCCGCCGTTTTTTTCGCCGGGGTCTTCTTGGCCGCGGTTTTTTGGGTTGTGGTCTTTTTGGTTGCGGCCTTGGGCTCAGGCGGAATCAAAACAACCGTCCAGTCGCAATCTTCTTGCGGGCACTTGCGGAAGGTCCCCTGGCGTTTGGTGGTTTTTTCCACCACCAGCGGAAACTTGCATTTGGGGCAAGGCTCTTCAATGGGCAGATCCCACAGCGCGTATTTGCATTTCGGGTAACGGTTGCAGGAGTAGAAGATTTTGCCATAGCGGCTTTTCTTCTCCATCAGTTCGCCTTCGCCGCATTGCGGGCAGGTGATACCGAGGGCCTTGGGTTTGACCAGGGGTTGAATGTTTTTGCACTCCGGATACGCCGAGCAAGCCAGGAACTTGCCGTAGCGCCCCTGTTTGATGAGCATGGGGGCGCCGCATTTTTCGCAGGTCTGATCGGACATGACCGGCTCTTCGCGTTCCTGTCCGGCCAACGGCTCGGTATAGCGGCAATCCGGGAATCCGGAGCAGGCCAGGAAACGACCGGAACGCCCCAGTTTGATGACCAGGGGCTTGCCGCACTCGGGGCAGATACGATCGGTCTTTTCCGTGGTGACATCCTGCTTGGAGATCTGGGTCTCCTTTTCCTTCAGCCGGGAGATGAACGGTTCCCAGAAATCCTTCAGTACCGGTTGCCATTCCCGCTCGCCGCGGGAGATGGCGTCGAGATCTTCTTCCAACTGGGCGGTAAAATCGTAATCGACGTATTTGTTGAAGTGGTTGACCAGCAAATCGTTGACCACCATTCCCACGTCTTCGGTATAAAAAGCGCGTTTTTCCAGACGCACGTATTTGCGGGTGGTGAGGGTGTTGATGATGGAGGCATAGGTTGAGGGGCGGCCGATGCCGTGTTCCTCAAGGGTTTTGACCAGACTGGCCTCGGTAAAGCGAGGCGGGGGCTGGGTGAAGTGCTGGGAAGGCTGCACTTCCTGGCAATCCAGGGGCTGTTCCTGTTCCAGTGGCGGCAAGGTACCTTCTTCCTGACGGTCCTGGTCCTCGTCCTTGTCGGTGTCCTCGATATACAGCTTCATGAAGCCGGGGAAGCGGACGACCTGGCCGGAGGCCCGGAATACGAAGCGTTCGCCGGCGCGGATGTCGACGGTGGTGGCTTCCAGCTGGGCGGTAGCCATCTGCGATGCCACGGTACGCTGCCAGATCAGCCGGTAGAGTTTGAACTGGTCGGAGCTCAAATGGGCTTTGATCTGGTCCGGCAGGTTGGACAGCGAGGTGGGTCGCACCGCCTCATGGGCTTCCTGGGCGTTTTTAGCTTTGTTTTTAAATACGCGCGGCTTGTCGAGGGCGTAGTCCTCGCCGTACATGCGGGTGATGAGTTCGCGAGCTTCACCGGTGGCGACCTGCGACAGGGCCACCGAGTCGGTACGCATGTAGGTGATCAGACCTTCGAGTCCGTTGCCGACATCGATCCCCTCATACAGTTTCTGGGCCACCGTCATGGTTTTGCGTGCGGAAAAACCGAGTTTGCGACTGGCTTCCTGTTGCAGGGTGCTGGTGGTGAAGGGCGCTGCGGGATTGCGTTTTTTGGAGGTTTTTTTGAGCTTCTCCACCTGAAACGCTTCGCTGCCGATCGCTTTGACCAGTTCCAGGGCCTGCGCTTCCTGGTTAATGTCGAACTTGCCGAGACTGTTCCCGTCGACGGCATACAGCCGGGCTGGAAACACGCTGCCCTGCTCCGTGGCCAGTCGGGTTTCGATGGTCCAGTATTCACGCGCTTCAAAAGCCTGAATCTCTTTTTCCCGCTCGCAGATCAGGCGCAGTGCAACGGATTGCACCCGTCCGGCGGACAGTCCGTAACGGATCTTTTTCCACAAAAAGGGCGACAGATTGAAGCCGACCAGATAGTCGAGTATGGAGCGCGCCTGCTGGGCATCGACCAACTCCCGTGCGATATGTCCGGGTTTGGAGATGGCTTCCTGGATGGCGCCTTTGGTGATTTCGTGAAAAGTAACCCGTTTGACCTCAGGGCTTTTTGCGTTTTCGTCGATCCCGAGAGCCTCCAGCAAGTGCCAGGCGATAGCCTCCCCTTCGCGGTCGGGGTCAGTGGCCAGAATCAGTTCCCGGCTCTTTTTGGCTTCTTTTTTCAGCAGCTCGATGTGTTTCTGGCTTTCGGGGAGAACGTGGTAAAGGGGGGAAAAATTATGCTCCACGTCGACCGAGCCCTGTTTGCTGGGCAAGGCGCGGACGTGGCCATAGGAAGCCAGGACCTTATAGCCCGGGCCGAGAAATTTTTCGATGGTTTTCGCCTTGGCGGGCGATTCGACTATTACCAGGGATTGTGCCATGAATGCCTCGATTTAAAGGACTGTCGATTGAGGAGGTCATGTTTTTGTTCCCGAGCCAGCCTGAAATGAAAAGGCTGCAGGGAAACCGCAGCCTGTTTCTGTTTCAGTGATAAAGCCGAGTCCAGTCATCATCCATAAAACAGTCGACTTCGCGCATCCATTCGTGATGGGAATGGGAGAAGAGGGTCAGGGCTGTAAGGGTTTTGATATCCTTCAGGCTGATTTCGTCTTCTTCGGTGTGCAAAGCTTTCTGGATGATTTCCTCCAGAATATTTTCGTCGATGATACCCATCTCGCGTATGCGCATCAGGAATCCGCGCGCATCGCGTGCGATGGCCTGGGTTTCTTCGGCTGTAAAGATACGTTGGCTGGGGACGGCCAGGGGGCGGGCAGAGGGATCGGTGCTCTGGTGCAGGGACAGGTTTTCCATCCAGTTGAAAGCCGCATCGATCTCTTCAGCTTCGAACCCGACTGACAGCAGTTCCTCGATAAGGTCTCCGTTGGCCGGCAGTTGCCCATCTTCCATGATGTAGTGGGCGATGATGCTGACGATGGCCAACACCCGTTCTTTAAGGGGGTTTCCGGTCATAAAACTCCATGTATTCAGGTGCTCCGTTTGCGCACAAAGCGCATTCCGGGTAGCTGAATTGCTCCGTCCTCAAGTTCTAAGTGGAGTAAAATAGCGGAAACCTCCATAGGAGTCAAGCCGCATTTCCTGGCCAGCTCGTCGACGTGCAAGGGGGTGTCCTGCAACGCCTGGTAAACCTTCAGGGCGGTGCCGGAGAGTTTTTTGACCATGCCATCGTCGGCCGGTACGCACTCCGGGGCGGATCGTCCCGGCATGAAAATTTGCAGGATATCCGCGGCTTCGGTAACCAGGTGAGCGCCATCTTTAAGGAGTTGATTGGTGCCGTGACTGGCGGGATTGCAGATGGGGCCGGGGAGGGCGAACACTTCGCGGCCCTGTTCCAAGGCGAATTCTGCGGTAATCAAAGAACCGCTGCGCTGCGCCGCTTCAACCACCAGCACTGCGCGACATATGCCGCTGATAATGCGGTTGCGTCCCGGGAAATGCCTGGCCAGGGGTGGTGCTCCAGGTGGGTATTCCGACAGGATGGCGCCGCCCTGATCCAATATGTCGTTGAAAAGCTGCTTGTTTTCCGCCGGATAGATGCGATCTATGCCGCAACCGAGGACGGCTACGGTGTGACCGCCAGCGGCCAGGGCCCCTTCGTGAGCGGACCGATCGATGCCGCGGGCCAGTCCGCTGACAATCGCGATGCCTTGGGCGGCAAGCTGGCGACATAGATGGTGCGTGTTCTGGCGGGCGGCGACGGTGGCTTTTCGCGCACCCACGACGGCAAGACCGGGTTGTTCGGTCAGGGTTCCCCGGATATAGAGCAGGGCGGGCGGGTCGTAGATGGTGCGAAGCAAGGCAGGGTAGCGCTTTTCATCCCACAGCGACAGGATGCCGACTTCCAGCTGCGTTAATTCCTCAAGGGTCTGCAGATACAGGGGAGAGTTTTCTGCCGGCAGCGCCTCGGCTACGGCGGCGCGGATCCTGGCGCGTTTTTGCCATTCCCGGGGACTGGCGATAAGGGCGGCTTCGGGCGAACCGAATGCTTCCATCAGGCGGATGATACCGGCGCGCCCCAGTCCCGGGGTCAGATGCAGCCGCAACCACGCCTGTTCTTTGGGTGTCATGATGGCTAAACTCCCTTTCCCCAGAAAAAAAGGGATTGAATCGCTTCAATCCCTTTTTCTTTATCCAAGATTCGCAGGTGCCGTGCTACTCGTCGGGAGTGGAAACCCGGTCGCCGGCATAAATGGGGTTGACCGATTTGAGGATCAGGGCCGTTGAGGTTCGCGGTTGCGTACTCAGTACCACGGCGGCGCCCAGCAGTTCGTCCGGCAATTCCACGTCATGGTCGGGCAATACCCGGTGAGTGGTTTCGCGGGGACGGGACAGGTATACCATGTTGCCGACCTGCAAACCGTCTTCGTCGCCAAGGTCGAGATAAATCACATCGTGCTGGCTCAATGCGAGTTTTTCCCGGCTGTTGGCGATGACGCTCCCCAGCAGGGGGGCGGTGGCTTTTTTCAGCACGATTTCACGATTGGCCGGCTGCAGAGGCAGCAGGAGGGCACCGCGGGTGATCTCTTTGACGGAGCTTCGAATGACAGCGGTGGCGACCGAAGGGGAGATGTCGATGATTTCGGCAGTTCCGAGGAAACTGACCCGGTGGCCGAGAACCTTGTTGCTGACGGGATGTTTGATCTTTTCTCCCAGGTCGACCAGGGAGTAGACAGCGCCGAGCTGTACATCGGGAGTATTGATTTTTACAAATACCTGATCGTGTTTGCCGAGCATAATGCGGTCGTCGGTGGCATCGACCAGGGTTCCGGCCTGTTCCAGAGCATCGAGGGTGACGAAACCTTCGTTTCCGGCCACGCCTTTGACGGTGATTTCCTCCGTCGGCTCGATCGGCAGGCTCTCAGACGCGGTGTCTGCGGGCGGCGCGGTTGTCTCCTCGGCGTGCCCCGGCAGCAACACCAGCCGTCCGTCGCGAATGGCGACCTGCTGCCCCGGATAGATGAAGTGGGGGTTGGTGATAAAGGGATTATTGGCCCACAGATTGGGCCAGTAGTAGGGGTCTTTGATGAATTTTTCGGAGATGCCCCACAGGGTGTCGCCTTTTTTAATGGTGTAGATTGGCTCCGGTGTTTGTGCTGTAGCTGCAAGCGGGAACAGCAGGCACAAGACCGCCAGTGCTTTGCAGATGGTTTTCATGGAATGTCCCCCGTGAGATGGCAGTCAGGTGAAACCGGTCAAGGTTCTCCACCCGAACGATTAATATGATGATCTTGTCAGGGCTCGATCATGGCTTTGCGCGCTGCAGCGCTGTTTGGGTAACGCTGTTGCAGCGCCTGCAGGGCCTGGCGTGCCTTTTCATACTGATTAAGCTGGCGCAAGGCCGGTGCCATGCGCAGCAGGGCCTCCGGTGCTTTGCCGCTGAGCGGGTAATTATCGACAACTTTTTGAAACTCCTGGACGGCGCGATCGTATTGTCCCAGGTTGTAGTAGCATTCTCCGAGCCAAAATTGAGCATTGCCGGCATAATTGTTGGCTGGGAAATGATCCAAAAAGCTTTCAAAGCCTTTTATGCCTTGGTGATAACGGCCGGAAGCGTAATCGCCGAATGCCTTCAGGTAGATTTTGGTTGCAGAGGCGGGAGTCTGATCGGCTCCGGTGCCCGTGGTATGTCCCGCAGAGATGGTGTTTTCCCCGGTGTAGGTGACTTTTTGTGCCGCCGCAGCTGCCTGTAGCGCTGCCAGCTGCTTTTGCTGCCCGGCCAGATTTTGTTCAAGGGTGTCCAGCCGCATGCTCAATTGCTCAATCTCCTGGCGCTGGGCCTCGATCGTCGATCTAAGGGCCGTCCCTCCCGGGGCGGTGCCGGGGCGGGTGCCGGGTGAGGTCATGGCACATCCTGAAAGCAGGAGGCTGGAAAGGACGAAAAAAAGGTAAAAACGTGTCATGATAACATCCCCGGCTCGCGGAAAAACCGGAAGCCGCATAAAAGGGGTCGGGTAAAGTGAAGAATTGTTAAAAAAGTATAGGCTTTTTAGGGCCTTGTCAAGGGGAAAGGTTTTATTGCGCCGGGCTGTGAAGCGGTTTTGCCCGGCCCTCATTTCGTGCTAATGTGTTGATTCCGTCGGCCGTCCGACATGGGATGCCATACCCGCAGGGTATGCATGGCCGTTGTCCGCCCGGACGTTTGTCGGGCACGGCTGATGCCGGGATGAAAAAGGGTCGATTCAGCGTTTGCCGGTCCTCCGGAAAATGGCAACTGGCCGGTTACGCTGTCCGGGCTGTTTATGCCGACAGTCACTATTTAGAATAAGGAAGAAAAGAGAATCATCATGATATCGCAGCCTGAATTGCTGGCGCCTGCCGGAAATCTGGAAAAACTCGAAACGGCCTTGATGTACGGCGCCGATGCTGTTTATGCGGGAGGGGAATATTTCGGCTTGCGGGCACAGGCGGATAATTTCACCCTTGAGCAACTGGCTCGGGCCAGGGACTTGACCCTGCGCCTGAATCGGCGTCTGTATCTGACGTTGAATGCCTATCTGCTGCCGGGCGAAACGGACGCCTTCGCCGCTTATGTGGAACAATTGCGGTCCCTGGAGCTGGATGCCTACATCGTTGCCGATCCGGGAGTGTTTGCCCTGGTACGAAGGGTTGATCCAGGGCGGGAGATCCACCTCTCCACTCAGGCCAATACCACCAATGCCGAAGCTGTCCGTTTCTGGGCGGGGCTCGGTGTGCGGCGCGTCAATCTGGCCCGCGAGTTGAGTCTGGAGGATATCCGTTCTATCCGGGCCGCCACCGATACGGAGTTGGAGGTTTTTGTTCACGGTGCCATGTGCGTGGCTTATTCCGGTCGCTGTCTTCTGTCGGCGGCTCTTACCGGACGCAATGCCAACCGGGGGTTGTGCACTCAGCCCTGCAGGTGGGATTACGCGCTGACGGAAAAGACCCGTCCGGGTCAATATTTTCCCATTGCCGAAGATGCACGGGGCAGTTACCTGCTGAACAGCCGCGATTTGTGTCTGCTGGAACAATTGCCGCTATTGGTCGAGGCCGGAGTCGACAGTCTCAAGATCGAGGGGCGCATGAAAAGCCGCTATTACACCGCGGTGGTAACGCGTGTTTACCGGGAGGCCCTGGATCGGTATCTGGAAAACCCCGGAGACTGGCGTTGCCTGCCGAGTTGGCGGGAGGAGTTGGAGAGCGTCAGCCATCGGCCGTACAGCACCGGGTTTCTCCTCGGTAAGGACGATCCCCAATTAGAGCCGGATCACGGCGGTTATATCCGTTGTTACGATTTTGTCGGTGAGGTTGTCGGCATCGTCGGTGATGGTCGGGGGGAGATCCTCGGGCGTAATCGCTTTTTTCCCGGAGAAACTCTGGAGCTGATCGGACCGGGTATGCGCCTGGCCCGTTTCGAGGTGCAGGAACCCACGGCTGAAGACGGTTCGCCGTTGTCGGTGGTGCAGCCCAATGCGCGGGTGCAGCTGCCTTTGCCTGCCGGGGCAAAGGTCGGCGATCTGTTGCGCCGCAAACGGTCGCAGGACTAGTCCCGATTGGGTTCGCGCGCCTGCCAGAGTCGACGCGTATGCAGGTCGCAGGCGGTCAGCACACCGCCATAAACCGCTCCCGTATCCAGCCCGATGCGCCGCGGTTGTAGCAGCGGTTTGCGCATGGGGGTGTGGCCGAACACCACCGTTTTTCCCCAGTCGGCATCCGAAGCAAGGAATGCGTCCCGGATCCACAGCAGGTCCTCTTCTGTCTGTTGGCTCAGGGGGCAGTCGGGGCGCAGGCCCGCATGCACGAAAATATGGCTGCCTGTGGCATGGAAGCGTTGCAAACCGTTGAAGAATCGCCGGTGCGAGGCGGGTAATCGCAGCTGACCTTCGGTCATGTAGGCGAGCAAGGTGACCAGCCCGCCGTTGGCCAGATAAAGGGGCAGGTTGCGGCCTTCCAGTACGTCGAGCAGCATGCGCTCATGGTTGCCCATCAAAAAGGTACATCGCATTACGCGTCTGCGCACGGCCAGCAAGGTGTCGATCACGCCGCGCGGATCCGGTCCCCGGTCGATGTAGTCGCCGAGAAAGACCATACGGTCGCCGCGGTTCGGCGACAGGCGTGCGAGCAGGCTTCGCAGGGCCCGGTGGCAGCCGTGAATGTCGCCGATGGCCAACAGTCTTCCGCGCCGTGACATGACTTGACTCCTTGCCGGTGTTTCCCCGAGCACCGGATAAAAACGAGCTTACCCCTATCGTAACGCCAGCCGGATCTTGCGGCAACTCCGCGCAAGGATCCCGTGCTTGCACTTTACGCTGCCTTTCCGCTTTGCTGGCCCGGGATGCGCCTGTGGCAAAAAATTATGTATATCTGAAACGCTGTTGGGTATGTTAGGCTTCCTCCCTGTGAAACGCGCGCAAGCCGGTTTGTCCAAACCGGCATATTGCCGTTGCGGGCTCGCCGTCTTGGTTTGCCGACGGCGCCCTGACACTGTTTGCCCGATTTGACCGAGGAATGATATGAAGATCATGCTGATAGCCAACCCGGTGGCCGGTGGCCGTGCCCGATGCAAAATCGATCGGGTGGTGACCTCGTTGCAAGCTCGGGGTGCCGCGGTAAAGCTGGTTTTAACCGGTGCGCGCGGCGATGCCAGAAAGGCGGCGGCCGATGCCCGTGATGCCGGTTTTGACCGGATTGTGGCGGCTGGCGGTGACGGTACGCTTAATGAGGTCATCAACGGCCTGACGCCGAGCGATACGCCCCTGGCTTTTATTCCGCTGGGGACCACCAATGTTTTTGCCCTGGAAACGGGGATCCCCCTGGACCTGGAGAAAGCCTGTGCCCTGGTGATGGACGGAGAACCCCGCAGGGTATGTCTGGGGCAATCCGACGGAGAGCATTTTTTGCTTATGGCCGGCATCGGTTTCGATGCCGAGGTGGTGCGCAGGGTTAATCTGCGTCTCAAGCGCTATGTGGGGAAGCTGGCCTACCTTATCAGCGGCCTGGCAAGTTTGCTGCGCTATCGCCCCAGGCCGTTGGAGGTGACAACGGAGACCGGCATGCGCCGGCAGGCCTACGGGGTGATTGTCAGCAATTGCCGCCTTTACGGCGGCCGGTTTGTCGTGTCGCCCGGAGCTTCCTTGTATGCAGATGCCCTGCATGTCTGTCTGTTGCGATCCGATTCCCGTTTGGGTATGTTGCGCACCGTGAGTAAGATCGCCGCCGGACATCCCTTGCTTGCGGAGGAGGTGGTGCAGCTCAAGGCCCGCGAGATCACCGTTCGCGGAGATAGGGCTCCGGTGCAGGTTGACGGCGATTATCTGGGAGAGTTGCCCCGTGTTTTTCGCGCCCGTTTCGGCGACTTGCAGATGGTGCTGCCGGTAAACGAGGATGCCGCTCATGAGTGCTAGGTGCAAGGATATATTTCAGGGCCGTATCATTTCCGTTGCGCTGGAGGAACATGCCCTGCCTGATGGACGCGAGGCGACCTACGAGATGGTTCGCCATCCCGGCGGCGCGGCGGCGCTGCCGGTATTGGATGACGGGCGTGTGATCCTCATCCGTCAATTCCGGCCGGCGGCGGGCGGCATGATCTGGGAAATCCCCGCCGGTCGTCTGGAGCCGGATGAAGATCCTGCCGAGTGCATACGGCGCGAGCTTCAGGAAGAGATCGGCTATTGCCCGGGTACGCTGAAACCGCTTGCCGACATGTTTTCGGCGGTTGGCTTTTGCGACGAGCGGGTCTTTCTGTTTCTTGCCACGGAGTTGACAGTCGTCCCCCGTGCGCTGGAATCCGATGAGTTTATCGAGCCGGTCACCATGCCCCTGGCCGAGGCACTGGAGTTGCTGGACAGGGGGGAAATCGTGGACGCAAAAACCCAGCTGGCACTGCTTTTGGCTGATAGACGCCGTTGAAAAGGCGGCATGAAATGTTTTGGTTTGGATTCGGAGTCTGATTGTGAACCTTTTGGATAGCTATTTCTCTTCGCCGTTACATCTGCCTTTTAACAACGATTGCCTGCAAAAATACTTTCGCCAGGGGCCGCCGGACCATGATCCCGGTGGTGTCGGCTACTGGATATTGCTGCGTGGCACCGAGTTGCTGCTGCAAAACGGCTCAGCCGGCGTGCAGCTTCCCCATGGCCGTCGCCGGGCTGACTGGCCGGTCGGGGGCGAGGCCTTGTATATCGGCACCTGGGAGGGCTCGCCTTGCCGATTGTTGCCATGGCCGGAGCAACAGCCTGTAGCCAATGGCCTGGAGCCTTGCCAGCTGCGTGACTGGGGTACATCCATCCCCATCCAGCTGCTGTCGCTCGGAGGTCTGGCCCATCAGATTCGGCATTGGGAAATCAACAGCCAGGTTTGCAGTCGCTGCGGCAGCCCGATGGGGCGTCTGCCCAATGAATGGGGCAAGCTCTGTTCCGGTTGTGCGGCGGTGCACTTCCCGCATATTCACCCCTGTGCCATTACTCTGGTGCGGCGCCCCGGTGAAGTGCTTTTGACCCGTAAGGCCGAGTGGCCTGACGGGCATTACAGCCTGGTGGCCGGGTTTGTCAATTTCGGTGAATGTCTTGAAGAGGCGGCGGTTCGCGAAATCACCGAGGAGACCGGGGTGCGGGTCAAAAACCTGCGGTATGTCGGCAGCCAGTGCTGGCCTTTTCCGAGTCAGCTGATGGGAGGGTTTGTCGCCGATTATGACGGCGGGGAGCTGGTGGTCGATTACGGTGAGCTGGCCGATGCCCGCTGGTTCTCTGTCGATGCCCTGCCGAAGATGCCTCCGCTGCGCAGTATCTCACGGTATATTCTTGACCATTACCTGCACATCTAGCCGCCGAAAAAGGTCGCAAGGGGAAAGGACGTCTTAGATAAGGTTGTTGCCTTTCTTGGTGGCTTTGCGGCTTTGCGTGAGATGAAGTTGTGTTTTTTGTTTTTGTTTCGGCAGCTCTGCGTGACACGCAAAGGCGGGCTTCAGAAAGGCAAAGGCGTAAAAGGCAGTTCCAGCGCTTCGGCGACAGCCCTGTTATGCAACCGCCCCTGGTGGGTGTTGAGTCCCTTGGCCAGGGAGGGATCTTCGCTCATGGCGCTTTGCAGTCCCTGATTGGCGATTTTTCGGATATATACCAGGGTGCTGTTGGTCAGGGCGAAGGTGCTGGTGCGGCTGACCGCTCCGGGCATGTTGGCCACGCCGTAGTGTAAAATCCCGAACCTTTCGTGTATCGGGTCATCATGCGTTGTGGGACGTACCGTTTCGATGCAGCCGCCCTGATCGACGGCCAGGTCGACGATCACGCTGCCGGGCTCCATCCTTTTTACCATTTCCTCCGATACCAGGTGCGGTGCCCGGGCCCCCGGAATCAAGACGGCCCCGACGACCAGATCCGCCCGACTGACTTCCTCCTCGATATTCTGGGTATTGGACATCAGGGTGTGGATATGGTTGCCGTAATGATCGTCAAGCGCTGCCAGGCGGGTCGGTTCGATGTCGAATACGGTGACGTCGGCGCCCATGCCCACAGCAATGCGCACGGCGTTACTGCCGCCGGTGCCGGCGCCCAGTACCACCACCCGGCCGGGACGTACGCCCGGTGCTCCCGCCAACAGCACTCCTTTGCCGCCACATTCCTTTTGTAGAAAATGTGCGCCGATCTGCACGGCCATGCGTCCGGCAACTTCGCTCATCGGTTGCAGCAGGGGCAGACTGCCATCCGCCAGTTGGATGGTTTCATAGGCGATTGCAGTGACCCGGTTATTGAGCAGGGAGACCGTCAAGTCAGGAGCGGCCGCCAGGTGTAAAAAGGTGAATAGCTGTTGGTTGGCATGCAGTAAATCGTATTCGGCGGGCAGCGGTTCCTTGACTTTAACAACGAGCTCCGCTTCTGCGTAGACACTGTCCGGTGCATCCACCAGACGGGCCCCTGCCTGGCGATATTGTTCATCGCTCAGACCACTGCCGATCCCGGCTTCGCGCTCCACCAGTACGGTGTGGCCGTCTTCGGTAAGGGCACGTACCCCTGCCGGTGTCATGGCGACCCGGTATTCGCGGGTTTTGATCTCTTTGGGAACTCCGATAATCATAATCCATCCAACAGCCAGAAGGTTGTTTTCAAAAGGGCCGGTGGCAAGCACCGGCCCCATAGGCATGGCATTATTGCTCGGGGCGTGCTTTGATCAGGTGCAGGTATTTGATGAACGTGGCATCGACCACGGAGCCGATCTCCGCCACCACATGCGATGCTACCGCTGAGTCGAGGGACAGGATGACCATGGCTTCGCCCAGCTTTTCCTGGCGCCCGAGGTTCATGGCTGCGATATTGATGTCGTGCTCGCCCAGGATCTGGCCGATTTTGCCGATCATGCCCGGTTGATCCCGGTATGTGATGACCAGCATGTGTTCTTCGGGGGCGAAGTCGACCTGGTAGTCGCGCAGGCGTACAATGCGGGGCTGTCCCTCGAAGTGGGTCCCGACAATGGTGCGTCGCAGGCCGGGACCTTCGATGCCGATGGTTACGGTATTGGCAAAAGCCGCCGGTTCGGCGTTTTTAATCTCTTCGATGGTGATTCCCATGTTCTCGGCAATAAGGGAAGCGTTGACCATGTTGACATCCTGCTCCACCTTGTTATCGAGAAGGGCGGCCAGTCCGCAGACGCTAATCGGTGTGCAGCAGTAGTCGGCCACATCGCCCTGATAGGTGAAGGTGATCTTGTTCAGGTTGGAATCGGCCAGTTGCGAGACGAAGTCCGCCATAATATTCACCAGGCGTAAAAACGGCCGCATCTGGTCCATCATCGAACTGTCGAAACGCGGGATATTGGCTGCGTATTCCAAGGGCTGTTCGTTGGCGAAACGGACGATATCTTTGGCGACGTCAATGGAAACGTTGATCTGCGCCTCGACACTCGATGCGCCCAGGTGAGGAATGGCGATGGTACGTTCATGGGCGATGAGTTGCTTGATGTGGTCGCTTTTGGGCGGTTCCTCGCTCCAGACGTCAACACAGGCCGCGCCGATTTTACCGCTCTCCAGTGCGTTTAATAAGGCCTGCTCGTTGATGATCCCGCCGCGGGCGGTATTGACCAGAATAACGTTGTCTTTCATCTGTGCGAGCTGGGGAGCGTCGATGAGGTTGCGGGTTTCATCGTTCAGCGGGACATGCAGGCTGATGACGTCCGAACTGGCGAGCAACTCATCGAGAGAGACAAGACGAATACCCAGGTCCTGAACACGTTTTTCGGAAATATAGGGGTCGCAGCCGATGACCTCGCAGCCGAAAGCTTTGAGCCGGGTGACGACGCCGCCACCGATTTTATTGAGGCCGACGACGCCGACAACCTTGTCTTTGAGTTCCATGGCTTTGATGGAACGGTTCCACTCGCCGCTTTTGATGCTGTTGTCGGCTTTGACCAGTTTGCGGCAGGCTGCCAGGATGAGCGCCATGGCATGTTCAATGACGCTGTTGATATTGCCGAAGGGAGCGTTGCAGACGATGATGCCCTTTTCGCTGGCCGCTTTGAGGTCGACGTTGTCAAGCCCCACGCCTGCTCGGGCAACGACCTTAAGGTTCTCGCCGGCATCGAGCAGTTCGCGGTCCGCCTTGGTGGCGCTGCGAATCACCAGCGCGTCGTAGTTGCCGATAATGCCCAGCAACTCTTCGCGACTCATGTCGGTTTTGACGTCCAGCTCGGCGAGGGGTTCTTTTTCAAGAATCAGTAGCCCCTCTTTGGCAATTTTTTCCGCAACCAGAATTTTCATTGTCGCTCCTTTGCGTTCAAGTAACTATCTGACCGGGGGTGGAGGGGGACATGTGTCGGATGTCCGGAGGATGTTGTCCCGAGGTCGGGTAAATGGGTGAGGCCCGGCTGACCGGGTATCGCCATCATGGCGTAAATGCTGGCCATTTTCAGGATTCGAAAAGCCTCGTTATCATATAAAACGCAGATAATTTTTTCCAGTAAATTTGTCCTCCAGGCAGGCGTTTACGCCAAAGTTCGAAAATAAAATGGTCTTTTCGGGGGTGCCGCTTCGTTTACGCTCGTTTGCATTGACGCACCGAAGCTTCCCCTGTGGATACCCGTTGGTTGCCGTTGTCGCAGGCCGGAGTCGGCTAGTATGGAAATATAGTTTGTTTAGGTACAGATGGTGAATCGCAGGAGCGGGCCGGCCCTTGGGGGTGCTTTGAAGCGATATGGCCGGTTAAGGATTGTTGACAGGAAAATTGCAGGCCGTAAAAACGGGAAACAGCCCCAAACAGAAAAAGGACCTGCTGTTTTGTCTCAGTCGGAATTGGAATATCAGCCCTGTTGAGTTGTTTGTCCCGAAGGGACGTTACCATTTTGCCAAAATTGGCCATGTCGTCAAGAAAATAGGGTACAGTTTGGGGTACAGTTCTTTCAAATAATTGTACAATTACTTAGCTTCAGATTGCCATTCCGCCCACAAATCTATCCCTTCTTGAGAGACGCCAAGTTCGATAAGCTGTTCGCCAATAGCTCTGTAGGCAAATCCGAAAGCACTGGCTCCAACCACATCGGAAACTGCAAAACAGGCTTTACAAAACTCCTGCCAACAAAAGAAAACGATAAGCCTACACCCCTTATTTCTGGCATAGACATACTCTCTTTCTAGGTTGAATGGAGTCTGTGTTTTAGCAATGGCTAAATACAGTACATTAAAGATCTTCATCTCGCATGCCTTGTCTATGCTTGCCAAGAGGTCAGACCCTTCAATTTTTTTATCTTTAACTTCAATAGCAGAATGAAATGAACCTTCTTCTGCGGAATTATAGACGCCGATATCTAAAGGAAAGTTTCTATCTGGGTCATTAACATGACCGACTTCAATGTTCTCTTTTCCAAAAGCTGTTACAAGGAGACCAGCTGCCGAAGCTTGAGCACGACGTCCATCTTCACTATCAATGCAAACAAATCTATCAATGATCTCACTCAAAGACTGAATGACTAGGTAATCTCCAGCTTCCTTTCCAACTTCAAAAGTCCGTACATCTGTTTCCTTTTGTGAAGCTATAAAAGCTCGCAAGACTGTCCTTGCTAGCACTTCTTGCTTTATTTCAGATAGGGCGTTAAGGCATTCACAAAGGTATTCATATCCCTCTTTGTTACGAACGTTTTCAATCCCGTCGATTCTTGCTCTCCCAATAAATGGAACATTGTTTAAAGGGTTGGCTCTGTTAGCACCTAAGTTAATTTCCAAATATGCTCTTTCCTTGGCCCAAACCTTATCAGCCAAAGATCTTGCCGAATAACTTGTATCGCCACCATCCCTTTCAAGTATACAAAAAACATCGACTTTGGAATTGACAGACTTTGCAAGTATTGCTGTTCCAAGTGCCGCAATAAATGTAGCGCTTTTACGGTACGGACAAAGTTCAGAAAGCCTTTTGACTCGAATTCTCCATTGGGCCTCTAAATCATCTTCAGGTTCAGATGATGTCCGCTCGAATTCCTCATGAAGAATTTTGCAAGCATCACTGTGATTAATAGTAATAGACATTAGATCTAAATTCCCTTACAAACATGGAAAGAAGGCATCTACTCTTTAGTGTATTCCAGCAAGTCGGAGACATCGCACTCAAAAAACTTGCACAACGAATTGATGGTAGCAAGAGTAGTATTGTAATCTTGGCGTGATCCAATGGCCTCTAGGGTCGACTTCGATAGTCCTGTTTTCTCGGCTATCTCGTTATAGGTCACCTTTTCGCCTGTTTTTCCAGAAAAAGCCTGCATGGCCTGACGTAGCTTTACTTTTATCACTTGTATTCTCAATACAATTTTGTTAATGTACCATTCAGTTACTAATGGGGCACTCTGCTTAATGCCACATTCAACCTGCTAAATTACAGGAAATTTCATTAATGCTCAAGACAATTAGCTTATATACGGGGGCTGGCGGCCTCGACCTTGGACTTGAGGCTGCAGGTTTTGAAACAACGGTGGCCGTGGAAATCGACAAGTGGGCCTGCCAAACTCTTTGCCACAATAGGCCCAACTGGAATCCTATAGAGGAAGACATCCACAATGTTTCTTGTGCAACACTCAGTGAAATTGGAGGCTTTAATTCTGGAGAAGCATCGCTACTCATAGGAGGCCCTCCCTGCCAACCCTTTTCAAAAGCCGCATACTGGGTAAAAGGTGATACAAAACGCTTGGATGATCCGAGAGCGGACACTCTTACCGCCTACCTTCGAGTCCTCAAAGATCTAACTCCAAAAGCATTCCTGATGGAAAATGTTTTTGGCATAACATACAAGGGGAAAGACGAAGCAATACAATTGCTTCGAAGAATAGTAAATGAAATAAACCGCGAGAAAGGGACCAAATACACTTTCAGCCTAGGAGTCCTTAACGCCGCAAATTATGGCGTCCCGCAGGTGCGTGAACGTGTTTTTATTGTTGGGTCAAGGGACGGCAAAGAGTTTCAGTTCCCCGAGCCAACGCATCAAAACCCAGAAAGTATTTCGGAAAGCTTATTTCCTCTCAGTCCATGGCTAACTTCCTGGGATGCGATTGGTGATTTAGACGAACTAGAGCACGAAAACCTTAAAGTAAAGGGAAAGTGGGGAGACCTACTTCCAAGCATCCCCGAGGGGAGCAATTATCTCCACCACACAGACAGGGGAGAGGGACTACCTTTATTTGGATGGAGAACAAGGTACTGGAGTTTTTTGCTAAAACTCTCTAAAAGTAGACCGTCGTGGACCATACAGGCGCAACCCGGAAGTGCTATTGGGCCTTTTCATTGGAAAAGCAGAAGACTATCGCCTCGGGAAATGTGCCGACTACAAACATTTCCTGATACCTATGAGGTATTAGGTAGCCTCACCGAAATCCAACGCCAACTAGGAAATGCTGTGCCAAGCTTGATTGGAGAGGTCTTGGGAAGAGAAATAAGACGACAGTTTTTTAACGGCAAGATCTCAAATCCCTTGAGATTGCTTCAAAAAACAAATAATAACAAATTTAAAAGAGAGGTTATCCATCCAGTGCCACCGAAATACTTGCCTCTTCAAGGTGACCACAAGGCACATCCTGGAACAGGTCGAGGACCACAAGCCATCGTAGCAACAGCATAAATTCTTCTCTGGGCAGCGCTAATAACTAGCTTATTATGATCAAAGCGCCTCTGGCAGTACTGCTGGGGGCGCTTTTATTTTATCTTTTGAAAAAACCATAGCTCCGTGGCTGTTTCTTTATTATTCTTGTGAGAGTTACTTTGTTTTGGTTGTTAATCCTTATTTTGTTGACTTCAATTTTAGATATCCTGATCTTTAGTACACTAAGCAACCCAACCTGTTTTCTATAGGTTGGGTTATCCTTGCTCTTACGTTTTTTACACTTGGCGCTGATGCGTTCATTTTTAAGAACCAGGGCCGGACAGACAGGACCAAAGGTTTCTCGCAGGTAATAGAAATCCTCTGGGCATTACGGGCCGTTTTGACGGTCAACAGGTAATCGCAATAGGCGTTGACTACTTTGGAGGTGGGTGTTTTGGTAGGAAGGGGGATATCGGTGCCGCGCACCAGGGCCGATTCGATCTGACGGATTTTCTCCTTGGCGACCTGTAGTGAGTCGGTTCCCAGGCTGACCCGCTTTTGTTTGGTGCCGATGTAGTACTGAGCGTAATAAGTTTTTCCGCGTTTCTTGAGACTTGCCATGCTTACCCTCCATAACTGGTTGGGCAAGCCCCCTTTGATCTGCCAGGGTACAATCTAGGGTACAGGCGCAAATAAAAAAGGACCTGCCTTCTGGCAAGTCCTTTTGTTTATTTGGTAGCGGGGGGAGGATTTGAACCTCCGACCTTCGGGTTATGAGCCCGACGAGCTACCAAGCTGCTCCACCCCGCGTCAAGCTGTGTGAAGATACACAATGATTTGACGATTGTCAACCCTGTGTGGCAGAAAATTTTACAATCAGCGCTTTTTGTTCGGTTGCCGCTTGCTCGCAGTGCTGATAGAATGGTTTCAATTCCACTTAAGAGGATGTATCCGTTGCGTAAACCAGCTTCCAAACAAGCCTATAATCGCCTTTGCGCCCGTTGCCTGCGTGCCTGCCGGCAGCCGGAAGGCACCCTTCTGATCAGCTGTCCCCGATTCATGCCGCGCCCCTTCAAGGTCAAGGACTATCGCTTCGCTCAGCTCGATCTGTTTGGCCGTCCCCGCAAATAATCCCCGCGCCGGTTTTTCGGCTCGTGCGATTCCCTGTCCTTTCTCCATCATCATTCGAAGACAAAACGGGTCAGCAGTGACTGTGCAGCCGATATCGCTTATACGGTGAGGCGGTTCAGGAATTCCGTGATGTGATGGGTGAACTTTTCCGGTTCCACCAGGAACGAGTCGTGTCCGTAATCGGACTGGATCGGGTGGTATTCGGCCGGCTTTCCCAACTTCTGCAGAATATTGACGATGTCTTCCGCTTCTTGGGGCGGATAGAGCCAGTCGGAGGAAAAGGTGAACCACAGCGACGGGCATTGGATGCGATCCAGCGCCTGTTCCCGGCTGTCGTAGTTCCAGGCAACATCGTAAAGATCGAGGGCCTTGGCCAGGTATAAAAAGGCGTTGGTGTCGAAACGATCGATGAAGGCGCGACCATTGTACTCGAGATAACGTTCGACCTCGAATTGGCCGAAAAAGTCGAACATGCCGTCCCGGGCGGAAAAGCGCCGTCCGAATTTAAGGTGCATGGAAGCGTTGGACAGAAACGATATATGGCCGATGGCGCG
This sequence comes from Syntrophotalea carbinolica DSM 2380, assembly GCF_000012885.1. Lineage (NCBI taxonomy): Bacteria > Pseudomonadati > Thermodesulfobacteriota > Desulfuromonadia > Desulfuromonadales > Syntrophotaleaceae > Syntrophotalea > Syntrophotalea carbinolica. Next base: position 515,593 of record NC_007498.2, read on the forward strand.
ACCGAGGGCCAATCCGTCCGCGGGAGGGTGCTCGGGACGATAGTTGCCTTTTTTCCACATGGGATCGTTGAAGATCGCCTGACGCGCCAGGGCGTTGAGGGCGATGGCCATGGGTGAGGTGCGCCCCGTGCCGGCGATGGGGATAATGGATCGTACCGTATCCGGAAACAGAACCCCCCATTCCAGGGCCTGCATGGCTCCCATGCTGCCGCCGATAACGGTGACCAGGCTTGGCAGGTCAAGGTGGTCGATGAGGCGTTTTTGGGCGCGGACCATGTCCCGAACCATGATGACCGGAAAACTCAGGTTGTAGGGGCGTCCGGTGCGCGGATTGATACTGGTCGGTCCGGTGGAGCCGCCGCAGGAGCCGATCACGTTGCTGCAGATAACAAAATATCGGTTGGTGTCGAGGACCTTGCCGGGGCCGATCATGTCGTCCCACCAGCCGGGTTTGCGATCTTCGGGCGTATGTCGTCCGGCGGCGTGGGCGTCGCCGGTCCAGGCGTGAGTTACCAGGATGCCGTTGGATCGATCGGCGTTGAGTTGACCGTAGGTTTCATAGGCCAGGGTGATGGGGGCGGCGAGCAAACGGCCGCTTTCCAGACGCAGGTCGCCATTGAAATCGATATGCCGGGTTTTGACGATCCCTACTGATGGTTCCAAGATCAACAAGCCTTCCCTTAGATGTAAAATGGCCCCAACCCGGGGATGGGGAGGGGCCATGAGGATCACTTGTTTATCCTGCTGCTTGCGGCTCCATCCTCATCTCTCCCCTGTTGAAGGGGTAGGAATTAGCACCTGACATTCGCGCCGGCGAATCGGTTGCTGTGGTTTCACAGGGCCTATCCCTCCACCACTCTCGATAAAGACAGTATTAAATTATTATATTTATGTCAGTATGTGTACGAAACTTTAAAGGAGCCACGGAGAAAAGTCAAACATTCTCTGTGAATGGCACGAGCCGGTGGGTCATGGGGTGCAAAGCCGGCGCCCTGCGGGGGCAGAACGGGGTACAATATGTGGACACGGCTACCGGGACGAAGAATCTTTCTGTTCAGTGGCACCGCAGATAATGGCATTTTGTGCTTCCGCACCCATGCGGCAGAGGTCTGCAAAGCTGTAGCGATCCAGAACCGCCAGCAACTGCGTGCGTGCTTCGCGCCAGACCCGGTTGACCGGACACGTAGGTTCCCGGTTGCAATTGGTTTCTTCTGCCAGGCAGAGGTTGAGATATATGGGGCCTTCCTCGGCTTTAATGACATCGAGCAGGGTTATGTCGGCAGGATCCTTGGCCAGATAAAATCCCCCGCCGATACCACGATGGGATCCAACGATACCCTGCTTGATGAGGGGTTGGAGGATCTTGGTAAGAAAGGCGGGCGTGATTTCCTGCTCCCGGCAGATGTCTTTCTTTAAAACGGTTTCGCCGCGTGGCTGGGTGGCCATGAATAATACGGCGCGTATGGCGTATTCGGTTGCTCTGGTTATGATCACTTCAATATCCCTGAAAACATGACTTTAAAGGTTACGAATAACCTTTTGTGGCAGTCTTTGTCAATGACAAATCGTTTCACCGTAAAAATATGTATACGGGATTAGCGTTGCTCCATGGCTAACTGTTTAAAATGTCTGGAACGTTCAGGTCTGATGTCTTATGATGAGATCCAGTTCATCGGGTGCACGAATTGGAATGAGCCCTGTTTTGTGCAGATATAACGCCGATTCAAGATCTTTCAGGTGCTCTTGAAGCCTATTTAACCAAGGAGATAAACGATGTCCAAAGTTGCGTTGGTCGGTTTCAATGGTGAAACGATGTGTTTTGTACATGTTCTGCTCAATGCCCTCGATATGCGGGAAAAAGGGCTTGAGGTGCGGGTTATTATAGAAGGAAGTTCCGTTCGACAGATCGCCGAACTGGCCGAGCCCGCCCATCCCTTTGCCGGGCTTTATGCGAAGGTCCGCGATGCAGGGTTGATCTGGGCGGTTTGCCGTGCCTGTGCGGTGAAGATGGAGAGTCTTGCGGCAGCCGAACAACAGGGATTACCGATAAAGGGGGAGATGTCCGGTCACGTGGCACTGGCCGATTGCTTGCTGGACGGTTATCGCATCATTACTTTTTGACGGGATGAGCGGTTAGGAAATCTTGCCCGGAACCTGTCCGTTTTTCGGCTGTTTCGATGGTGTCCACATTGGAGGGGACGTGAAATATAGATGTTTTTGCGGGTTGTTGATAGCAGGTCTGCTCTTATTCTTACCCTTATCCGGGCAGGCCAGACAGGTTGTATGTGATGATTCCCTGTCTCTGTGGCAGGATCGGCCGGCTAAAAAAGCTGTTCTGGATTTTGTCCAGCGGGTGACCGATCCAAACGATGCCGCTTATGTCCCTCCGCAGGACCGCATCGTTACTATTGACATGGACGGAACCCTGGTATGCGAACGGCCCACTTCCGTGGGGATGCTGTTTGCCGAAAACCTGCTGAGGGAATGGGCTTCCGCTCCGCAGTTGCAGGGGCGGGAGCCTTTTGAGGCGGCGCGCCGTGATGGCCTGCGGCAAATGCGAAAAAAACATTTTGAACTCTTTTTCGGTCTTTCAGGTGCCGGTTTTGAAGAAGGAGTCCTGCAGAGCAAAATGCAAACCATGGTTCGCGGGGAGCGTCATCCACGATACAAGCGCCCCTATCGCGAACTTTTTTATGATCCGATGCTGCAATTGGTCCATTATTTGATTCAAAACGATTTTGTCGTTTATGTCGTTTCGGGATCGGATCAGACTCTGGTTCGTGTTCTTTGTGCCGAACGGCCGGAACTGGCCGGGCTGCCGCCGGCCCGGTTTATCGGTACTCTGGTCGCTCTGGATGTGGATTTTGCGGATGGTAAGCCGGTTTACTATCGTCTGGCACGGGAGCTGGAGCCGGTCAATCTGCGAAAGGGCAAAGCTCTGAATATCCTTTACAGGATCGGTCAGTATCCGATTCTTGCCATCGGTAACAGCAAAGGCGACTGCGGAATGCTTGCCGTTACTCATGCCGCGAAATACCCAGAAACCCTCCGCTTGCTTCTGAACCACGATGATGCCGGTCGGGAATTTGCCTATCCGGGGCCGACAGGCTCTGATGCCGCTCTTTGCCGGGAGCAAGCCGGTGCCGATATTCTTTCCATCAGTATGCGTGACGACTTCGAAAAGATATTTGCTTTTGACTCCGGGTTGTAAAAGCCCGTGTTGGTGAGGGGGTAAACCTTACCCTAAGGTGCAGGTTGAAAATCGGGTATCTCTTTTCTCTACCTGTTCGCCGGGTTTACTTAAGCTGTAGAACCGCGAAGAAAATCACAAGATTCACAGACTTTTCAGGATAACATAAAAGGTTCCCGTTTTTTTCATTAGGCACGGCAGTCCCCTTAAAGGTTAGAACCGAGGCGCCAACCGAAAATCCTAGCCAAAAAGGACGCTGCCGTGCGCAAGGATTTTATACCGAACCGGTAACCATATTGCCGAGGTCATAGGCGCCTGCAGGTTGGGAGAAAAGGCAGGCCACTTCATTCAAGTGGCCTGCCTTTTTTGCGTGTCGGTGTTGTCTCTTCCGGGTTTTTGAGTCTTGTGAATGAAAAGAGAGCGCTTTTAGAGATCTATTTTTTTTCAAAATCGGAAAAAGCGATCGTTTTGTAATACCCGTTGCTTACATACCGTAAAAGTTTCCGAAATCGTTTCGTGGGTATATATCCTTTTTCCTCCATTATCGGTTTGCCGTGAATATCCAGAAACACGGTGGTGGGCGTGTAGTAGATCCGAAAGTCTTCTTTTAGCTTTGTATTTTTACTGATATCGACTTCCACCAGGAAAAACCGCTCGTTCAGGATAGAGATAATATCCTTGTTCTGAAAAACCTTGCGTTTCATCTCTGTGCATTGGTAGCACCAGGGGGTGGTAAAAAAGACGAGCAGGGGCCGTTGGGCATCTTTGCCTTTTTGTAGCGCGGTTTCATAATCCAGACCATTCAATTGGCCGGAAGCGTATAGACATGACGGACATACCAGCGCCAAATAGACCGCTAAAGCGATGCAGACCGGGAGTAAACAAAGCCATCTTCCCGTCCGGTCGGTGCGTAAACGAAGAAGAAGGTTTTTAAGGAGGCACCCCGACCGAGTCGGCATTATCAGGCCTCTCTCCAAAAAAGTCGCGCTTTTTTCGGAATAGATGGTGTTCATGGGATCAGGGCCGACACTTTTCGTAAGCATCGAAATTCATGGTCTTATATTTTTGCTCCGCCACAAATTCCAGCATGCGTTCAAATTGTGATTTCGCTATCACATCTTTTTCCCGCAACACCGCAGATCCGTCGGGAGCGATAAAGATATGGGTGGGCGTGTAATCGACCTCGAACAGCTTGGCTGTTGGCTTCTCTTTGTCCAAATCGACTTCGACGGGAATAAAATGTTGATTGACGAAACTTATGACTTCTGGGTCCTGGTAAACCTTGCGCTCCATTTCCTTGCACCGGTAGCAATACGGCAGATGGAAAAGCAGCAGCATGGGCTTTTGAAGCTCCTTCTGTTTTTTCAACCCCTGTTCATAGGTCAGCCAATGCACGCCATGTTCGGCGGCCGTGACCGGAGCCGTAAAGGTTGCCAGCGTAACAAAAGCTGTCAGGGCGACAAGTATGAGCTTGATACCTTTCATGGTCTCCTCACTTTATGCACGGTTTGAGGTGGCGCGCAATTGATGGTTGAACCGGATCACTCCATGAATAATCCGGGCCGTGTCGGCCCCGTCAAAAGCCCCGGGACCGACACGCTCCAGATCTCTTAGAAACGGTAGCTTACCATAAAACTGAAGGTATCCATGGTATGGGACACTTCGGAACCGTAGAACGGATTCGTCATCGGGTTGGCGTCCCCGTCGTTGGTTTCGGTGTTGGTAAAGGCGTGCTCATAAGCGAAATCGAAGTCCCACTGCTTCCAGGTGTAGGTACATCCCACAGTGGCGTGGTGTTCGACAAGGGCCGGGAAGATCGGGCTCAGATTGACATTGGTGACCGGAGTGTTGCCGTAGTTGTAACCGGCGCGGACGGTGAAGGATTCGGTCAATTCGTACTCCGCTCCGATGGCCACCACGAATTGGTCGTCCCAGTCCATCTCAAAGGGAACCTTTAACTTTTCATAGCCCGGCGGCACGGGGCCGTTTGGGTCGCTGGCCGTAACCGTAACGGTTTTGATGGCGGAGCTCCAGTTGATCCAGCTCAGATCCAGAGCCAGCAGCAGTTTGGGAGTGGCCCGGTAGGCTGCGCCGATTTCGACCTGTCGCGGCCAGGTGAAACCGTCCATTTTGACGTCATCGTATTTTACCTTGCCCATGGGGCCGAAATTCTGTGTGAGTTCGCCGTCGTCAAAATCGATGGAGCTTTCGGATGTGTACGTAGCGCCCACCGACCATTGGTCGTTGATCTGGTAGCTGAGGCCGAAGCGACCGGAGAAGGTGAAGCTGCTCAGGTCTTTCACCTTGTGCCCGATGGTGTTGGGAAAAAAGTCGTATTTGATGGTGGCATAGCCTGCAAACAAGCTTGCCCCCATGGTCAATCTGTCGCTGACGTTATACGCCACGGTGGGTGAAAATCTGACGAATCCGACCTCGGACATGAGATCGTCCTTCATGCCCGGGTAGTAGGCCGTATTGACTTCAACGTCTTTGAAATCGACACCCATGCCGCCCTGCGCGAAGATGCCGACCCCTGCGGACCAGCGGCTGGTCCCGAGGCGTTGGGCGTAACCGATGAATGGCACCGGAAAGACCTGAAATTCGTTGTCTACGTTGCTTCCGCCGGCAGGTGCGTCTTCCATGTCGGGAAACATCAACGCGCCGCCTACGGAAATGACGCGATTACATGTTGTCGCCAGCTGTGCCGGATTACCCGCTATGGCTGTGCAACCCGCAGGAACCGCCACATCCGCCCCGCCCATGCCGGCGGAAACCGCGCCCGTTCCGATCATGTTCATGCCGTTGGTTGCCCAGCCGGTCAGCGGCGTAAAGAGCATCAACGTCACGGCGATCAAACCCGGAAGAACCCTCTTTTTCATACCCTCCCCCATCACTTTTAGATATGGATAACTCCAGCCTAACAGAGGCATTCTGCTAGTCCAGAGCTTGTGGACCTCTCGCTTCTATCCCCGAACGAGCTTGTTCGACCTGAAATACGTAGCCTGTTGTTCTCCAGTTGTTATCTCTGAGCTGGTTGTAGAACATCTTTCGATGTGCACAAGCGGCGGTCTTCTCTCTGCTGGTTGGGTTACCATTCGTTATAAATAGCCGGGTGAACTCAAAGGGTTCACCCGGCATGATGTTAAATAAACAAGTTGTTGTCCGAGCTTTCCGAAGCTTCGAGATAGGCGGCAACCCCGCCGCTTTGAACGCCGTCGATGAGCTCTTCCTTGCGGATGCCCATCAGATCCATGGACATCTGGCAGGCTACGATGTTGACGCCGCCCTGGATGGCCATTTCGATCATTTCCTCGAGGGCCGGGACATTGTGGTGTTTCATGATGCCGCGGATCATCTTGCTGCCCATGCCGCCCATGTTCATGTTGGACAGGGGCAGTTTGACGGAGCCGCGAGGCATCATCCAGCCGAAGGCCTTTTCGATGATGTTTTTGCGCAGGCCCTTCACCTTGCTCGGCTTGCGCAGGGCGTTAAGTCCCCAGAAGGTGAAGAACAGGGTTACCTTGCGGCCCATGGCCAGGGCGCCGTTGGCGATGATGAAGCTGGCAATGACCTTGTCCAGGTTGCCCGAAAAGACGATGATGGTTTTGTCGTTGCCGGCGGCTACAGGGACCGCTTCGGGTGCCTGGCCCGCTTTTTCGATCACCGCTTTGACGATGCCTTTTTGCACCGAAATGTCGCGTACCACGTTGCCGGTACTGCGTGCCCAGGCCGGGGCATCGTTCATAAAACCGGGATCGCTGGCGGTAATCGACAGCGCCTCGCCCGGCTGCAGGACATCCATTTCCTTCTTCAACCGCATGACCGGTCCGGGGCACTGCAGCCCGCAGGCGTTGACTTCGACGATTTTGGAGGGGGTCGCATTGCTCGGTTGCGTCATGGGAATAACCTTGTGTTCTGTCTGTTGTGTGGGCGTGGTCTTTACCGCCTTGTGTCTGGTTACCGATACATTCCAGGTTTCGTAGCCGCCGGACAGGTTGTAGACATTGTCAAAGCCTTTGCCGGCCAGTACCCGCGCTGCCTGGTAGGCGATAAGCCCGACGCGGCAGTAAAGGACGACTTTTTTATCGCGGGGGACTTCGTCGAGCCGGTTGCGCAGTTCGGCCTGCGGGATGTTGACCGAGCCGGGCATGACGCCGCTGGCGCATTCCGCCGGAGTCCGCACGTCGAGCAGGAAGTACTCTGCGGGATTGGTCTCGATGTCGGTCCATTTGACGGTTTTGATCAAGCCCTCAAGGACGTTCTGAGCGACGAAGCCGGCCATGTTGACCGGGTCTTTGGCCGACGAGTAGGGCGGCGCGTAGGCGTGTTCGATCTCGGTCAGGTCGTCCACGGTCATGTCTGCCTTGATGGCGGTGGCGATGACGTCGATACGTTTGTCGACGCCGCTGTAGCCGGTGCCCTGGGCGCCGAGCACCTTGCGGGTTTCAGGCGAGTAGAGAAGCTTGAGGCACATCTTCATGGCGCCGGGATAGTAACCGGCGTAGTCGTTGGGATGGATGATCACCGAATCGAAGGGAATGTCGTGGGACAGGCAGAGCTTTTCCGAGGCGCCGGTCATGCCGATGGTGAGATCGAAAATCTTGGCGATGGCGGTCCCCATGGTGCCGTTATAGGTGCGGGGCTTTGCGCCGTGCATGTTGTCGGCGGCAATGCGGCCCTGCTTGTTGGCCGGACCGGCCAGCGGGATGGCCGTCTGCTTCCGGGTTAAGGGGTGCAGCACTTCGATGACGTCGCCCGCGGCGAAAATATCTTTCTGGTTGGTTTTGAGGCTGTCATCCACCAGAATGTGGCCGCGCTTGCCCAGCTCAATGCCGGAATCCGCCAAAAACGCGGTGTTCGGTTTGACCCCGATGGAAAGCAGAACGAGATCCGCTTCGATGGTTTTGCCGCTGGAAAGCTTGGCCACCACGCCGCCGTTGGCTCCGGGGGTGAATTCGCTGACGCCATCCTCCAGTTGCAGGTCGACGCCGTGCATGGCCACTTCGCGGTGCACCATGGAGGCCATCTCGAAATCGACGACGTTCATGGCCTGTTTGGCCATTTCCACAACCGTCACGTCGATATCGCGGTACTTGAGGTTTTCCGCCATCTCCAGGCCGATGAAGCCGGCACCCACGACCAGGGCTTTTTTGACCTTGCCCCCGTCGACCATGGCGCGGATGGTGTCGGTATCGGGGATGGTCCAGAGGGTATGAATGGCCGGATGGTCGCTGCCGGGAATGGGCGGTTTCACCGGCGAGCCGCCGGGTGCGAGCAGCAGCTTGTCGTAGGTCTCCTCGTATTCACGGCCGGTCTTGAGATCCTTGGCCTTGAGGCTTTGGGCCGCGGGGTCAATGGCCAGCACCTCGTTGCTGGTGCGTACTTCGATGTCCATCAGCTCCCTGAGCGCTTCAGGGGTTTGGACAACGAGCCGTTCCCGTTCCTTTATCTCATCGCCGATGTAATAGGGCAGGCCGCAGTTCGCGTAAGAAACATACTCCCCTCTTTCAAATACGGTGATTTGGGCCGTTTCGTCCAGACGTCTGAGGCGGGCCGCCGCGGACATGCCTGCGGCAACGCCACCCACTATCAGATATTTTGCCATTACTGCCTCCAGATAAGGGTGTTAAATGGGTCGTGTATTCATCAGATGGAAGTCTGTCTTTAGGATTCAAGAATTACAATATATGGAAAAGCATATATAGTGCAACCCCTATTTTTGTTAAAAGTAACTTATTTTGCAGGGTGGGGTTTGCGCTGAAGGGGGGAGGTAGATAAAGGGGCACCCGGGAATTGTTGCTTTAATGGATGGTCATGATCGATGACATGGTGTGGTGCATGAATCCGGGTGCCGGCATAGGTTGTGGTGAATGCGTACGCATCTGTCTGAAAAAGGTCGTTTTGTCATTCGGGGGCTGATCAGGCGCCGCTGCGTTTCAACATGGCGGCAACGGCTTCGGCCAATTTTCGGTAGCCGTCGGCATTGGGATGAATAAGGTCGCTCTTGAGCGCGTTGTCGCGCAGGATTTCGGTCAGGGCCTCGTTTTCCAGGGGCACCCGGTACTGCTCGGCGACCTGTTGATAAAAATCGGCCGGCCGGGGCAGGATGCCCGGCCTTGGCACGCTGAGCAATACCACCTGAGCGCCGCTATGCCGGATGGTTTCGATCATGGTAGCCAGGTGGGTGACGGTGGTCTGGCTGGCCATGCGGCGCAGCAGGTCGTTGCCGCCGTGGCACAACACCACCAGGTCGGGGTGGTAACGTCGCAGCACTCCGGGTAGCCGCCTGGCTCCTTCGGCGCTGATTTCACCGGGGACGCCGGCATTGATGGTTTGCCACCCCGTAAGCTCTTGTAATTTTGCAGGGTAACTGGCATCCCCCGGTGCGCCGTTGCCGGCGGTGATACTGTCGCCAAAGGCCAGGATGACGGCTTGGGCCGGCAGCGGCTGTAGGCGTGGTGTCCGGTCGCGACATCCTGCTGCCAGCATCGCCAGGGCCACTCCGATCAGGGCAACAGACCATGGGGCGATTCTTCGAACGGTAGGCATGGCAAACCTTTCTGCCGCCGGCGCGGCATCATTCATCGGAAATCTCTCTTTCCATTTATCGACGCGCGGCCATGTCTTGTCAAGGAGCAACCGCGCCCCGGGGCTTTCCTAAAAGTGGCATATCTGCCATAATCCTGTTTCGGCAAGATGAAGCAATCAGGAAGAGAGATCATTACCAAAATGGCTTTGTTGAGTTTACAGAATGTCAGCCTGGCTTTTGGCGGCCCGGCGTTGTTCGAAGATGTCAGCCTGCATGTAGAGCGCGGCGATCGCGTCGGATTGCTGGGGCGTAACGGATGCGGCAAATCGACCTTGTTGCGCCTCATTGCGGGTGAATTGAAACCGGATAGCGGTGCCGTGGTGTGCCGCCAGGGGGTACGGATCGCCAGCCTGCCGCAGGATGTGCCCGCGGATCTGACCGGCACCGTTTACGAGGAAGTTCTATGTGGGCTCGGGCCGGTTGGGCAGGACCTTCTGCGCTACCATCGCCTTGCCCGGCTGGTTCGGGACGGCGACGAAAGTCGGTTGCAGGCATTGCTCGAGAGTCAGCAGTCTCTGGAGGCGTCCGGGGGATGGCCGCTGGAGCAGTTGGTGGGGCAGGTTCTGTCTCACCTGCATCTGGATGGCGATGTGCCGGTGTGCGATCTTTCCGGCGGCGTCAAGCGCCGGGTGCTGCTGGCCCGCGCCCTGGTCGGCGAGCCTGATGTGCTGTTGCTGGACGAGCCGACCAACCATCTCGATATCGATACCATCGATTGGCTGGAAAGTTTCTTGTTGCGTTCGTCGCTGACCTTGCTGTTCGTTACCCATGACCGCGAGTTTCTCAAAGCTCTGGCGACCCGCACGGTTGAACTCGATCGTGGTCATCTGTTCGATTTTGCCTGCGATTATCCTACCTTTTTGCGCCGGCGGGAGGAGACGCTGCATGCCGAGGAGCAGCAGTGGCAGCGCTTCGACCGCAAACTGGCCCAGGAGGAAGTCTGGATACGCCAGGGCATCAAGGCGCGCCGCACCCGCAATATGGGGCGTGTGCGCGAGTTGCAGCGCATGCGTGAAGAACGTCTGCAACGCCGCAACCGGACCGGCAAGTCCCGCCTGCAACTGCAGGAGGCCAGCCGTAGCGGTAAACTGGTGGCGGAACTGGAGGGAGTCTGTTTCGGCTATGGCGACAAACCGGTGGTCAAGGATCTGACCACCACCATCATGCGCGGCGACCGGGTCGGTATTATCGGGCCGAACGGGGTCGGCAAATCGACTCTGCTCAAGCTGATTCTCGGTCAGCTGGCGCCGCAGCAGGGGCAACTGCGTCTCGGCACCAATCTCGAAGTGCTCTACTTCGATCAGTTGCGCGAGCAACTCGATCCGGATGCCACCGTGCAGCAGAACTTGTCCGGCGACCAGGACACGGTGCTGGTGGGTGGCACCCCGCGGCATGTTTACGGGTATCTGCAGGATTTTCTGTTCACCCCGGATCGGGCCCGTACGCCGGTGCGCATTCTGTCCGGCGGAGAGCGTCATCGCCTGCTGCTGGCCAAGTTATTCACCCGGGAAGCCAATGTTCTGGTGTTGGATGAACCGACCAACGATCTGGATCTGGAGACCCTGGAGCTGCTGGAAGAGTTGCTGGCCGAATTCTCCGGCACGGTGTTGCTGGTCAGCCATGACCGGGCGTTTCTCGACCGGGTGGTGACGGGTACCCTGGTGTACGAGGGCGAGGGCCGTTTTGTCGACTATGTCGGCGGCTACCAGGACTGGCTGCGGCAGCGGCCTGTGCCGGAACCGGAACCGGAACCGGTGGCGGCCAAGCCGGCCAAGCCGGCCAAAAGTAAGCCGGAGCGTTCACGGCCGCGCAAATTGAGTTTCAAGGAGCGACGCGAGCTTGAGGGATTGCCGTTGCGCATCGAGGCGTTGGAGACCGAGCAGGCCGATCTGCACGAGAAGCTGGCGGATCCTGCTTTTTACAAGGAGCAGGGCGATGCTGTGTCCGCGGTGCGCGATCGTATGACGTGTCTTGAGGAGGAGTTGGCGGAGTGTTTTGTGCGTTGGGAGGAATTGGAGGCGTTGGCGGAGTAAGGTTTTTATCGTGAAGACTCGCTGCTCAGCAGCCGGTACTCGATACTTTAAGACCAACACCGCGGGATCTCACCCCGCACCCCAATACCGCGGGGTCGCGCCCCCGCACGGCGCCTTACTTTTTTCCAAGGCCAAAAAAATAAGCAAAAAGGCCTGCCACTGGCGTGGGGCGACTTGGTTGCGAGGGGTAGCGCAAGTCGTTCGCTTTTTAACGAGTGAATCCGGCGGCGGTTTTCCGGCGGCTTTCCCTCTTGCGATGGTTCGGCGTCAAAACCGCTTTTGAGCGTTGTTTGGCGTTAGGGGCGTCTTCGGTGTTGTTGGTCACTTCAAAACCTGAACCTGAGGCGACTCCGTTGTTGATCTGGCTTTTGTTGTGAAAAACGAGCAGCGCCGGATATTGTTGGTTCGCTCCGGTTTCGACTCTCGCTATTGGTTACTGGAATCAGGAGGATAGGATGATACCTGCCGTATTGCTGGCGCTCTACCTGGTGGTCTTTGCCCTGCTTGGCATTGCTCCTTACGATCGGGGCGTATGGGTTGCGGAGAACCTGCCGATCGTGGCTATCGTGGTTTTGTTGGTGGCGACCTACCGGAAATTCCGTTTCTCCGATGGAGCTTACCTGATGATGGCCTGCCTGATCTTTCTGCATACCATCGGCGGGCATTTTACTTTTGAACGGGTACCCTTCGACTGGGTCACGGATCTATTCGGTTTTCAGCGCAACCACTATGATCGCATGGCCCATTTCACGGTCGGTTTTTATGCCTTTCCCTGCGCCGAGTTGCTGCTGCGACGACGTCTGGTGTCCTCTCGCGTGGTGTTGCTGCTGTTCCCGATCTTTTTTATCGTGACCGTGGCGGCCGGTTATGAGCTGTTCGAATGGCAGTATGCCGTGCATGCCGATCCCGGCGCCGGGATTGCCGTACTCGGTTCCCAGGGCGATATCTGGGATGCGCAGAAGGATATGCTGGCCGATACCCTCGGAGCCCTCGTCGCTACGGCGTTGTTCGCAATAGTGTGCCGCCGGCCGTTGGCGGCCCTGCCGTCAGCCGGGCAAGAGCAACCTCCCCGCTGAAATTGTTTTGCCTGGTTGGTGCTGTCGTGGCGCCGGGTTTTGCATTCATCGAGTCTCGGGCGTCGGTTGTCCGGAGCGGTAGAGTTGCTTGCTTTGCACTTTGCCGTTGAGAAATTGCACGGAAATGACCGTGTCCTTGTGTCGCCAGGTGGCAGCCGTACCGGAGAACAGGCCCAGATCGATGCTGGTCGTTTCCGTGGGTTCGCCAAGCAGGGCGATGACCTCTGCTTCGGCCATGCCGGTTTCGATGCCGGCAAAATTTTTCTGGTTGATCGGCGAATGGCATGCGACGACTGTTGCCAGCAGGAAGATGCACAACAGTTTACGCAGGCACAATATAAAATGATTCCGCATGTCATAGCCTCTTTGAAGTAGGGAGTTGCCGCTTGCCATAGGCAATTTGGAACCAGCATAATTGATTTTTCCGCACCGGGCAAGCCACCCGTCGGCGTGCGCCGGGGTCTTCCGTTCATATGACGATGGAGCTCTCATGTCCATGGATATCACAACACCGGCTCTTTTGTTTCCGGCCATCTCGCTGTTGCTGCTGGCCTATACCAACCGTTTTCTCGCCTTGGCTGGCGTCATTCGGGCCTTGGCCGGTCGTCTGGCCGAGAGCGACGATGTGCAGGTTCGTCGACAGATCCACAATTTGCGGGTGCGCATCAGTCTTATTAAATGGATGCAGGGTTTTGGTATTGTCAGCATATTGCTTTGCATGATTTCCATGCTGTGCCTGTTTGTCGGCCGGGAACCCTGGGCCCGCCTGAGTTTCGGTGTCAGTATGGTGCTGATGGTTGTTTCCCTGGGGATCAGTATATGGGAGACGTTGTTGTCGGGCGAAGCTCTCAAGCACGAATTGCAACGCTGCGAGATGTTGGCGGCAAAGCGTGCCGGAACCGATCCAAAACAGTCTCTTTGAGAAACCCGATGCTTGACGGAGGTCGGTAACTCGGAAAGGAGCCTAACTATGCAGGCGTTTCTGAATCGGTGTGCCGAAATCGAGGAGGTCCTCGCACAGGTATATCGGGAATTGGCGGCGGTTTATGCGGCGGACCACGCTCTGGAGGCGATCTGGCTGAACATGGCCGATGACGAAAGCGAGCACGCCCGGGAAATTCATCTGGCCAAACGTCTGCTCAGGGATGACCTTATCGTTCGCGAGCAGGTACCCGACGCTCAGATCCGAAAACTTTTGTTTCGGGCGCATAAAATTTTGGCCAAGGTGCGGCGCTCGGTTCTTCCCGTAAAGGAGGCCCTGCGGCTGTCGTTGCACCTGGAAGATGAGTTTCGCCAGGTGCATGTGCTCTGTGCCGTGCGCTTTGCGGATAGCGCCGTTCAAAAAATATTCGAACGCCTCGGCCGGGCCGATCGGGAGCATGTCGCCCGTCTGGCGGAATATTGCCGTTTGTTCGCTGCCCGGGAAAAAGCACAAGGTTCTGAGTCTGTGCCAGCTTGATATGGCTGGACGTCACTCACCTCTAAGCCCGATTCGTTCGGTCTTTCCTTTGCGTAATTTTAATTTGCAGGGTTCTTGACGCAAGCTAGACGACCGGTCTAATATCCTCCCTATGGAAAAACGTGACACCCGTGAACATATTCTCCGGATCGGTATGGACCTTATGGCCCGACAGGGTTATGGCGCCACCGGTATCGGCGCCATACTGAGCCGGGCGGAAGTGCCCAAGGGGTCATTTTATCACTATTTCCCCAGCAAGGAGGCTTTTGGCCTGGCGATCATCGACCGCTTTGCCCATCGTTACGAAGAAAAACTCCTGGCTTTTTTGCGCGATGACAAACTTGCGCCACTCGAGCGCATTCGCGCCTATCTCGATGCCATTGCCCAGCGGCTCGATAACGGGGGGTGCGATCGGGGGTGTCTGGCGGGAAATCTGGGGCAGGAACTCGCCGCCTGCAATCAAACCTTTCGTCGCCGTCTGCAACATCTTTTCGACAGCTGGCAGGAGCATCTCGCCAACTGCCTTGCCGCCGCTCAGGCGCATGGCCATATGTCCGCGGATATCAGCAGCAGTCAATTGGCCGGGGTGGTCCTCAACGGCCTTGAGGGTGCCATCCTGCGGGCCAAGGTGCAGTGTTCAGCCGAGCCGGTGCGAGAATTTATAGACGTGCTCTTTTCGCGGCTGTTGCGGTAGTGCCGATGTGGTTTTATAGGGATTCGGGTCCCTGTGTCATGCCGTTTGTACTTACGGATCGTTCAGGTTTGACGGGATGGCTTTTCCACTTCGATGGCGCGCCCGATTTATGTTTCGATTAATCCGTTCCATTCCCCTTAGCTGTTCCGATCGGCTTCGCGGGATTGTCTCAAGGAGCTAGACCCATGACTGAGTCACAGCCTTTACATCGTTTTACCAGCGCTTCACGCTACATCCTCGACGAGGAACTGGCCAAAATCGTCAATGTATCCATGGCCCTGGAGCTTCCCCTGCTTCTTAAGGGCGAGCCCGGCACCGGCAAAACCCGGCTGGCCCATGCCATAGCCGAGAGCCTGGGCATGCCGTTGATCATCCTCAACGTCAAATCGAGCATGAAGCTGGTCGAAGCGCTGTACCAGTACGATACTCTGACCCGTCTCAACGACAGCCGGTTCGCCGATTCCAGTCGCGATGTCAGTTGCATCGAGGATTATATCCGCATGGGCAAAATCGGCCAGGCGTTTACCGCCGATCAACGGGTCGTGCTGCTCATCGATGAAATCGACAAGGCCGATACGGATTTTCAGGACGACATGCTCGATGTGCTTGACCAGATGCAATTCGACATCATGGAGATCGACAAAACGGTGACCGCGCGTCACCGCCCGGTGGTCATTATCACTTCCAATGCCAAAAAAGACTTGTCCGATCCTTTCCTGGGACGGTGCAATTTCCATCATATCGCTTTTCCGGAAGCGGACATGATGACGCGCATCGTGGCTGTGCATTTCCCCGATCTCGACCAACAATTGATCGAGGCGTGCCTGAGTGCTTTCTATCGGTTGCGGGAGCTCGAGGGTGTGGAGAAAAAGCCGGCAACCCGTGAATTGCTCAACTGGTTGCGTGCTCTGGTTGTCGATCCGGATGTCGAAGCGGCCAATCTGACCACCGGGCAACTGCCGTACCTGGGCATTCTGTTTAAAAAGAGCGCCGATCTCGAGATGGCGCAGGCCCAGGCTCCGGCCTGAAAAGGGGGCAATAGTGTTTCGGCCGTTTTTTTATGCCCTGCGCGATCGGGGGATCATGGTTTCGCCCACCGCTTTTCTGCGTTTGCAGCGTGCTCTGGCCATGGGGTTGGTTCAATCGCTGGATGACCTCTATACCGTGGCGCGTACCGTGTTGGTGAAAAGCGAGCGTGATTTCGATGCTTACGATCAGCTGTTTGCGGAGCATTTTGCCGAAGCGGTTCATTCCGCTGAGGATAGCGTCGATCTCGATCAAGAGTTGCGCGATCAGATAGAAAAGTGGCTCAAGAAACCGAAAAAGCCGGATGCCTCGGTGGAGCCGGGAGCGGAGCAATCGGAACGCCTCAGCCCCGAGGAACTGGAGCAGTATTTCTCCGATCGCCTGAACGATCAAAAAGAGGAACATCACGGCGGTCGCAAATGGATCGGTACCGGCGGTGTTTCACCCGTCGGTCACTCGGGCCAGCGTCCCGGTGGCATGCGCATCGGCGGTATTTCCCGTAACCGTTCCGCCATGCAGGTTGCGCTGGAGAGGCGTTACCGCGATTATTCGCGAGGTGCGACCCTGACCCGGGGACAGGTTGGCGAAGCCCTGAAACGTCTGCGTCATCTGATGCCGTCCGGGCCCCGCGACGACCTGAATATCGATAGCACCATCTATCAGACCATGCGTAACGGCGGCGAAATCGAACTGGTTTTCGACCGGCGTCTTGCCGATCGGCTGAAGGTTATCCTGCTGATCGATAACGGCGGGTGGTCCATGGAAGCTCACGTGCCGACGGTCCAGGCGCTTTTCAACCATGCGCGCGATCAGTTCCAGAATCTCGATATCCATTATTTTCACAACACCATCCACGAACGGGTCTGGAACGACCCGGAGCGGGTTCATCATCCCATACCCTTTACCCAGTTGCTGGCGCGCGATCCCCAAAGCCGCTTGATTATTGTCGGCGACGCCAGTATGGCGCCCGAGGAACTCTTGCATGCCGGTCCCTCCTTCACCTTGCGTCGAGTCAGCAGCCAGGCTGGCATTGAGCGGCTTCAGGCCCTGGCCAGGGCCTACCGCCACACCGTCTGGCTTAACCCTCTCAGCCCTTCCTTGTGGCCCTATGGGCAAACCATCAATATGATCAACAAGATTTTCCCCATGTTCAGTCTGAGTCTCGACGGTCTCGAGCAGGCCGTTCACCATCTGATGCATTCCTGATCTACCTATCCACGGTTTACTTTGCAGGGTGTTGCGCACGTGGCATGCCACAGGTGTGTGGTGCCCAAAATGCCCGGTGTCACAGTCCTGACCGGTGCCGTCAACCGTTGTACGGTTGGTGTCGGGCACCTGGCGGGACATGTGTTCCACAATTAAACAAATGATTCCATATAGTTCCGGTTTGCGGGCAACAAATAATGGCGATTTTCGGCTATCTGGCATCGCCTTTGCGTATATGACGTCCATGTTTTTTTACTGAGGGCGATTTGCCCCAATTTCGTTGCAGGTCTCAAATAAGTTCCGTGTGGGAGTCAAGAAAGGACAGGAATCTATGCAATTCAAGTCGGTGCAAATGAAGATTGCCATGATTGCAGGGCTTTGCCTGCTTTCGGCAGTTGCCGTACTGGTGGTTTACGGTTTGTTCTCCGCCAAGAACACGCAGGAGATGGTTTCGACGCAGGTAGACTCGCTGTTGAAGGAAACCAACATGCAGGGGCTGCAGAGCCTTGCCGGCAAGAATGCCGGTGAGATCCAGGCACAGCTCGAACTGGCTCTGGACGCCGCACGCACCATGGCCAATACCTTTGAGGTTGCCAAGGAACAGGGCAGCAGTCTGCATATCGGTCGCGATCAGCTCAATGCGATTCTGCTTAACGTGCTCAAGCGCAATAAGGGCTTTAACGGCACCTACTCCTGTTGGGAGCCGAATGCCATCGACGGTCGGGACGCCGACTTCCGTGTCGATAAAGACGGCAATAACGCCGTGACGGGTCGCTTCACCCCATACTGGACCCGCGATGACAAAGGTAACATCGCCGTGCAGCCTCTTGTCGAGTACGATACCTACGACAAGCATCCCAACGGCGTGCTCAAGGGCGGCTGGTACATCACCCCGCGCGAGAAGAACATCGAAAGCGTTCTCGGCCCATTGCCTTACATCGTCCAGGGTAAGCAGGTGTGGCTGGCTACCATGTCAGTCCCCGTTATGGTCAACGGCAGGTTTTACGGGATCGCCGGCGCCGATTACAATCTCGATTTTGTTCAGGACATCGCTGTCGATGTCGATAAAGCGTTGTTCGGCGGCGAGGGCCAAGTTTCCATTATTGCCGACAACGGCTTGTTGGTGGCCCAGAGTGAAAACGCCAATATGATCGGCGGCCACTTCAATCAGGTCATGGCCGACGGCTGGGAAAATATCTTCAAGGCGATTCAGAGCGGCGAAGCTATGGTCCGCGACAACGAAGCAAACGGCATGATCGAAACCATCGCACCGATTCCTCTGGGGAATACCGGCAAGCCCTGGTCGGTGATGATCCAGGTGCCGAAAAAGGTTGTGCTGGCCGAGGCCATGGCTCTCGACGAGCAGATGACCGAGCGCGGTGACAGCAGCGCCTTCTGGCAGATTGTGGCCGGGGTAGCGGTTGTCGGTCTGGCCGTGTTCCTGCTGTGGTTGGCTGCCGGCGGTATTGCCCGCCCCATTCGTCGGGCCGCGGAGCTTGCGGATACGATTCGTGCCGGTGATTTCTCCCAGCGCCTGACCCTCAACCAGCAGGATGAGGTCGGTCAGTTGGCGGTTTCCCTGAATGGAATGGCGGACAGCCTTGAAGGCGCCGCCAAGATTGCCGAAGAGATCGCCGCCGGTAATCTCGACGTCGAGGTCAAACTGGCCTCGGACAAGGACCAGTTGGGCACTGCGCTGCGCAACATGACCGAAAACCTCAACGATGTGTTGAACCAGGTGCAGGCGGCGGGCGAGCAGATTGCTTCCGGCTCCGGCCAGGTTGCCGATGCCAGCCAGTCCCTGTCCCAAAGTGCTACGGAAGCCGCTGCCTCCATGGAAGAGATCAACGCTTCCATGACCCAGATGGCATCCCAGACCAAGCTCAATGCCGACAATGCCGAGCAGGCCAACAGCCTGGCCAACAACGCCCGTCAGGGCGCGGCCGATGGTGCCGGCCTGATGGAAGAGATGCTTTCCGCGATGCGCGAAATCAACGCTTCCAGCGAAGATATTTCCAAGATCATCAAGGTCATCGACGAAATCGCGTTCCAGACCAATCTGCTGGCTCTCAACGCTGCTGTTGAGGCGGCCCGGGCCGGCCAGCACGGTAAAGGCTTTGCCGTGGTTGCCGAAGAGGTCCGTACCCTGGCGGCCCGTAGTGCCACCGCCGCCAAAGAGACGGCCGAGCTTATCGAGAACTCGGTCGGCAAGACCCGCAACGGTACCGATATCGCCGACAAAACCGCCGGCGCGCTCAAGGAAATCGTTGACGGGGCGACCAAGGTGTCGGATCTGGTCGGCGAAATCGCCATGGCTTCCAACGAGCAGGCGCAAGGTTTCTCCCAGGTCAACCAGGGGCTCAATCAGATCGACGGCGTTACGCAGCAGAACACCGCCAATGCCGAAGAAAGTGCCGCGGCTGCCGAAGAACTTTCCGGCCAGGCCATGCAGTTGCAGGAATTGCTCGGCCGCTTCAAACTTCAGGGCCGCTCTTCCTCAGGCGGAAGGGTGCAGATGGCCAGTCGTTCCCAGTTGGCGCTGCCTGAAGCCTGAGATGTTCCGCACACGGGTCGTATGATCCGGTAGACAATGAAATGTACCGATAGGGCCCGTCCTGTCAGATGTAACGTAGGTTGCATCTGAGGGCGGGCCTTTTTTTATGCCTCGTGCGGGCCATCTTGTTATTCAAAGATGGGTCGGCGCAAAGAGAATCCCCTTGACAGTCGAGGTGTTTGGGGATAGTTTCAACCTCACTTAACGGTGTTAACTTTCATGGGACAAATATTAAATGCAGACTGCTGCGTTAAAGGTAGACGATAAACAGGCGTTGCGCGAAACCATTTTGCAGGCGGCCCAGGGTCTCTTCCTGGAGGAGGGGTTCGAACAATTTTCCATGCGACGTCTGGCCCGCAAGGTCGGTTATTCACCAACGACCTTGTATATCTATTTTCGGGACAAGCAGGATATCATTTTTTCCCTCTGCGAAGAGTTGTTTGATCACTACCTGACCGAATTGCAGCGGGTTGCCGAAACCGAAGTCGCTCCGCTTGAACGTCTCAAGAAATCGTTTTTATTGAGTATCGACTTCGGCTGCAGTCATCAAGACCATTATCGCGTGGCTTTTTTTTCGGATGCTCCGGTATACGGCTCTCCCGACGAGTTTATGACCAGGGATTCTCTGGCGCGGAGATCCTATCTGTTTGTGCGGCAGGTGGTGATCGATTGTATAACCTGCGGCGTGTTTCGCCCCGTCGATCCAGAATTGGTAACACAGGCCTTTCTGACAGCTTCCCATGGCGTTATTACGGCAAAAATTTTCTGGAAGGATTTTCCCTTGTTGCCTTCAGAGGCTTTGGGGGAGACCTTGTTGCGCGGTTTGGTTAAGGAATTTCTGGCCTGACCTTTCGTGATGGATAAAATCAAAATGAAAAACATAAACCAGCCCAAATTTAGAGTTTTTCGTGGTGGACAAAAAGCCGCTACGCCTTGTCCGGGGACGACTAACGAGAGACGCGGTGCCCTGGATCGCGGTCGTCTGTCGGCTTCCCTCAAGCATTCTCGCGAATGGCTGCTTTCGCTGCAGGCCGACGCCGGTAATTGGGTTTTTGCGTTGGAAGCGGATACCACCATCGCTTCCGAATATGTGATGCTGCAACGTTTTCTCGGTCGCCCTCTTGCGCCTGAATTGCAACAACGTCTGGCCAATTATTTACTCAGTCGTCAATTGCCCGACGGTGGCTGGCCGTTATATGCGGAAGACGGGTTTGCCAATATCAGCACCACCGTCAAGGCTTACCTGGCGCTTAAGCTGTTGGGTTACCCGACCCACTGCGACCCCCTGGTGCGGGCGCGGCAAATCGTTTTGGCCCTCGGCGGTGCCGAAAAATGCAATGTGTTCACGCGCATCGCGCTGGCGCTGTTCGGGCAGATTCCCTGGCGCACGACTCCGGCCATGCCGGTTGAAATCATGCTTTTGCCGCGCTGGTTCTATTTTCATTTAAGTAAGATTTCCTATTGGGCTCGTACCGTGGTGGTGCCGTTGCTGATTCTGTACGCCAAACGCCCGGTCTGCCGTCTGGAGCCCTGGGAAGGGATCCCTGAGCTGTTTGTCACGCCGCCGGATAAACTCGGTTACCTCGATGTCTGTAAACCCGGTCAGTGGCGTAAAAATGTCTTTATCTGGGTGGATCGCCTGACCCGCAAAATGGTGCGCTGTGTCCCCCGGCGTCTGCACAACCTGGCGCTGAGGGCTGCAGAGACATGGACACGGGAGCATATGCAGGGCGCCGGAGGTATCGGGGCTATTTTCCCGGCCATGGCCAATGCCGTCATGGCGCTGCGGACTCTGGGCTGCTCGCCGGATGATGCCGATTATCAGCGCGGCCTCAAGGCTCTCGACGATCTGCTGATTGACCGTTGTGACGTTCCTCCCCGGGAGGATACGCCGGTTTCGCCGTGCTGGTGCACAGGCACCTCAGCCGCTCCGATGCTCGATCCCAGCCCTGCCGGCAGCCATGCGCAGGGTGGCGATCAGGGTATCTGTCAACCTTGTGCGTCGCCGATCTGGGATACGGGACTTGCCCTTACGGCGCTGCTTGAAGGGGGGCTTGATGCCAGGCATCCGGCGGTCGATCGTGCGGTTCGCTGGCTGCTGGATCAGCAGGTCGATGTCAAGGGCGACTGGGCGCAGCGGGTGCCGAACCTCGAAGCGGGCGGTTGGGCATTTCAGTTCGAAAACGCTCTGTATCCCGATCTGGACGATACCAGCAAGGTGCTGATGTCCCTGATACGCGCCGGTGCGATGGATAACCCGGGCTATCGACAGGAGCTGTCGCGGGCTATCAATTGGGTTATCGGCATGCAGAACAGCGATGGAGGATGGGGTGCCTTCGACGTTGACAATAATTACCTTTATTTAAATGATATCCCTTTCGCCGATCATGGGGCGTTGCTCGATCCCAGTACTGCGGATGTGACGGGGCGGTGCATCGAAATGCTCGCTATGGCAGGTTTCGGCCGGGATTTTTTGCCCATTGCCAGGGGGGTGGATTTCCTGCGTCGTGAGCAGGAGGACTTCGGCGGTTGGTATGGTCGCTGGGGCGTGAACTATATTTATGGGACCTGGTCGGCCCTGTCCGGGTTGATCCACGCCGGCGAGGATTTGCAGGCTCCTTATATCCGGCAGGCGGTGGGCTGGCTTGAATCGGTACAGAACCCGGATGGTGGATGGGGCGAAACCTGTTATTCCTATGACGATCCCGCCCTGGCCGGACGTGGCGTCAGCACCGCCTCGCAGACAGCCTGGGCGCTCCTGGGGTTGATGGCCGCCGGCGAGGTGGACAACCTGGCAGTGCGGCGCGGGATTCAGTATTTGGTGGAGGAACAAAACCGAGCCGGGGGCTGGGATGAACGCCATTTCACCGGAACCGGTTTCCCTCGGGTCTTTTATTTGCGTTACCACGGGTACAGTCAGTACTTTCCCCTCTGGGCCCTCGGTCTGTACGAACGGCTCAGCTCCGGGAACCCGAGCAGGCAGCAGATGGTACGGCGGGCGGGGCCTGCCGGTTTGCATCTGCCGGTTCTCGACCGGCGCAAAAAACTACGTCGCAAGCGCAAAGCGTAATCAGGGGGAGCCATCGGCTCCCCTTTTGTTTTGTCGGGTCTCAATCTTTTGATGGATCAAATTAGGAGTCTGGCCGGTAGTTGTGTGCAGGGATTCATACGGGAACGTTGCAAAAGGGTTGACCTCTCATAGTTGTCGATGTATTTTTCAATGATCTAAAACTAATCGTATGTGAGTGCAGGAAACGGAAGACGGTGAGAATCCGTCGCGGACGCGCCGCTGTAACCGGTATTGTTTACGTTTTGCATGATCACTGGCCCTGACAGGGGTTGGGAAGGTCATGCAGTTTTAAGAGCCCGGAAGCCAGAAGACGCCCTGTCTCATACCTGACAGCACCTCGCGACATGGGTGTCGAACAGGATGGCGGCGTCAGCGCATGAAGACGGACCGGGCAGTGCCCCGGTCGTTTATCAATGCATGAGGTCTCTTCTTGTGAGCCCATTCTTCTTCGGAGAATGGGTTTCCTGTTTTTGGGGCTGTCATTTGTCAACGGACACCCTCAACAGGACAAAAGGAGACATGCATGCTGACACACACGCTCGGTTTTCCCCGTATGGGAGCGCATCGTGAACTGAAAAAAAATCTGGAATCTTACTGGAAGGGAGCCATCGGGCAGGAAAAACTCATGGCTTCCGGGCGGGAGCTTCGCTTACGGCATTGGCGTTTGCAACAGCAGGCGGGAATCGATCTTGTGCCGGTCGGAGATTTCTCTTATTACGACCATATGCTCGATATGGTCGCTATGCTCGGTGCGGTGCCGCCGCGTTTCGGATGGCAAGGCGAATCGGTAGATCTGGATACGTATTTTTATATGGCACGCGGGTCTTCGGGGCATCGTACAACGACCGCTATGGAGATGACCAAATGGTTTGATACCAATTATCACTATATTGTTCCGGAGTTTTACCCTGGACAACGCTTCCGGTTAGCCAGGAATCGTTTGTTTGAGGAGCTTGCCGAGGCCTGCATTGAAGGTATTCAGGCAAAACCGGTTTTGCCCGGTCCAATGACATTTATTGCACTGGGCAAGGAAATGGTGGCCGGTTTCGATCGTTGGAGTCACCTTGATGCGGTGGTTGAAGTCTACGAGGAGATCGTAAGCCGGGTTGCCGCCAAATGCTCCTGGATCCAATTGGACGAACCCATTCTGGCGACCGATGTGCCGGGACCCATTCGCTTGCGCGTGCGAGACGTTTATCGGAGGTTGGCGGCCGTTGCCGGTCCCTGCCGTTTGATGGTGGCCACGTACTTTGGCGCCCTGCAGGAAAATCTGGATCTGGCACTTTCCCTCCCGGTGGATGGGCTGCATGTCGATCTTGTGCGCGCCCCCGGACAACTCGAGAAGGTGTTGCCATGCCTTCCTGAAAACATGGTTCTTTCTTTGGGGCTGATTGACGGCCGCAACGTTTGGAGATCGAATCTCAGACAGGCCATAAGTACAGCGCAGGATGCGGTGGTGGCTCGCGGCTCTGACCGCGTAATGATTGCGCCCTCCTGCTCTTTACTTCATGTACCCGTTGATCTGGCGGGGGAGGCCGTCCTGGATCCCCGTATCCGATCATGGCTGGCATTTGCCAGACAAAAGTGCCAGGAAGTGAATGTTGTTCGGCTGGCCCTGGACGGAGAGGATGTGACAGAGGTTTTGCAGGCGAATGACACCGCCATGGAAAATCGTCGGAAGAGTGCCCTGGTGCATCGTGATGCGGTCCGGCGGCGGATGGCGGATATCTCTCCAGATATGTATTGTCGACGTTCATCTTTTGAAGAACGCAAAAAGCAACAGGCCTGGCTGCGGTTGCCGACGCTTCCGACCACCACCATCGGGTCTTTTCCGCAGGTCGCTGGCGTTCGTTCTGCGCGCCGAAGCTTTAAACAAGGTCGTATTAGCGAAGAGCAATACCGCGCTGAAATGCAACGTTACATTCGGGAAGCGATTGCCCAGCAGGAGGCGTTGGGGCTGGATGTGCTGGTACACGGAGAGCCCGAGCGCAACGATATGGTGGAGTATTTCGGCGAGCAGCTTGCGGGGTTCTGCTTCACCGAAAACGGATGGGTGCAGGGCTATGGCAGCCGTTGCGTTAAACCACCGATTATCTATGGCGATGTAGAACGTTTGAAGCCTATGACCATGGAGTGGACAACCTATGCCCAGCAGCAGACCAACCGACCTTTAAAAGGCATGCTTACCGGTCCGGTGACCATGCTTTGCTGGAGCTTCGTCCGAGACGATCAACCCCGCAGCGCGACCTGTAAGCAGATCGCTTTGGCGATACGGGACGAGGTTCAGGATCTGGAGCAGGCGGGTATAAAGATTATCCAGGTCGATGAGGCGGCCCTGCGTGAAGGGCTGCCCCTGCGTAAAAGCGCCTGGCGGGAATATCTGGGCTGGGCAGTGGATGCCTTCCGTCTGACGGCTTCAGGGGTGGCCGATTCCACGCAGATTCATACGCATATGTGCTATAGCGAATTCAACCACATTGCGGAATGGATCGCCAAGATGGATGCCGATGTGATCAGTATCGAGGCAAGCCGCAGTAACATGGAGCTTCTGGGGGTTTTAGAGTCGTTCACCTATCCGAACGATATCGGTCCCGGAGTCTATGATATTCATAGTCCCAGGGTGCCTTCGGTTGCGGAAATGGTTGAGTTGCTGCGCAAGGCGTCGGAGGTCATCCCCCTTGAGCGTCTGTGGGTAAACCCCGATTGCGGCCTGAAAACCCGGGCCTGGCCGGAAACCCTGGCGTCGTTGCGAAACATGGTGGCGGCTGCGCAAAAGTTGCGGTTTTTTGCCCGGGGATAAGCAGAGAGGTCATTTTGCGGTTGGTGTTGCGGCGGCCATGTATCTGAGGCCGCCGCTATTTTTTTATCATTTCGCACTGGTAAGGCAGGAAAAGCCCCAACCTATGGCCTGGCTGCCGACAAAAATATCGGCGACGGCCTGTGCTTGTGTTTGCACTTAGGCGGCGTACCAGGGTTATTTGACGCGTTCCTCGGGGTAGGCGTTGATGCTATGGATAGCAAGGTCAGGTCCGGAAAATTCCTGTTCCGCCGTGAGGCGCATACCGAAAACTTTGCGGATAATGCCATAGATGACAAAGCCGTTAAGCAGGGCGTAGGCTACCGCCAGCAGGCTGCCGCCAAGCTGGGAGATGAAGGTGACGCCGCCCATGCCGCCAAACAGGGGCTGGCCGAAAATACCGGCGGCGATACCGCCCCAGGTGCCGATGACGCCGTGCAAGGGCCATACGCCGAGCACGTCGTCGATCTTGAGTTTTTCCTGTTCCCACTTGAACCCGTAAACGAAGATCAAGGAACCGAAGCCGCCCATGAAAAACGCGGCCAGCGGATGCACGATGTCGGAGCCGGCACAAATGGCGATGAGGCCGGCCAGTGCACCGTTGTGCAAAAAGCCGGGGTCGTTGCGTCCGGCTACCAGGGCAAACAGCACGCCGCCGACCAGCGCCATGAGGGAGTTAACCGCCACCAGGCCGGATATACCAGTAACCTGCTGGGCGCTCATAACGTTGAAGCCGAACCAGCCGACAGCAAGAATCCAGCTGCCCAGGGCCAGAAACGGAATGTTGCTGACGGGAATCGCCTGGCTGCGGCCATGCACGTAGCGTCCCTGACGGGCACCGAGAAACAATACCGCCGGCAAGGCCAGCCAGCCGCCCATGGAATGCACCACCACGCTGCCGGCAAAATCGTGAAACTGGGCTCCGCCCAGGCGCTCGAACATGGATTGCAGCCATTGGCTGTGTTGGCCCCAGATCAGAGACTCGAACAGCGGGTAGGTGAGGCCGACAAAGAGTGCTCCGGCCAGTACCTGGGGATAGAAGCGCGCGCGTTCGGCGATGCCTCCGGAAATGATAGCGGGAATGCAGGCGGCGAAACAAAGCAGGAAGAAAAACCGAACCAGCTCGAATCCCTGGGAATTGCCGAGCAGGGCTCCGGCCGGGTGCAGGAAATGGGTGCCGTAGGCAAGGGGGTAGCCGATCAGGAAGTAGATGACCGTAGAGACGGCCCAGTCGGTGAGGATTTTGGAAAAAGCGTTAACCTGGCTTTTGGTGGTGACGGTTCCGACTTCCAGAAAGGCAAAGCCGGCATGCATGGCAAACACCATGACTGCCCCGAGCATAAGAAAAAGTACATTGCTGCCGTTCAGCAGCCCGTTGACTGTTGCTTCCATGGTCTAAATCTCCCTTGATTTAATATATGTGTGGCGCCCTTGCCACAAATGCAGAACTCCTTTATCTGGCAACAGATATGCCAAAAACAAAAATCATATAAAATCAGTGGCTTAGGGATTTGCCCCAAAAAAAAGTCGAAATATATGCTTAAAAAAAAGGCGTCGCTGTGCGAGTAATAGGCAGATAGAGAGAAAAACACGAAGCAAAAAGGTTCTTGAAGGGAATTTAAGGGGGAAGTCGGTGGCGTTGGTCTTAAATGGCGGGGATTTTATCCAGAATCTGGGTTTTTGACGCGTTTTGGTGATTAAAAAAACGGCAACATAAAAAAGCCGCTTCCGGGGAAGCGGCTTTAAGCGCATGGCATGTAGCTGACCTGATATTCGCTGAATGGCGACCGGCCACAAACTTGACTCAGGCTTTTGTTTTGCCGGCCTTGGGCAGTGCCATGAGGTATTCGCGGTTGAGTTGGGCGATAAATTTGACGCTGATACCTTTGGGACAGGCGGCTTCGCAGTCGTAGTGGTTGCTGCAGTTGCCGAAGCCTTCTTTGAGCATGGCGTCGGTCATGGTGCAGACCCGGCTGGCTGCTTCGGTGCGACCTTGGGGAAGCTTGGCCAGTTGTCCGACCTTGGCGGCCACGAACAGCATGGCGGAACCGTTGGGGCACGCGGCAACGCAGGCACCGCAGCCGATGCATTCGGCCGCATCCATGGCGGTTTCGGCGTCGTCCTTGGGGATCAGGATGGCGTTGGCGTCGGGAACACCACCGGTACTTACCGACACATAGCCGCCGGCCTGAACCAGGCGATCCATGGCGCCCCGGTCAACGACGAGGTCGCGGATCACCGGAAATGCGCGGGAGCGCCAGGGTTCTATATAGATTTCGTCGCCATCTTTGAACTGGCGCATGTGCAATTGGCACACGGTGGTTTTTGCCTGAGGACCATGGGGATCGCCGTTGATGACCTGCGAACAGGTGCCGCAGATGCCCTCGCGGCAATCGTGGTCGAAGGCAATAGGTTCGATGCCCTGGTGGATCAGGCCCTCGTTGACGACATCCAGCATCTCCAGAAAAGACATGTCGGGGCTGATGTCAGTGGCCTTGTAGGTGTTGAGTTTACCTTTGTCGTTGGGGCCTTTCTGCCGCCAGACGTGCAGTGTCAGGTCCATTATTTGTAGCTCCTTACAGCCAGTTCAACATTTTCGAAAGTCAGCGGTTCCTTGTGCAGTTCGGGAGTCTGGTCGGCACCTTTGTGCTGCCAGGCAGCCACGTGGGCATAGTCGGCATCGTTACGCAGTGCCTCGCCGTCCGCGGTCTGATGTTCTGTGCGGAAATGTCCGCCGCAAGACTCCTCGCGCTGCAACGCATCACGGGCCAGCAATTCGCCGAATTCAAGGAAATCAGCGACGCGGCCGGCCTTTTCGAGTTCCTGATTGAACTGCTGACCGGTGCCGGGGATCTTGACGTTTTCCCAGAACTCGTTGCGCAGCGCGGGAATGCGGTCGAGCGCTTCGGTGAGGCTGGAGGCGCTACGTGCCATGCCGACATTTTCCCACATGATGTGACCGAGTTCGCGGTGGAATTCGCTGACGGTTTTGCGGCCGTTGATGGCCAGCAGGCGTCCGGCCTGCTCATCCACCTGCTCGCGGGACTGGCGAAACGCCTCATGGGTGTTGTCGACCTGTCCCGGCGAGGTGCGGGCCAGGTAGTCGGCGATGGTGTAGGGGATAATGAAGTAACCGTCGGCCAGACCCTGCATCAGGGCGCTGGCACCCAGGCGGTTGGCGCCGTGATCGGAGAAGTTGGCTTCGCCGAGGACGAACAATCCATCGATGTTGCTCTGCAGATTGTAGTCGACCCACAGGCCGCCCATACTGTAATGAGGCGCCGGGTAGATCCGCATCGGTTGCTTGTAGGCGTTTTCATCGGTGATGCGCTGATACATTTCGAACAGGTTGCCGTAGCGGGTGCGAATGGCATCCTCGCCGAGGCGCACGATGGAATCGCCGAAGTCGAGATACACGCCCCGGCCGCCGGCCCCGACGCCAAAGCCGGCATCGCAGACTTCCTTGGCAGCGCGGGAAGCGATGTCGCGCGGCGCCAGGTTGCCGAAACTGGGGTACTTGCGTTCCAGATAGTAGTCGCGCTCATTCTCGGGGATGTCCTGCGGACGCCGCTTGTCCCCAGCCTTTTTCGGGACCCAGATGCGGCCGTCGTTACGCAGCGATTCGGACATCAGGGTCAATTTGGATTGGTGATCCCCGGTGACCGGAATGCAGGTCGGATGGATCTGGGTGAAGCAGGGATTGGCAAAGAATGCGCCTTTTCTGTGGGCGCGCCAGGCTGCGGTGACGCTGCTGCCCATGGCGTTGGTCGACAGGTTGAAGACGTTGACGTAGCCGCCGGTTGCCAGGATAACGGCATCGGCTGCATGGCAGCGGATCTCGCCGGTGGTGAGGTCGCGTACCGTGATGCCCTTGGCATGGCCGTCCACCAGTACCAGATCGAGCATTTCGGTGCGGGGGAACGGCGTTACCGTGCCTGCCGCTATCTGGCGGGACAGGGCTTGATAGGCTCCCAGCAGGAGCTGTTGTCCGGTCTGGCCGCGCGCGAAGAAGGTACGGGAAACCTGCGCGCCGCCAAATGAGCGGTTTTCCAGGTAACCGGCGTAGTCGCGGGCAAAAGGTACCCCCTGGGCAACGCACTGGTCGATGATGGCGTTGCTGATCTGTGCCAGCCGGTAGACATTGGCTTCGCGGGCCCGGAAATCGCCACCCTTGATGGTGTCGAAGAAGAGGCGATAGATACTGTCGCCGTCATTCGGATAATTTTTGGCAGCGTTGATCCCGCCCTGAGCTGCAATGGAGTGGGCTCGGCGCGGACTGTCCTGATAGCAGAACGCTTCTACCTTATATCCGAGTTCGCCAAGGGTTGCTGCGGCGGAGGCACCGGCCAGGCCGGTGCCGACGACGATGATCTTGAATTTTCTTTTATTGGCCGGATTGACCAGTTTGAGGTCCTGGCGATGTTTGTCCCACTTGTCCGCCAGCGATCCGGTTGGGCATTTGCCGTCGAGTATCACAGTAAACTCCCTACTTTATTACAAGGTCGAAAAAAATCAGAACCGGTATGGAAACGAATCCGGCTGCCAGCACGATCGCCGCGGCGCGGCTCAGACGATCCAGCCAGGGGATAGCAACATCGTTGTTCATCCCCGCGCTTTGAAACAGGCTGGCAAAACCATGGCTGAGATGAAAAAACAACACCGTCATGGCAACGATGTAAGCCAGGGCGAAGCCCACCTGTTGGAAGCTGTCTACAATCATCTGGAAAACGTTCAGCAGCTCGCCGTCGAGGAACTGCACCGGAGGCCCTATGCTGCGAAAGGTGAAGTGCGCAAGATGGAAGCCGATAAAAGCGGCCAGCAGCAGTCCGCTGTAAATCATGGTTCGCCCGGCAAGGCTGCTGCGGGGGTGCTTTTTGCGTTTATAGGCCACCGGGCGTGCGCGGCGGTTTTCCAGGGTCAGGGTAATGCCGAACAGAACATGCAGAATAAAGGCTCCGGCCAGGCCCAGACGGAAGATCCATAGCAGCGGTTCGAGTTGGTGCAGATGTTTGGCATACGCATTGATGCCGTCGGCGCCAAAATAGATGGAAAGGTTGCCGAGCAGGTGCGCGACAACGAAGCCGAACAGGACAAAGCCCGTGACAGCCATAAAGAGTTTGCGCCCTACGGCGCTACGAATCAGGTTTTTCAAAGGCATGATACAGAATATCCTCTGATTGTGGGTTGAGCTGATCTGTGCAGCGGTATATAAGTCCTTGCCCATAAACCCGAAGTGTCGACACGCTGTTTGTCGTGGTCGGGTTATGCCTGGTTCAAGGTCGGCGTTGCTGGTGCGAAAGGCCGTGATGCGGGCCTGGTTTCGTGCGGTTGCCCGCCGTCCAACTAAAGGGCGGACTCCGGGGCAACCGGGCGGATCGATAAGCTTCGTAACTAAAAGGGAGTCCGACACGGGGGACATCAGCTGCCGTCCGAGGGCGTTCCGGCCTTGGCCGTAAGCAAAGAAATCGAACTTTCGAGCCGACGAGGCAAAAGGGTATACTAGTCGGCTTGCGGTTAAAATGCAAAAAAAATATTTTCACGCCAGGGTTCGTATAAGTTTGGATGTGGCATGTCATTTTCCTTTGTGTCAAAAAATAGCAGTGAATTCGGGCTGTAAAGAATGTGTATTTTTTCAAAAACATATGCTAGCATGTGCAGCTTGAGCTAAGAATAGTCGTACATAATGAGTGAATTCTATTGTGTCCGGCGATGGCTGAGTCGTTGCTTAGGTGCATAGAGCAATCCGCAGCTACGGCAACCGGGTCGTTGTTTTCAGAGGGGAAAGTGCCGGTATGATGTGGTTAGTCCAAGCTGTAGGGCGATTTTTTCAAAAGCTGGGCGCAGAATTTATCTTTTACCTTGAGCAGGCCGGACGCATGGGGATTTTTCTGGCGGCTTGTTTGTTCAGTGTTGTGAGACCGCCGTATAAGTTTGGGCCTATCCTTCGCCAGATTCATTTCATCGGTTCCCGATCCAGCTTCGTCATTCTTTTTACAGGTTCTTTTACAGGCATGGTGCTGGCTTTGCAGGGTTATTACACCCTGCGCAAGTTCGGTTCGGAGGGGCTGCTGGGGGCGGCTGTGGCGTTGAGTCTGATTCGCGAACTCGGTCCCGTGATCGCCGCCCTTATGGTGGTCGGCAGGGCCGGCTCGGCTATATGCGCCGAGGTCGGGATCATGCGCAACTCGGAGCAGATTGATGCTCTGGAGTGCATGGCCATCGATCCCTATAAATACCTGATGGCTCCCAAATTCGTTGCCGGTATCCTTTCCATGCCGTTACTTACGGCTATTTTCGATATGGCGGGTATTGTCGGTGGGTACCTCGTCGGCGTTGCCATGCTGGGGGTCAACAAAGGCGCCTATTTTCAGCAGATGTATTCCAGTGTCGTTTGGAATGATGTCGAGATGGGGTTGGTCAAATCCCTGATATTCGGATTGCTGATTATCTGGATCGGCGCAGCCAAAGGGTACTATCTGCACCTTGAGCGTTCCGGCGGTTTCGGGGCCGAAGGGGTGAGCCGCGTCACCACCGATGCGGTTGTACTTTCGTCCGTGGCCATTCTGGTATGGGATTACTTACTCAGCGCCATCATGTTGTAATCCTTCGGGCAAGGTTATTCGTCTAAAATCGACAGAGGTTCCAACGGGCTGTTAAAACGCTGGATAGCAGAGACACTCCATGAGTCAGGAAAATACAAAAATCGCCATAGAAATGATCGATGTCGAGCGTTCCTTCGGTCGACAGCAGGTTCTCAAAAAAGTCAACCTGGTGGTGCGGGAAGGAACAACGACGGTCATCGTGGGACCCAGCGGGCAGGGCAAGAGCGTCATTCTCAAGCATATGCTGGGGCTTATGAAACCCGATAGCGGGCAGGTTATGGTGTATGGGCAGGACCTGTCGCGAATGAACAAACGGCAAATGAAAGAAGTGCGCAAAGACTTCGGCGTATTATTTCAGAATGTTGCGCTGTTCGATTCCATGACCGTGTTCGACAATGTGGCTTTGCCGCTACGCGAACGGACCGACGCCAGTGAAGCGGAAATTCGCGATAATGTCGAAGAAAAACTACGGCTTATGGATCTTGCGGATATGGGCGGCAAGTTTCCGGCTCAACTCAGCGGCGGTATGAAGAAGCGTGTCGGACTGGCGAGGGCGCTGGTTATGAAGCCGCGGATCGTCTTTTTCGATGAACCGACCACCGGTCTGGATGTCAGCAAGAGTAACGAAATCTACAGACTGTTTCACAAAACACAGGAAAAACTCAAATATTCGGCTGTTATTGTCAGTCATGATGTGCCTAAAATATTCAAATTGGCCGACTACGTGGCTCTCATCCACGATGGACGGATTCTCGGCAACATGTCCCCCGAGCAGTTTCAGCTCTCGGATAATCCGATAATTCGGGATTTTGTCGAGGAGACCATGGGGCCGATTTATTCCAGCGAGAGGGAGGAACGGTTTTTCTATGAAAAGGTTTAACGTTGAGATGGCTGTCGGAATCTTTCTGGTAGCCGGCTTCATCTGTTTCGCCTATCTTTCCGTAAAGCTTGGCGATGTCGATTGGTTCGGTGATAAGACCTATGCCATAAGTGCCCGGTTCGGCTCGGTTTCCGGCCTCAAGGAAGGGGCCGTGGTCGAGTTGGCCGGTGTCAAGATCGGGACCGTCTCGCGGATCACCCTCGATCCCGAAAAATACGAGGCGGTGTTGGGTATGGATATCGATGCCAAGGTGCAGTTGCAGGAGGACAGTATCGCTTCCATCCGCACCTCCGGTATTATCGGCGATAAGTATGTCGAGGTGTCACCCGGCGGTATGGAGGATTATATCCAGCCCGGCGGTGAAATCTATGAGACCGAGTCTGCGGTCAATATCGAAAAACTGGTAAGTAAGTATATTTTCGAGAAAAAATAAAACGGGGAGGGTTATTCAATGCGACATGTAATGATGTTTTTGCTATTGGCTGCAATTGCGGGGCTATTTTCATCCGGTTGTGTTTCGGCAGTCAACCAGACCTCCGCTGCTTCCCCTGCCATCGTTGAAGAACCTTCCACTGTTCCGTCTGCGGAAGAGACGGCTTCGGTAGTTGCAACGGAGGACGCTGTCCGGGAACCTCAGGTTGATGCTTCGGCGGAAGACTTCAATGGCGATGACGATTTTACCGACGACGAGGATTTTACCAACGGTGATGTCGAAACCATCCATATCAGTGATCCTATCGAGCCACTTAACCGTGGTATGTTCTGGGTTAATGACAAACTCTATTTCTATCTGTTTAAGCCTATAGCTCGGGGCTATCGGGTGGTTCCCGAACCGGCTCGCGAATCGGTGTCCAATTTCTTCTCCAATCTCGGAACCCCGGTGCGCTTCGCCAATTCGCTGTTGCAACTCAAATTCGAGGATGCCGGCACAGAATTGGGGCGTCTGATTATCAATTCGACTTTGGGGCTCGCCGGGCTTTTCGATCCGGCCAAGTCCTGGTTCGATCTCGATAAGAAGGAAGAAGATTTCGGTCAGACCCTTGGTAGTTACGGCGTCGGTTCGGGGTTTTATATCGTATGGCCGATTCTCGGGCCCTCGAACGCTCGGGATACGGTAGGTATGGTCGGCGATTTTTTCATGGATCCTCTGCACTATGTCGAAATGAAACCCCTTGAGCGCGTCGGGTTGACCGCCGTGGATAAGGAAACCGCCCTTTCGCTGGATAAGGACACCTACGAAAGTGTAAAACAGGAAGCCCTTGATCCCTATCTGTACGTCCGGAATGCCTATGAGCAATATCGGGACGGCAAAATCGATAAATAAAGGAGTGCGGCAATGAAAATCAGGTATTTTCTGCTCTGTATTCTGATGCTTGCAGTATTCGGCTGGATGACCCCGGCGATGGCCGTGCCCGGTCCTACGGAACAGCTCCGGGTCACCCTGGATAAGATCATTGAAGTGTTACGCAATAAAGAACTGCCCCAGGACGCCATTCTGGATCAGGTTGAAACTCTGGTGCGCTCCAAGTTCGATTTCAATGCCATGTCTCAGCGAACCCTGGGCGTCAACTGGAGAAACGCCACTCCGGAGCAAAGACGGCGTTTCGTTGACCTGTTCTCCCAGCTGTTGGAGGATACGTATCGTAGCCGGATTCGTAACTACACCTATCAGGACGAGCACGTGGAATATGTCGGCGAAGAGGTTCGGGGAACCCGTGGTCAGGTCGATACCCTGGTGGTTGCCAACAAGGAGATCCCGGTAAGTTATCGGGTGCGACTTAAAGGGGACCAGTGGCTGGTGTACGATGTGATTGTGGAAGAAGTCAGTCTGGTGAGCAATTACCGCAGCAGTTACAACGAAATTATTCGTCAGGAAGGTTTTGACGGATTGCTCGTGCGCCTGGAAGACAAGATCCGCGAATTGGAAGCCGCCCAAAGTGCCGATTCAGAGCCAGGTGGCAAGGCTGGAGCGTGAGCACAGTGAGTACTGGACGATTATCCGGAGCGGCCGAAGGCCTGCCTTCCGATGCCCAAAAATGCCTTGAAGATTTACATATATTCAACGCCGAAGAGCTTGCCGCCCTGTTGCCCTATCTGGGGGAACGCAAAATTGCAGCAGGGGAGACTCTTTGGCATGAAGGTCAGGCAGGGAGTTATCTGTCTCTTATTCTGTCGGGGCATCTGGAGGCGAAAAAAGATACGGAATTTCCCGGTAAGCAGGTGGTTGTGGCCGTATTCGGCCCTGGCGCGGTAGTTGGGGAACTGTCTTTTCTGGATCAAAGTCCGCGGGCTGTGAGCGTTGTGGCTATGGAAGATGCCCGACTGGCGGTGATCGGACGCGATGAGTTCGGAAAGCTGCTTGCCGATTTTCCCGAGGTTGGGATGAAGCTCTACAGGGCGATTCTGCTGGCGCTTGCCAGTCGCCTCAAAAAATCCTACGAGCGTCTGGCGGCTATTTTTTAACGGTTGCATGGCTTGCGCATATCTATTCAAGGGGCCGGTTTCCATGGAAACCGGCCCCTTGTGTTTAGAACTCTGCTTAACGTACAACCTGCGCCGTTGAATCCTGTGGTATTCCTGTACGGGATGACTCTTCCCGGTCGGCTTATCCGAGGGCTTTGCGCGAGCTGTTTTGGCGCATGTTGCTCAGGGAGCATCGAGTCTGAAGTGGATCGGGACGATCACCGTATCGGGGCGAGTTGAGCCGTTAACCCTGGCAGGGCGGAAGCGCCATTCGGAAACTGCCCCAAGGGCGGTATCGTCGAGGATGCCATAGCCTGACGATTGTTCGATATGCACGGCAAGGACCCGGCCGTGCGCGGACACATCGACCTTCAGCAGCACCTCTCCCTCCCATCCTCTGCGTCGGGCGCTGCGCGGATAAGGCATGGGTGGGTTCTCGCCGTAGCCTAATGGGGTTGCGCGTATGATGCCGTCGCCTCCGCCGCCACCGTTAGTCCCGCTGTTCTCCCCGCTACCGTATCCCGTGTTGTCCGTGCCTGTTCCGCTTGCTGGCGACAAGGAAGCATGGCTGGCGTTGGTATCGTCTGTTGCAGATGCTGCGCCATTCAGGTTTTCCATCGAGGTGTCGGCGAGGTCCGATTCGGGTTGGTCGGAAGGTGGCTCCAATGACTTTTCAGGCTGTTGTTCAGGGGCCGAGATCGCTGCCGGCGCCGATTTTTGAGATTGGCTCTTTCGGGGAGTTCTGTGTGGTGCAGCTTTTTTTATCGGTGCAGGAGGAGTTATAGGCCGACTTGATTTGTGTGGAGGCGCCGGTTTCGGATGAGGATGCAAGACCTTCGGCGGCATTATGGCCTTTGGGCCATGCGTGCCGGGCCCTGGTGTTTTGTTCGGTTGGTTGTTGCCTCCAGGTTGCGTGCTGTAACGCAGATCCACGGCAATGGGGCCTGGTCTGGTGGCTTCCCATGACGGTGGCAGCGGCCATAAGGTCAACGCCGTGATATGGATGCCCAGGGACAGGATAATCCATGGGAGAAACGTTTCCTGCGACAACATAAGGGTGAAGCTCTTTCCAGGCTAATGTCGCCTGAGTGCGGCCAGCTTCCGGTTATGGTTTGGCCGGAAGCTGGCCACATAGAAGGATCGACTGTTTACTTGTTTGATGCCGTTCGCCTTGAAGGCAGCATCAATCAGAAGGTCAATTTGGCGCCCATGTAGCCCGCGATGCCTGCGGTGTCATAGCCCCATGTTTCTTCGTAATGTTCATTCAACAGATTTTCAATGCGACCCGAAAGGGTGAGCCATTTGGTAACTTCGTAGGACGCACCCAGGTTGAATAATGTATAGCTGGCCAGTTCAACGCGCCCGCTTGCCCACGTTGCATTGTTGTAGAAGCTGTCCTCCCGTTTGCCAACGTAGATCATGCTGAGATTCACGTTGCCTTTTTCCAGGAACCGGTAGTTGATATCTGCTGTAAACTTGTTGCGGGGACGGCGAAGCAGTTGGTCGTGGCTGTCTTCATTCTCCGTGTCGGTATAGGTGTAGCCTGCAGTGATGGTCAAGGTCTCCAGGGGGCGGCAGGTAAGAAGCAGTTCAATGCCTTTGCTGTTTGCCGAGTCGACGTTTTTATAAAGATAAATCGCCCCTGTTGGTCCCCATCCAAGGTATTCATTTACGATGAGGTCTTCAAAAGAATTCTCGAAATAGGTCAGACTGATGGTCAAGCGATCCTGCCACAGGTTCTGGTCGATGCCAACATCCCAGCCTTCGCTTTTTTCAGGATTCAGGTCAGGGTTGCCACCGAAATTGGTGTCGTAGAGCTGGACCAGAGAGGGGGCCTTGAAGCCGGTGCCCCAGGTGGCGCGAATTTTTGTTCCTGTGGAATCAAATATGTAGCTCGAAGCGACATGGTAGGTGACACGTCGACCAAATTCCTCGTGGTCGTCGAGGCGCAAGCCAAGGGTAGTGAAAAAGCGATTCCACAGTTTGAACTGATCCTGCACGTAATAGCCGGTGGTGCGGGTTTTCTGTCTTGGATAATAGGTGTTCCAAGGGCCATACGCCGATTCAGACAGAAACTTGTTTTTACCTTCCTCTTCCTCGTGTTCAATGCCCAGAGTAAGAGTATTGGTTTTGTGGAGGTAAAGATTGTGTTGCCAGTCGACTTTGTACAACGTGCTTTGGTAGCTGCTCCGCACCCAGTCCAAGGGGTGCGCGGCGTCGGTATCATCGCGGGTGGACCGGTCGTAATCCGTAATGGAGAAGCCGAGTTTTTGTTCCCATAGGTCATCGAAAAGGTACAGGCCTGCCTGGGTACGGAAAAACAGCTTTTCCTCTTCGGTCGTGTAGTTCGGATCGTCGCCCAGGGGGCCGGCGGAATTGTCGATATCCGTATCCGTCTCCATGTACCGCAGGATAAAGTCGAGATCGAAGTTCTTGGTCGGCGTAAGACCCAGTCGGAGGGAAGTGGTCAGGTTCTCGTAGCCGTCCCGTTCATGATTGCCGTCGGACCAGCGCGCGGCAGTTATGCCGTTGGAGTCCAGATAGGAAGCAGACAGAGCATAATTGACAAGTTGCGTGCCGCCGCTTAAGGACACCGTTTCATGGTGTGTTTCAAAGGATCCGCCCTCGGCGGAGAGGGTTATGCTCGGTTTGCCCTGGCCTTTTTTGGTGATGATGTTGATGACGCCACCGATGGCATCCGAACCGTAGAGGGCGCTTGCCGGTCCTCGAAGGATTTCGATACGTTCAACATTATCTGTCGTTAAATTTGCGAAGTTGAATGCTTTGCTTGGGGAGATGGGATCATTGACTTCAATGCCGTCAATAAGGACCAGTGTGTGTTCGGAGTTCGCACCACGCATAAAGACGGAGGTCTGCTGACCGTCGCCGCCCGATTGTACTACATCTACAGCGGGGACGTCACGCAGAGCTTCAAGCACCGTGCGCTGCTGCTTCTCTTCAATCTCTTCGGCCGTGACAACGGTAATAGAACTTGCTACTTCGCGGGTGGGTGTTTCGATTTTGGTGGCGGTTACAACAACCGGTTCGAGGGTGGTTACGTCGGATGCAGATGCGGTGGCAGAAAGCATCAGCAAACCGACCAGGGCCAAAGACGGGATTTTAACCATAAACAAAAACTCCTCTTTGTGCCCAGGCTGGAGGGAGCACGAAGAGGAGCATGGTTATATTCACCGTCACAGCAAAGCATCGGTGCGCCTATAACCTTGGTAACCGCTTCAGCCCACCTTCCCATGGCCCGGGGAAGATGATGTGGGATATCCGAAACGGCAGGTATACTGGCTTGCGAATCGACCTTGAGACCGCCTTCCCAGCGTTAGTGCCAGTGGCTTCCTGGTCTCTCGTCCTCGCTTACAGTGGCGGGTCCGCGGGGGATTGTACACCCCTCTTCCCTCTTAGGCTCGTAGGCACCGTCGGACAGTTCATTAAAACGTAACCGTTTTGCGTCTGCTTGTAAAGACGTTTCAAAGTATTGTGGAAAAAATTAACCTCCCCCGACCTTGGGGAACAGGGACAGCGTTTCGCCATCGACCAGTACATGCTCGGGAGGTACGTGGCGACCGTTGATCAGGGCGACGCCGAGCTCCGGTCCACTGATGTCGAGCGCAGTAAGAATGTCGCTTACAGTGGCGGCTTCGGGAACGTCCTGTTCGGCCACTTTGAAACGGTTGTCGCGAAAACCTGCAAAGAGTTTAACAGTAATTTTCATGGGGTACCTGTTTGTCGGTAAAGAAAATGCGGTTTTAGTTTATTGCGGTCGAAAAAAGAATGGGCACCCCATTGGGGTGCCCACTGGTATTGCATATCAGCGCGACTCTTAGAAGTTCCAGAGTTCGTCGATTTCTTCGGGAGTGAAGTCCCAAACCGCATTGTGAGGCGGAATCGGCTCAAGCTCGAAGAACTCGGGCAGACGGTCGTCTTCGTTGGTGAAGCCGGCCTTGGTGTTCCACTCTTTTTCCATTTTCAGAATCCTGGTACCCAGAGCGACGAAGTCGTCAACGCTCATTTCCACACCGAAGCGGGCGGCGAGCATGTCCACCAGGGCGGGCAGTACTTCAGGGATATCCAGGGCCGGGAAGGCTACGAAGATACACATACCGGTGCTGTCGACAGCGGTGGTAGCGATCTGCAGGTTGCGGGAAAGCTCAACCTGGCCTTCCTTGCTCAGAGGATCGACGAAGCCGCCGACCTTGAGGATGTTGGTGGCGATGGTGTAACCGGCAGTGTGGTCGGCACCCTGGGTCGTGGTAGCGTAGGTGATACCGATACCCTTAACCGAACGGGGGTCGTAAGCCGGGATACCCTGGTTCTTGACAACCGGTACGCGGGTCAGGCCGAAAGCCTTGCCGACGGAGCCGGTGCCGTTGCCGAGGATGCGGCCGAGAGGGGTACACTTGCCGATTTCCTCGTTCATGATGCGCAGGGCTTCTTTACCGTCACCCCAGGGCAGAACGCCGGCTTCCATGGCAACGGCGAGCAGTACGGCGCCTTCGATGGAGTCGATGCCGATGTTGTCCATGGCGTTGTCAATGCGGGCGCAATCGTCCAGGTCTTCAATCAGGCAGTTGATGCCGAGGCCCCATACGGTCTCGTATTCGAAGCCGGAGGTGATGTACTCACCTTTGTCATCGGTATAAACCTGGGAACACTGGATGATACAACCGGCATGGCAGCCATGCTTGGTGTGACCGTTGGGACGGCCGGCGATGGTGTCGTGCATGGTTTCGCCGGACACTTTGTCGTGGTGCTCGCAGGTGCCGTACTTGAAGTTTTTGGTCGGCAGGCCGCCGGCTTCGTTCAGGATGTTGATCAGAACGTTGGTGCCGTAGGTCGGCAGACCTTCGCCGGTAACGGGGTGGTCGAGCATGCCCTTGGCGAAAACTTTGGCAGCGGCACGGAATTTCTCGGGATCGGCGATGGCTACTTTGCCGGCCCCGGTAGCATCAACGGTGATGGCCTTGATCTTTTTGGAGCCCATTACGGCGCCGAGGCCGCCACGACCATGGGAACGGATCTTCTGGTCGGGGTCTTTAACCGAGATGTTGGCGGAAGCCAGGCGGTTTTCGCCGGGGATGCCGATGGTCATGACGCCGATCTTCTTGTCGAACTTCTCGTTCATGGCTTCGATGACGTCGAAGTTCTGCTTGCCAACCAGTTCGGACGCGTCCTCGAAGGTTACGCCGTCCATGGTGACATGCAGGCGGTACCATTTGTCTTCTTTGGGCAGGCCTTCGATGATCATGGCCTTGATGCCCATTTTGGCGAATTGCTGAGCGGTGGTGCCACCGGAGTTGGACTCCTTGATGGTACCGGTCAGGGGGCTCTTGGCGCCGGCGGACATACGGCCGGAGTTAGCGGCCGGGGTGCCGGACAGCTGGCCGGGGGCGAAAACCAGCTTGTTGTTGGGGCCGAGGGCATGACAGCTGGGGGGTACTTCCGCCGCAACGATGGTAGAGGTCAGGGCGCGACCACCCAAGGTTGCGAATTCGGCGGGGACTTCCTCAACTTTGCAGGTGAGGTCCGTCATGTTAACGCGAAAGATTTTATCCATTCTCTTGCTTCCTCCCAATCTTTTACTATCTGGAATGGTTCCGGGTAAAATCTCCTTTCCAAAAAGGGAGGCGCCACTGTTTCCAGCGGAACCCGTCGGCCTGTCGCCATAAGGACCTTCCCAGTAGGCAGCGAGGCTCGGAGATTGGTAGTATTGCGTCAATTCTCGATGCGATATTTCAAAGATCATCTTCAGCTTCTTGATTTATAACACAAAATAGAACGAAAGTTCAATATGGTATGGCGTATACCTTTTCAGTTTGGGTTTCGGCTTTCAGGGTAGGCGTAATATACTGAAATGGTTCGGAAAATCCATTTCTCAAATGAGTAAACAACGGGGTTTTATATTCCTTTGAAGAGTTTTTTTTCGATTTTTTTTGTTGGGAAATTTTATAAAAGTAAAAAAGGGATATAAAAAATCAGGCTAAGCAGAAGAAATATCGGAGCGAGATCCAGGGAGGTCGGGCGCGCGGGGAGATCGACGGGGGAGGCTGTTGTGGAGGTGATGTTTTTCAGGAGTCTTGTTGCGATGTGCTCCGGCTGCCGGTCGCCCAGATTCAGATAGCTGCCTCCGGTCGCTACGGCGATTTCCTGAAGGGTTTGCGGGTCGTGACGGGTCTTTAAGGGGATATCGTGAGCATCCAGGTAAAAACCGTCTATTTCGGTGGAGCCTTTTCGCCGGATGGGGATGAAAACCTCACGGGGGCTTCCCACCCCGACAGTATAAACAGGTGTTTGGTGCCCGGAACCTTGCGAGAGGCCCTGCATGATTTCCGAACGGGTATTTTCGGTGTCCTCGCCATCGGTGATGAGGATGACCGCCTTTGCCGGTAAGCCCGGCTGGCTGTCGACCATCATCAAGCCGCTGTCGATCGCAGCCAGCAGATTGCTACCGGACTCCGTCAGGTCTCCAAGCGCGGTATGGGTCGCCATGTAGCGCACGAAACCGAGGTCGCGGGTCGGCGATACGACTTCAATGCCGTTGCGGGCGAAAAAGAACAGCCCGACTTTTTCTCCATCCAGTCGTTTCAAAAGAGCCAGTACGCATTGCCGAGCGGCGTTCAGCCGGTTGGAAAGCGGGCTGGTCGTATTCACCGATGGTTGTTTCAGAACCACGTCTTCGGCCAGCATCGATTTACTGACGTCGATACCGACGGCCAGGACCAGATTTTCACTGATGGAACCGGCGCGCATGACGGTGATCTCCGGGCCGGCCAGCGCGGTAATCAGGCTGGCCAGGCCGAGCAGCGGCAGCAGGCAACGAGCCGCGCGACGCCAGCGGGGGTTGCCGTTGACGGTGGCTCTGAACCGATGACGCAGGCGGTTGAGATAGTGTTCTGTGGACAGAATCCGCCAGGCCATGGGAATGAGTAAGAAAATCAGCCAGAATAACTCGGGAGACGTGAATCGCATGACCTACCGCCTATTTCTCGACGCGGGTTTCCAGGGGCACGCCTGGCGCGAAACCAGCGACATCGGGAATGAACGCTTCCAGTTGTTCCTGGACCTCGGACATGTTTTCCTGGCGGATTTCGCTCAGGCCTATTTTCCGGTATTCGCCGAGACCTACGATGAGTTCCATATTCCAGCGCGGTAGTGAGCGATCCAGTGTTGAGCTGCTGGTCCGGTCGACGAGGTCGATGGAGCTTTTATAATCATCAATGGCGTCGGATAGGAATTTGGCGGCTTTGCGGCCGTCCTGTTCGAAATTAAGTACACTGTATGCCAGCATGACCGATACATTGCCTTTGAGGTTGAGTAGTTTCCAGTCCTGCGGGCCAGGTTGCATGCCCATGCTATCGAGATTTGCCGCGCATCGGTCGCGCAGGGAGAGCAGCTGCGAGTGGAAGGTTTGCAGTTGTTGCCGTTGTTCCGCTGCCAGATATCGATTGCCGAGCATGGCATTGATCTGTTTGAAGTGCCGGACGGCCAGTTGCCATTGCTGCCATAGACGAGCGTATTCGGCTTCCGGCATGGCCACCCCGAGGGTTTTACCCTGGAGGATGACTTGCTTGAGTTCGTCCAGGCTGGCTTGGTGGTCTTCATCCGGGGGCATGCTCGCCAGATGCGCGTTGAGTTGCTGCAGCGCCTCAAGGTGGGCGGTTTTTTCCCGGAAGCCGACAATGCCGGCCATCAGCAGCGCAACCCCTGCGACCAGCACGAGTAGCAGGCCGGCAAGGGTGGCGCGCTTATGATGTCGAAGGATATCGTTGATGTTGGACATGGTTTATTCCTCGCAATTGTCTTGAATCGTTAAATCATGATAGCCATCTGCGGCGGGCCACGGGGTACCGGGCAGAATTCTGCAACAACGGTTGCATTACAGCTTTCGCAGCGCTGGCAGGCTGCGCAACAGCAGATGCAAAACCATGAGGCCGAACCCCAGCAGCGCCAGCGATGGGCGCATCCAGCGGGGTTGAAGGGTGACACGGGTCAGGTTCCGGTTGCTTTCCAGGATGTCGATTTCCCGGTAGACCGCTTCGATCTGCTGGCGATCCAAACCCCGGGACGTAACAAAGATACGCCCCACCGACGGTTCGCCGGCTGTTGGTTCCATGGCTTTTTGCACCGCTGCGTCGACCTCGCCGCCGACCGAAATAATATAAAACCGGACCCCCACAGCTTTCATCAGGGTGATGATGTTGACCAGGTTAGGCAAACCGCCGCGCCGTACATGGGCGCGCAGGGTCGGCTCGATACGGCCGTCGGTGAACAGGATGACGGCCATCCCCGTACCCAGCCCGGCGTTGCGGATTTTCTGGGGAATGTCGAGCAACGCACCCGGTTCGCCGAGAAGAAATTCGCGCATGCCGGCAATCTGCTCGACGC
Organism: Syntrophotalea carbinolica DSM 2380; assembly: GCF_000012885.1. Lineage (NCBI taxonomy): Bacteria > Pseudomonadati > Thermodesulfobacteriota > Desulfuromonadia > Desulfuromonadales > Syntrophotaleaceae > Syntrophotalea > Syntrophotalea carbinolica. The sequence goes on from NC_007498.2 coordinate 559,629, forward strand.
TCAGTCGGTTGTCCTCCGGCAGCATGGAAAAAAAAGCGGACAGGGAAAGCCAAACCGCTTCGGAGGCATTGGTGCCGCCGCCGGCTCCCAGTTCCCGATAGATGCGTGAGTGGTTTTTGCTTCGGACCAACGCAAGCTTGGCTTTGAGCAAATCCTTGTCAAACGTCAGCGGCGCCAGCAGTTTTGCATAGCTGGAAAAAGCCACCAGGCCGATGTAGTCTTCATGGCGGCGCATGTCGATAAAGGATTCAATGCCGTCCAGAGCCAGGTCGCCAAGGGTTTGACTGGAAAACCGGCTGACCGGTCGTTTCATGGATCCGGACAGGTCGAGGGCCAGAAACAGCCATTTCGATTCAATGAATTCTTCCACCGTTTCTTTCGAGTAGCCGGGGTTGACCAGACTCATAACCAGGCACAGGTAGACGAGGCCGAAAAGAATCCCGTTATAGTTGCGTTTCCAGAATCCGGGCCGCAGTTGCGCCATTTCCGGAAGGATGGCCGGAAATGGCAGCTTGCGTCGGGTGCGTCGTCGCAGCAGCAGAAACAGCGGCGCCAAAAGCAGCAACAGCAGGGCCAGGGGATATTGCAGTTCGAAATCAGGCATCAGCATGTCCCTGTGCGGGGGGGTAATCAGTCTTTTTGGGCATATTCCGGTTGCGGTTGTGCGAAGGCCTGCAACGCACCAAGCAGCAGGGCGGTACGGTCCGGCAGATCCTTCGGCAGGGGCGCGTCTGCACCGCGTGCAAGAATCTGATCGAACCCGGCGAGCAGTTCGGCGATCGACTGGCGGCATTCCATGGGCAGTTCGGCTTCGATGCGGCGGTAGAACGAAGCATGGCTGCCGCCGCGCTTGTCCGGATCCAGATCGGCGAATTCGGCCAGGTAGTGCTTCCATACGGTGCCCAAAGCGACATATTCCGACAAGCCCGGATGCTGCTGCGCGGCTATAACCGCTGATTGTACGGCAGCGTGACAGCGCGCCAGGGCATGGTTTTCCGGTTTTTGCGCGGCCAGGCGACGGTTGCGTCGCAGCAGGGCGGCAACAGTGGCGACCAGTCCGATAAGGAGTAATCCCGCCAGAAGAAGGAGTACGGCGTGGCGTTTGGCTTTCGACGCTTCGGCAGGATCGATGCCGGGCAGGGGCTCCGGGGGGACGACCTGCAGTTCGAAACCGCTGTGCCGCTCGGGGATCATGGCAGCGATGCGCACCGGCATTTCGTCGGTTTTTGTGCGTTGTACTTTGCTGCCGGGCGCGCCACTGTCGGTGTAGTAGACCGGAATGCCGGGAATGCTGAATTCACCCGTGGCGTAAATTTTGAGTTGGCCGGTGATGCGAATGGGGCTGCGGTTCAGATCGATAGAGCTTAAGGGCACATCGTAGTGAATGTCGTACAGATTGTGGAAAATACCTGCCGGTTTGAGATTGAGGTTGGCAATGGTGCTCGATTCGATCTTGATCCGGTCGGTGAAACGGATCTCAAAGGTAAAAGGAATGGCCGAGCCGGGCGTGGCACCGTTCAGTCCGAGATCAAAACGCACCCCGATCGGGGGGACCAGGGGCATCAGCAGCGGCCTGGCCTGCGCTACGCGGATATCGTCCGCCAGCAGATTGGCTGCCTGCCAGACACTCCGGCGGCAAGGGTCGATGGAGATCTGCTGCCGGTTGGCGGTGACGGCTTCATCGGTCGGTACGGCCCCCAAAGCCTGCAGCAGGGCATGGCGTTGCCCCAGGTCGGTTGCGGTTTTCCAGGTGATATCGATGCGTTCGAGGGGGGCATGGAGTTGATCCTCGATATTCCAGGCCGGATGGGCGTAGAGGACTTGCGGATCCTGGTGTAAACGTGTCATCAGTGTCTTAAACACGTCCTTCGGCATGTCCCGGCGCAGTTTGTAGGCAGCCATGGCTGGAGCCAAGGCCGGGTCATGAAGAAAATGACTGAAGTAAGCGCCGTATCGGGCGTTAAACGCCTCGAATGACGGGGGGGCGGCCACGGCCATGCCAGCTTCGGATGTGTTCCTGTCGTTCAGGCGCACCACCAGCCAGGTAAGGTCCATCGTGGGCAAGATGCGTTTGCCGTTGTCGCCGTAAAACCAGACATCTTCCTGATAGTTCGACCAGATGCGGTCAAAACACGCGGTGCGTTGGGTCTCCATACGGTCCGCGATGGTCTGCGGCGAGTCTGCTCCCGGTCTTTCCACTTGCCCCGCGGTCTCAGCCGGCAAAACCTGTTGTTCGGGCAGTGGCTGAGCCGCAAGCGGTTGGCATATCAACAGCATCAAACAACTCAGGGCAACAGCAAGTGCCCGGCAGGCCGTCGGTCCGATAAATGATGGAGGCGCATTGCGAAGATGGTTTTTCATCGTTTTTCCCTTGGTGTGAACATGATCAGATCAGACTCTAGCCGCCAGCCTTCGTGCGAACAGGGTGTTGACGCGGGTTTGAATGTCTTTGGCGCCGACGGGTAATACTGCTGAATCGATACCGGCTCCGGCCAGACTGCGTACGGTGCGTTCCCGAGCCCTTTTGAGCAGGGTGTTGAACTCCTGTTGACGGGACAGATCCAGGGCTATCTGGCGGCCCGATTCCATATCCCTGAGGGTCAACAGACCGTTTTCGATATCGGTCAGGCAGTACTCGGATTCCTCCAGTACATGCAGGGCGACCAGCTCATGGGCGGGCAGGCGGCTGTCCGCGGCGTCCATCAGCCCCCTCAAGTCGGCAAGGTCCGTGTGAAAATCGGAAATGATGACCCCCAGGCACGAGGATAGCCGTTTCATGATGAATTCCAGCGCCGGCGCCAGGCGGGTCTGCCGGCTTCGGGCAACGGGTGCCTGTTCCAGTGCCGTAACGATGCGGTGGAACTGTCGCGGCGCGGCACTTGGAGGAATCCAAACCAATACCTTGTCCGCAAACAGCAACAGGCCGCAGGGGTTGTTGGACCGCAGTGCCGCATGGGCCAGGGAAACCGCCAGGTCGCGGGCCACGGCGAACTTGTCGCCGAAATGCATGGATGAGCTGACATCGCAGATAAGCAGCAGATTGTAGGCGCTGTCCTTGAGAAATTCCCGCACATACAACTCGCCGCTGCGGGCGCGGGCTTTCCAGTCGATACGGCTCCAGCTGTCGCCCGGCAGGAATTTACGCAGCCCCCAGAACTCGTAACCGGTGCCCTTGTCGTGCCCTGCCCAGTCGCCGGCCATGTCGTTGCGCGGCGGATGTTTGAGCTGAATATTGAAGCGATACGGCGGTTTCATAAATCACCTGATTGCGTCAGTCCGGGTTTACAGTGCGGGGGACAACGGAACTCACGATGTCCTGCAGCAACATGTCGGCGTGCAGTCCTTCCAGGATGGCGGCATCGCTGAGAATCAGGCGGTGACCCAGTACCTGCGAGGCGCAGACATCAACGTCCTCAAAGGTCACATAGTCGCGGCCGCGCAGAAACGCATAGCCCTTGCAATAGGCAATAAGGTGTTCGCCGGCCCGCGGCGAAACCCCCACCGAAACGTAATTGCGGACGGCGGCGGGTGCCTCTGCGGACTCGGGGCGGGTGCGCAGGCAGATATCGAGGATGTAGGCAACCACCGTTGGCGAAACGGTCACATGTTGCGCTACATGGTGCTGCATGGCGATGATTTCGTCCGGTTGCAGCAGACAGGGGACAGCCTTCTGAATGGCTTCGAAGTCGGTACTTTTTTTTCTGAGCAGCTGTTCTTCGAAAGCCCTGGGGGGATAGGTCAGATTGATTTTGGCGATAAACCGGTCGAGCTGGGCTTCCGACAGGGGATAGGTGCCGAGCTGTTCCACCGGGTTCATGGTCGCCAGAACCATGAATAATTCCGGCAGCTGGTACTGGTCGCGGTCGATGCTGACGCGTTTTTCCTGCATGGCCTCGAGTAACGCCGACTGGACTTTCGGTGCGGCCCGGTTGATTTCATCCGCCAGTAGAATGTTGCAGAAAACCGGCCCCTGATGGAAAGTGAACGTGCCGCTGGCCTGGTCGAATACGGTGGTGCCGGTAATGTCGCTGGGCAGCTTGTCGGGGGTGAATTGAATGCGTTTGAAATCCCCCCCGATGGTTCGGGCAAAGGTCGCCACGGTAAGACTTTTGGCCAGCCCCGGTACGCCTTCGAGTAGAATATGCCCCTGGGCCAACAGGGTGCAGATGATGGCCTCGATCATGCGATCCTGACCGATGATGACCTTGGCGATTTCGGCCTCGACCTGCTGGATTCTGGTGCGGAAGCTTTCCGCAGCACAGCGGCTGGCGGTGGGCGAAGGGTCTTGGCTACGATGGCTCATGGCGGTACGAACTCCACGGAAGACAAGGGCCGTTCAGATACAATCTGGCGAACCCGTTTCAGAAAAACACGAATTTACGGCGATCCCGGATAATCAGATAAAGAAAAAAAGGCCCGCCCAGCAACGCGGTCAGTACACCGATGCGCAGGCCGCCGCCGCCCCAGACGCGCACCACGCAGTCCGAAAAGACGACCAGGGCTCCCCCCAGCACGCCGGCGGAAGGAATGAGCGCGCGGTTATCCGAACCGACGAAGCTGCGCATGATGTGCGGCGCGATGAGGCCGACGAATCCGATGGCACCGGAGACGGCGATGGCGCCGCCGGTCAACAGTGCGGCGAAAAACAGCAACATGTTGCGGGAGCGGGTGACGTTGACGCCGAGGTTGGCGGCGATCTCTTCGCTGAGCATGATGATGTTGAGGTCGCGGGCATACAGCATCGACCACAAGGTGCCGATCAGGGTGACGAGCAGCACGATATGCACATGTTGCCAGCTACGGTTGGTCAGGTCGCCCATCAACCAGCCGACGATCTGCCGGGCCATTTCGAACTGATCCGTCGAAAGCACGATGACCAGCGATGTCAGGGCACCGAAAATGGCGTTGAAGGCGATGCCGGCCAGCAGCAGGGTATAGCGCGAAGTCAGCCCGCCGCTGGTGGCGATGCCCAGCACGATCAGCATGGACAAAAACGCGAACAGTATGGCAAACGAGGGTACCGCGTAGATGCTGGTGGCCGCCCAGCCGATATAAATGGCACTTACCGCACCCAGCGCCGCCCCGGAACTGGTGCCGATCACCCCCGGGCTGGCCATGGGGTTCTTGAATATACCCTGCATGATGGTGCCGGCGGCGCCCAGTGCAAATCCCACCAGTACCCCTGTCAGGGTGCGCGGCACCCGTCCCAGCCAGACGATGGCCTCAAGGGCCGGATCGCTCGGCATGTCCATGTGCAGAACCTTGGCCGCCAGGATGCGGCCGATGTCCTGCAGCCCGATTTCCCACGGCCCGATGCGGATCGACAGAAACATGCCGATCAGCAGCAGGAGCGTGGCTGCCGAGATGGCTACGACGCTGGTAATAAAAAAATGTCGGCGATCAGAACGACGATTCATAGATCAATCCCGCCAGGTAGTTGATGCTGGCGACCAGGTACTGCGAGGAACTCAGCAGGTAAACGGTCGGCATCTTGCGGATATTTTTCCGGCGTACGGCGCGCGCCGTGGCCAGCATCGGCTGGCTGTAAAGTTGCCGGTCGTAGGTGCTTTCCTCCGGTACGATGATCACTTCCGGATCCCATTGCAGCAGGGTTTCATAGTCGATCTGCTTGAAATTACGAATCCCCTTGACCGCGGCGATATTGGTCACGCCCAGGGCTTTGCACATGCTGTCGAAGGTGGTGCCGGCGCCGGCCACATAAGCCATATTGTCGTAATATAACACCGTCGGCGGTTTGGCCGCAGGAGTGCGCCGCTTGCGTACCGCAGTCTGGATATCGCGCAGCTTTTCATCCATGACGGCCACCAGGCGCCGGGCCGAGTTCTCCTCGCCGGTGAGACGGCCGGCCAGCAGGATCTGCTCCTTGATGGAGTCCAGGTCGTCAAAGAATCCGAATTGCGCCATGGGGATGTGGGCGGTGCGCAACTGGTGCAGAAAATTCGCGTTGGAAAAGAACGAGGTCATGACCAGGTCGGGCCGGTAGCCGATGACGATTTCCGCGTCATCGGTACCGTACACGGGCAGGTCGTCGGGCAGTAGCGGCGCAAGGAATGAGTATTGCCGATCCTTGCAGCTCTTGTGGACAGCCACCAGGCGTTCATGGGGCACGATCGCCCAGAGGATCTCCGTGAGACCGGTGGAGTGGGGGATAATGCGCAAGGGCTGATGCTCAAGGGTGACCGAGCGCTGTTCCTGGTGCTGCTGGTCGGTGGCAAAATCATAGTGCATAAAACGATAGGGGACGGTACGGGGGTAACTATCCGTCGTTACCGGCGTCGGTCGGCGCGTGTCGCTTAAGGCGCCCATCAACGCATCCATCTCCAGGGGAAACCTGCGCGCTCCGCGGGCGTTTCCCGCCGCTGAGCACACGCCGCCTAGCAGCGTTACAAGCAGAGCAAGCCCGAGGATTCCGGCAAGCAGGGGCTTACCGGTAAAACAGCAGCGAAACGCCATGTTCGGTTGCGATTTCCTCCACGCCGACATGGAATACCTCCTTGATGCGTTGTTCGGCAAAGCCCTGCTCGGCCATGCCGTGATAATGGACACGGCCCTGCTGCAGCAGGGTTACGGTGTCGCAGTAACGTCGCGCAAGATCCAGATCGTGGATGCTGATGACGATGGTTTTACCTGCGGCGCGCAGGCTGGTCAGCAATTCCATAATCTCGAGCTTGTGCCGTATGTCGAGGGCGCTGGTCGGCTCATCGAGGAGGATGATCGGCGCCTCGGTGGCCAGCGCTCGCGCCAGACTCACCAGTTGCGCCTCGCCGCCCGACAGCTCGTTAATGAGACGATGGCGGAAGACCTCGGTGCCGGTGACCTCGAGAGCCTGATCGATGATGTCCTGGTCTCGCTGGCGTAGCCATTGCAGTCGTTTCAGATGCGGATGGCGTCCCATGGCGACGAAATCGGAAACCAGGATGGAAAAATCGAGACGCGTATCCTGCTGCACCAGGGTCACCAACTGGCTCAGGGATTTGCGTGGAATCCGGCGATAATCCCGCCCTTCAATGAGCACCCGGCCGTTTTGCGGTTCCCAGATACGGCAGATATTGCGCAGCAAGGTACTCTTGCCGGAACCGTTGGGTCCGATAAGCCCATGGATGCCTCCGGCGGCAAAACGGCAATTGATGTCTTTGAGAATCGCATGGCCGCCGATGGCAAAGTCGAGCTTTTCAATCTGCAGGATCGGTTGTTCCGTCATTATTCCTCATAATCCTTATGGCGCAGAACCAGTTTCCAGGCCAGCGGCAGGCTGAACTTGGCGATGCCGGTCATCAGCGTTCCGCACAGCACGATGCCCCACATGACGCCATGACCCAACTGGTCCTGAAACAGACCGGTGGTCAAGGTTGTTGCCCACAGCAGGACCAGGCCGAGAATCATCTGGATATTCTGACTCATGGCGTGAATACCCCAAAAATTATCCGAGATATGGCTTAGTTGGCCGTTGCGCAGCTTGATCTCGATGAGTTTGAACCAGATGCGACCTTCCGCGACCTGCGCCGAACCATCACAGATGTGATGCATCAGATACAGTACGATAAGGACGTATCGTCCTGCCGCCATGGTACCGAACAGTTCGTTGAACAAAGGCGGGTAGCACAGCAGCAGCAACACCGCCCCCAGCGCCTGGCCTCCGCCTACCAGGGCCATGGCCCGTATCAGGTGTCGCACCTGACTGTTGGTATCCGCAAAGCGTTCCAGATAATCGACAAAGGACGAAATCTTGACGTTGCTGATAAAGGTGATGCCCGGGTAAAAGTACTTGGTCAGAACGCCGAGCACAGCCGCGACCTTGAATTCGGTCTGAGCCATGGAAAACATGGTATAGAGTACCGCACCTTCCAGAATGCTCTTACCGAGAGTGTACAACAGGTTGCCGATCTCGCCATAGCGATAATAGGGACTTAGTCCCATAGCATGAAACCAGAGGGCGGTTTTATGCAGGACGTCCCGCCACAAAGGTTGGGGTGCGGATTGCGGATCGGGCGCTACGGCTTTCAGGGCTGTTTCGGACATGGGCATATCCTGGTGTTCCCACCGGAAAGCCGGACCGCCCGTAGGCGGTCCGGTGGTTTATGTTGTCAAATCCGGCATTCCGACCGCAGGCAGGGGGCCGGAGCGTCGGTAAGGCAGGGTGTAAAAGGTGGCCCGGGGCAAGGGACCCCGGGCCGATTTCAAGGAAGGAGGCTTGCTTACATTTCCATCAGCAGTTTGACCGTCTGGCGGGCCGCTTCGGCGGGAACCAGGCCGGTGTCGGAAATGCCGGACAGAACTTTGGACGAGTCATGGTCGACCGAGCCGGTTTTGGCCCAGGTGCTCGGCTTGACTTTGACCAGGTAAGCGGAGAAAGCATGATGGCCGCTACCCGGGCGTTCGCCGATGATGTGAACAACGGCTTTGGCTTTGCTGCCGACCTTGCTGAACAGCGTTTCACCAGCTTTGTAGCCGGCGCGGACACGACCGCCGGTCACGACGATGTTCTTGTCGGACAGGGTCAAGCCAGCTTTTTTGCACTGTTTTTTCAGTTCCTTCAGGTAAGGCATCAGGTGTCCATCATCCATGATGGCCTTGGCGTTCAGGCCGTCGGAAATAACAACCTGCACGTCAGGAGCTTTGTTGCCCCAGGACGCAGCCAGTTTGTCGAGGGTGGCAACGGCCGACGCCGACAGTTCTTCACCGGTACCCGGTGCGGAGATGTAGTTCTCGCGGTCGTGAGCCTTGGATTTGATGCTCACGGCGTTGGGGATGGAATCGATGAATTCAGGAGTGAATTCGGCCCACAGGCTGATTTTGGCATCGTCATACAGGTCGTGGATACGTTTGTTGGTTACAGGTTCCAGATCCCAGATGTTTTCGCCGTAGCCCACGGCAAGGTCGACACCGCGGCCGCGAACGTTGGCAATCTTCTTCTGACCTTCGGCATAGATTTCCTTGAAGGAGCGCTTGTCGCCTTTGGCCTGACGGAATTTGTAGTAAACCCAGGCAGGGTCGCCAAAGTGCTTGGTCGGTTTGCCGTTGGCGTCGATGACTTCGATTTTTTTGTAAAAGTCCCACATGGCGTCGTTGACTTTGAAGCCGAATTTTTCACGAATACGCACGTGGTCCTGGAAACCGGTGGTCAGGTAGCTGAGCATCGGGTCGTTACGGGTAGGCAGAGCCATCAGGTAGGCCGGGTTGGCAGGAGCGATCTGGTCCTGGCACCAGGCCAGGTCATCGAGGGTAACGGGCATGTGCAGGGTCGAGCAGATATCGAGACCCAGTACCAGGCCGTGCAGTTTACCCATAACGATGTCTTCCAGGCAGCAGCGCACCAGCTGCTCGCGGGTTTTGAAAACCTCGGGACCGATGAATCCGGCCACGTCGTTGACGTGCAGCCAGACCTGGTCTTCGGTCACACCCTTGGCTTTGGCGGTCACCTGTTTGAGCGCGCGGGAGAAACCGTATTTGCGGGATTCATGCACGACCATGTCGAAGCCGTGACCGTGGCCGTTGGTGTAGTCGGCGCCCTGGCCGGTTTCGAAGTAGAGGCTGTAAGGACCGGTACGCATTTTGGCGTAGTCGATCATTTTCTGGATGGTCAGGTCGAAGGTCTTGTTGGCGCTCTCGGTGCCGGCGAGACTCTGGAACCAGATCGCGGTGGAACCGGGCTCCTCTTTTTCGGCAGCGGCCTGCCCGTCGATATGGGACAGAACACACCAGGGAATGGTTTTTTCCAGGCCGAAAGCGGTGACGATTTCCTTCAGAGCGTTTTCGACGCGAAGGGTCGCTTCCAGCTGGCTGTCGACGGGGTTGGTACCGATGATGATGTCGCCGACGCCGTAGGAGAAGCCGTCGAATACCTGCATCTGGATGTCTTCTTTGTTGTCGGTCGGCGAGTTAGGCTGAATGCGCGCCCCGATGTAACCTTTTGCGCCGATTTTGGAGCCGGGCAGAGGGTTGAATATTTTGCTGCCGACGCGGATCAGTTCATCGTTGGACATCAGTTTGACCACGGAACCGATGACGTCGCTGTGCAGGCCGCCCATGATGGCTTTGATATCGGCTTCGGATTTGGTGAGCAGGAAGTTCTTCAGCTCGCCCATGGTCATGTTCTTGATTTTGTTGTACTTCGCTTTGTCCGTGGTCTTGCGGATCAGTTCTTCCTGGCCATCCACGAACAGGGGATTTTCAAAAATGTCTTTGATCTTGGTGTTGGCCAGCAATTTGCGGGCGTTTACGCGGTCCGCTTCGGTGTCAGCTGCAACACCGAGGCCTTCGTCACCTTCTTTGAACGCATTGGCGGCGCCGATGACTTGTTGATAGGTGGTTTGATCGAACTTCCCTTTGGTGCGGTTGACGTACTGCATGACGTCTTCACCGGGCTTTACGCCGCCGATGGTGACGGCTCCGGCCATGCTGGCCAGAAAGGTCATTACCAGCGCGCCGGTAATGCCTGCTACGAATTTCCCCTTTTGTAACATGTGTTTACCTCCGTCTTGTTTTGATGGGGGGCTGTCCGGCCTGCGGCAGGTGCCGTAGTCCGGATATGGGGTTGTTAAAGTTGGGGGGGCGTCAAGGGGCAACCATGACGTCCCCCGTGCCAGTTACTGACGCAGCTCCTTTGCTGCTTCCCACATGGCGTTGAAAGCCTGCTCGGTCTCGTCGCTGAGAACCCGCCACAGGGCTACGGTTTTGAAGTAGGCGTCATCGCCCACGTGGAACATGGCTTTTTCCTCTGCGTTGAGGGTGTTGCCGGTGTCGGCCATGACAGGTGAGACACCTTGAGATTTGACCACGTCGGCCTGACGTGCGGGCTCAAGCATGAAGTTGATCCACTCTTCGGCCAGGGTTTTTGTCATGCCTTTGGCGCCGGAACCGATGTACCAGCAGTCGATCCAGGCGGTGCCGCCTTCGGCGGGCGTGGCCAGGCGCCAGTTGCCGCCTTTGAGGTTGGCGGCCTGAGCCGCGAAGCCCCAGGTGGTGGCCAGTGCCAGTTCGGGGAATTCCTCCGGATTGGCGGCGCCGTCCCACAGGCTCTTGGCGTTTTTGGCCAGCGCGTTGAGTTTTTCCTGAACCTTGGCGCGGTCCAGATTGTTGATGTCGAAGATGTCTTCATAGCCGTAACCGAGAGCCAGGGCCGAGATCCAGACATTCACCTTGGGAAAGTTGTTGTTGATGGTGTACTGACCGGCATACTGGGGATCCCACAGCACGTTCCAGCTGGTTGGAGCGGCAGCAACCTTGTCGCGATTGAATGCCAGACCGTAGGGACCGCAATTGTAGGGAACACCGTAGCGTACGCCGTTGTAAAACGGCGTCTGGTCGTTACGGAAAACTTCCATCATTTTTGCCAGGTTGGGGATGTTGTTCACATCCACGGGCTGCAGATACTGCTTGCCTTCCTGAAAGGAGAAGAAACGCGGTATTTTGGGCAGTTCGATGGGCGGGGAGATCAGATCCGCCTTATCGTCTTTAACGGCCTGGAAGAATTCGTCCTGATCGGTAGGGTTGAAAATTTCGACATCGACATCGACGCTGTATTTGTCCTTGACCAGTTTCTGGAAGTCCTCGACATAGGGCTTGGCGTAGCCGCCCCAACAGGTGATGCGCAAGGTTTCTTTTTGGGTCTCTGCCTTTTTGGTGCAGGCGGGGGTCAGCAACAGAGCGCTTGCGGCTACAACGGCCGCAGTTGTGGAAACGACTCCCCACAAGGTTTTTTTCATGACGTTCCTCCAGACATGCGTTGGTTTCAGGAAAGCGTTGATAGATTGTCTTTGCCAATAATTCCGCGCGGTGCCGGACATATCGCGGAAAGGCGGGCGAGGGGCTGATATTCAACCTCTCGCCCGTCGGATTTACCGGATATTCAGACCCGCTTTTTTAGACCTTTAGAAGGTAAAGGTCAGGTTAAGGGCCGCGGCCGATTCGGTATCGATGAGTTCCTTGGCGGCGCTGCTGATCGGCGACGAGAAGATCACGATCGGGCTGAGGGTCAGCTGGTCGGTCAGGGCGTAATCAAGGCTGGCGCTCAGCTCATAGTTATGCCATCCGGAGTAGTCGGCCACGGTGCCATCGGCGTGCTGGTTGTAAGAAACCAGGGCGCCCAGGTTCAGGGTGGTGTCGGGTACCCACTGGGTAAGGTCGAAGCTGTGGCTGATGTCAAAGCTGAAGAACAGGCCGTCTTCTTCGGCGCGGTCCCAGTCGTAGGAGATTTTCAGGTTCGGAGACAGCAGGGTGTTGAGGGTGATGGTAGCGAACAGTTCGTTGGTGTCTTCGCCTTCGATCATGTACCAGATATCCCCGATCGAAACGGAGATCAAATCGTTCACATCGTAAGCGTAGGTCAGGATAACATCGGTTTCGTTGAGCTCGCCGGCAGGCCAGTTGTCGCCACCGGTCAGCTGCCAGTTATGCCAGGTGCTGAGGGTGAAACCGCCGCCGAGGGTCAAATCCACGCCTGCCTGAATGGTCGGGCGGGAGTCACTCAAGTTAAATCCACGCCACATGTACTTGTCCCAGATGCCCGCGTAGGCATCGCCCTCCACTTCGATTGCCGCCGTGGCCGAGCTGGCGAAACCGGCAATCAGCATAAAGACAGAGACCAACAACACACTCCACTTTTTCATAACGATGTACCTCCATAAAGGAATGAAATAAGGACAGGCGTTCCTCCGGGCCATCCGGAGATCCACCGATCCGGGAAAAGGCATGTGAAACCCCGGCTAATGGCGACCCGCCGAGGATGAAAGGCATGATTGGCAAAGGGGGGCAGTGGGGTGGAACATACAGGCTGAAAAGGGCAAGACGATTCTGCAGAAACAGAATGTGCGACCGGGCGAGCGGTCTTCAATATGAACTTGTGTGCCATGATCGTCATCAACCGGTTCATTGATTACCCTGTCCAAACGACATAGGAGGAGCCGATATCGGCCATGGAAGACGTGGTGTTTCCGGACTCCGGGGCTCCTGGGTTAGAACGGATTTTTACGGAGCGTCAAACCATGCTCCAGCTACCATTCATGAGTTAAAATACCCCAGGAGGGGATCACGGGAGTATCCCCCAACGGAGGGGAATTTGACTCACCAATTGGGGGGATAGAGAGGGGGTGAAGGGGTAAATGGCCGAAATGAGTATGGTTAGTTCAGAAAGGTTGCCCGGAGAGTGGAAGGATGGCGGTAACGGCTTTGAGCAGTTCCGGTAGATGCTGAAAAGTGGCGATCGGATCATGGCTGACGGGGCGTCGAACCACGATAACGATACATCGTTCGAGATGGGCCGCCTGCAGTTTGGCCGGCACGCCACCAGCCTGACCGCTGTCCTTGGTAACCAGCACACCGATACCGTGTTGTTGAATATGGCTGCGGTTGCTTTCGACAGAAAAAGGCCCCTGCCCCCAGATCGTTTCTTCGGGGGCCAGTCCGGCTTGCTGCACAGCGTTGCGGGATTCCGCATGGGGCAGAACCCTGGCCCTTAAGCGGACACCGGTCAGGCGTGCCTGGGCGACATAAGGCGCCAGATGCCGCGAGCCGGTGGTCAGTAATACGGGGCGGCCGTCGGCGCAGGCCAACCTGGCGGCCTGGGTGTGATCGTCGGCCCAGGTAACGGCAAAACCATCGAAATCGGTAGCGGGACGCTCCCAGCGTAAATACGGCAGGTCCAGCGCGGCCGTAGCCTGTTGCGCCTGAGTACGTGCCTGGGCGGCATACGGGTGAGCGGCATCGATCAACACCCGTACGCCGCGCTGACGCATCAGATTTGCCATGGCCGCTGCATCGAGACGGCCATGCCGTCGTTCCAGCGACGGATGCCCGGGAAGGGGCAAAGGGGCATCCGTCGCTGTTGACACCAATACGCGATAACCGGTTTCCAGCAGCGCTGTGGCCAGCGGTGCCGTTTCACTGGTACCTCCGAGCAGCATGATCATAGCCGGTAACCCCGTGGCGTGATCATGCGACCGTTCAGGCACAGGGAGGTACTGTTGCCGATGATGACCGTGCTGCGCATGCCGACATCGGCCTGAAGCACTTGGCCAAGGGTGGTCAATGCAATCTGTTCGTCCGTTTCGCCAATAGCGGTGACGATACCTACCGGGGTGCTGTCGCTGCGGTGGCGCCGCATGATGGCCACGGCTTCGTCGAGGTGCCGGATGCGTTTTTTGCTGCGCGGATTGTACAGGGCCACGACCAGATCGGCGGCGGCCAGTGCCGAAAGCCGGTCGCAGATGGTTTCCCAGGGCACCAGCAGGTCGCTGAGGCTGACGCAGGCGTAGTCCAGCATCAGCGGCGCCCCGAGGCGTGCCGCCGCGGAGTTGGCCGCCGAGATGCCCGGTACGATCTCGATGGGTACCCCGAAGCCTTCGGCGGCGGCCATCTCCAAAGCCAGCCCGGCCATGCCGTACACGCCGGGGTCGCCGGACGACACCAGGGCCACAACAGCTCCTTCGGAGGCTCGTTGCAACGCTGCGCGACAGCGCTCGGTCTCCTGCATCATGCCCGAGGCAATGCGTTCCTTGCCCCCGGTCAGGTCGGCGATGTGTTCCAGGTAGAGGTGGTACCCGGCGACGACCTGACTGTCCGCTATGGCTTGCTCGGCACGGCGGGTCCGGTCGAGTCGGTTGCCGGGTCCGATGCCGACCACGAACAGTTTTCCCGGGCGATGGCCACGGTGACATTCTTGATGATGGTTTTCGGTAGTATTAATTGGGTCCTCCTTCCCGCCAGCAGGGCGGCAGGCTCGGCTACGGCCGGCAAAGCGACCTTGTCCTGTACAAACGCGGATGAATGGAACATGCGGCCGCTGGCGCGGATTTCGGCTCCCGAAATCAGCCGCAAGGGGATGTCGAGGCGTTCGGCGGCTTCCAGAAGCCCCGCTTCGTCGGCTTTGAGATCCGCCGAAGCGAGATAGCGCACCTCGTCCGGACGGTGTCCGCGCAGTACCAGGCCCTCCGTAATGGCGGCCACGATGGTGTCGGCCGGGGTGCCGCGACGGCAGCCGATGCCGACGATCAGGTTTTTGGCGGCCTCCGAAGTGGTGGTGATGACCGGTTCGGCCTCCAGCAGGTTGGCAATCTGCAGGGTCAGGGCATTGGCACCCCCTTCATGTCCGCACAGCAGGCTCACTGCCCAGCGACCCAACACATCGACCACCACTACCGCAGGGTCGCGCAGCTTGTGTTCGACCAGGGGGACGATAGCCCGCACCGCCACGCCGCTGGGCATGATGTAGACGATGCCCTTGCAGCGGCCGAACAGGCCGCGGGTGAGATCGGCCACCTTGCTAAACCTGTGAGACTCCGTTGCCCCTTCGACGGAATCATGCACATGGATTTCGACGTCACAAAAATACGGAGCCAGCCTGCGGGCAACGTTCAACCCTTCGGCAGATAGTGAAACCAGGGCGATACTCATGACGATTTGGCCTGACGGTATTCATGAGAAAAACCGGCGTCGTAGAGCTTGGACACCGGGATGTCCCGCGACAGGGCCCAACCCACCACGATCATGGCGGTTTTGGTGATGCCGGCGGCATCCGCCTGTGAGCCGATATCCGCAAGAGTGCCGCGCAGCACCAGCTGGTCGGGCCAGGAAGCGTGATAGACCACGGCGACGGGGCATTGACTTCCGTAAGGTTCGGACAGGGTGTCGGCGACCTCGCCGATTTTATGCGCCGACAGGAAAATGCACAGGGTGGCGTTGCTCTTGGCCAGTTTCAGCAGATCCTGGTCTTCCGGCATCGGCGTGCGTCCCGCCGTACGGGTGAGAATGATGGTCTGGGAGATTTCCGGCGCCGTCAGTTCCGTGCACAGGGCCGCGGCCGCCGCCTGGAACGAACTGACCCCCGGGATAACTTCGTACCCGATACCGAGCCGGTCGAGTTCATTCATCTGCTCGCGGATGGCACCGTAGATCGACGGGTCGCCGGAGTGGAGACGGATCACGTCGAGGTCGCGCTGCCGGGCGTTTTCGAACAGCACCGCCATTTCATCCAAACTCATAACGGCGGAATCGTGCCGTTCAGCACTTGCCGGGAGGTGCTCAAGCACCGCCGGGTTGACCAGCGAGCCGGCATAGATGCAGATCGGGCAGGAACTCAGCAGGCGTTTGGCCTTGAGGGTGACGAGTTCGGGATCGCCGGGGCCGGCGCCGATGAAGTAGACTTTCATGTATTTATCTCCTTGCGGGAAATGGCCTTATTTCAGTTTTGCAATCTGTCTGTATTCCATAAGTCGTGCCGGATTGTTTTTGATCTGTACCTCAGCACTCAGCACTTTAAATCCTGAAACCGGCGGGACGCGCCCCGCCAGGCGACTTGGTCGCGTGTTGAGCTTGAAGTAAATGCCGCCGTGCCGATGAGTACCTCCGGTGGTTTCTCGGGGACTCTCTCCCTTTCGGGAGTTGGTTGCAGGCTCGTTCGGTTCATCCTTTTGCGGAACGGGCTAAGCCTGTGTTGTTGAGTAAAACCTTAAAGGCAACCCCTTTACTTTTCCGGTCTCATCTATAAAGCTTTCGCCTCACGTAACTAATCACTAATCACTAATCACCAACCACCAACCACTAATCACTAATCACTAATCACTAATCACTAATCACTAATCACCGGTTTTTACCTCGGACCTTTGGCCTTTGGCCTCAAACATCCCACACATCCGGTCGCACCAACAGCACCACCGTTCTGGAGCTGGCTTGCATTGTTACCAGGTCGCTGGCCGTAACCTGGGTAACGGTTTCGCCGGGCAGGGTGAGTTCCTCGCAGACCAGAACCCAACGCGGGGCAAGATGTTCCGCCAATGCGGCGATCCAGCGCAGGGCGGCGGGTGATCCGGCCAGCACGGCGATTTTGTCCACTGTGTCGAGTTCGGAGTGATCGATGTCCGGTAGCGCTCCGTGGGCGCTGAGGATGCGGGCATCCATCCAGTCGAGGCCGGCGGCGGCGAAAGCGGCCTGTACGGAGCTGATGCCGGGGATAATGCGACAAAGCTTCCGTCCGAAGTGGCGCACTACGGGCCGGGCCAGACTGTGCATGCCGGGGTCGCCGGTCACCAGCACCACCATCGGTGTGTGCCCGATGTGGGTATCCATGAATTCGAGGGCGGCAGCGATGTCGGCTCCCACCACAACCCGTTTGCCCTTAGCTTCCGGGAAAAGCGCCAGCAGGCGGTTCGCGCCGATCAAAATATCCGCCCTGTTTACGGCCTGTCGGGCGGCATCGGTCAGATATGCGGATCCGCCCGGGCCGCAGCCGACGATGGTAATGGGTTGGTCTGTTATTGCCATGGTGTCAGATCTCCGCAGGAGCCAAGCATGTCGCCGGCCAGATTGATGAGAGCCGTGGCAACCGGTGCGCGATGGTCAAGGCGATGGCTGACGGCGATTTGCAGGGCTCGCGCCAAGGTGTCGCCGAGGCATTGTCGCTGCTCGGCGGTCAGGTCGGCGAATACCCCTTCCACGGTCGTCGATTCGGCCACCGGACATTCAAGGATTCTGGTCGCAAGCTCACGGACGGAGGGCACCGGACTGGCCGAACGGCTCGAATGGGTATCCCAATGCCCGAGGGGAAGCTTCGCCAGTTTGCCGGGATGCCCCAGAACCAGCAAAGCCGAGGGGGGCGTTTGTGCCACAAGGTCGATCATGAAGCCCCATTCGTTGCCGGCTTCCACCACCTGCTCCTGTGTTACCTGAAAATGCCGGTGCGCTGCGCGCTCGCCGATGTGCCCCGGCACCAGCACCGGATGGCGAACGCCGGAAGCGCAGGCCACATTGTAGGAGCATTCCATGGTTTTGCGGACTGCCTCGAGGCTGAAAGGACGCACCCGGCCGGTGGTGCCGAGGACCGAGATGCCGCCTTTAATCCCGAGTCGGGGATTGAAGGTGCGCTCGGCGAGCTGTTTGCCGTCCGGAATGGCAATGGTGACGCGCAGTCCACGATCTGTCACTTCACGGACTGCCGATTCGATCATGAGCCGGGGGCCGGGGTTGATGGCCGGTTCGCCGGGGGGCAATGCCAGTCCGGGTTTGGTGATGATGCCGACGCCTTCGCCGGCACGAAATTCCAGAGGTTTATCGCTTGCGACAACCCGGGCGATGATCAACGCGCCATTGGTGACATCGGGATCGTCACCGGCATTTTTGTACACCGCGGCCTCCGCTCCATCCGGCAGCCTGTGCGCATAAGCCAGGGGCAGCGATTCGCGAGTGCCGTCCAGCAGCGGGATGCTTATCCTTTCGGAAATCGCCTCGCCGCATAACAGGGCGGCGGCCATTTTGGCCGCTGCTGCAGCACAGGCGCCGGTGGTGAATCCACCCTGCAGGCCGGCCATGTTCAGGCCACCTCCTGGGCCGCCGTGTTTTGCTCCCAGGACCGGCGGCCTACGCGGACGATGACCGTCGACATGTAACCGTGGCTTTCGTCGCTAAGCGCTTCGCGGAAATCACGGAAAATGACCTCGCGACCGTTTTGCTCCACATAGCAGGCCAGACGGGCCTGATGGATCAGGTTACGTTCCTGGAGCAGGGCGCCCAGTTGTTGCAGACGCGGTCCGACTTTGTAGAGCACCAGGGTTTCACAGGTATCGAGTGCGCGTCCGATGGCGGGCATGTCGGTGGCGGGCATCATGGTCAGACGATCTTCCTGCAGGGTCAGCGGTTCCACCAGCAAGGCGGCGGTCGCCTGGAAGGCGCTGATGCCGGGGACCACGTGAATGTGCTCCGGGGGCAACATTTCAACAAGACTTTCGATCAGATAGGAACTGGTGCTGTAGATCATCGGATCGCCAATGGTGACCTGTACCACCGATTTTCCGGCATCGATGCGCGTCGCGATTTCCGCGGCTACTTCGGCCCAGCAGGTCCGCGTCCGGGCTGAGTCGCGTTTCATGGGGTAAACGTGCTCGATGACCTCCTGTTGGTCGATCAGGTCGCGGATGGTGATCAGGGCGAGGCTCT
This sequence comes from Syntrophotalea carbinolica DSM 2380, assembly GCF_000012885.1. Taxonomy (NCBI): domain Bacteria; kingdom Pseudomonadati; phylum Thermodesulfobacteriota; class Desulfuromonadia; order Desulfuromonadales; family Syntrophotaleaceae; genus Syntrophotalea; species Syntrophotalea carbinolica. The sequence goes on from NC_007498.2 coordinate 578,574, forward strand.
CTTTTGCCAGCTCCGAGCGGGGCACGATCACCGTATCGGCGGACTGGATAAGGCGGGCAGCCCGCAGGGTGATCAGATCGGGAGAGCCGGGGCCGACACCTACGGCGTAGAAGTGGCCGGGTTGACACTCTTTGGTTTTGATGGACATGGGCATCATTCCTTGTTGGGGCGAATCTTGTATTCGTTCCCGGTTAATGTACTGATCAATCAATCGACAGGATGTGCTGAGGCATAAAGTGCATCGATTGAAGTATCGTTTTTTGGGACCCTAAAACCGGCGGGACGCGCCCCGCCAGGCGCCTTACTTTTTGTCCAAGCCCACAAAAAAGTAAGCAAAAAAGGGCTCCCCTGCGGGGGGCAGCTCGCGAAGGACAGAGATAATTTGAACAGTTGAACCATTCAATACCGTCTATGGTTTCTTCGAGTTCCCCCTCGGTCGGAAGATGGGTGGTAGTTACGAAGAACTATTCCTTTTGCGAGGCGAGCGTCAAAAGGCAGTTGGGTGAAAAGCTAAAGCTAAGCCTCAGTCATAACCGGAACTTGTAGGATGTGCTGAGGTACGAAGCGCATCGATTGCGAGACTGTCAGCTGTTTCACCGGGGTTCCTTCCTTTCGAGCGTTGGCCGCAAGCTCGGTCGATTCATCCTTTTTGCGAAACGGGCCAGGCCGGTGTTGTTGGGTAAAACCCTAAAGGCTACTTTTGACTTCCCCGTTTGTATTCCACAGGTTTTCGCGTCACGTAACTAATCACTAATTACTAATCACTGGTTTTTACCCCGAACCTTGAACCTCGTCCCTGCTGCTACCAAACAACGATCATCACCCAGGTACAAAGAAGCACGAAACAAACCCTTAACACCTGCGCACTGACCGCCATCACCAGGCCGGGCCGGGCGCCGAGGGTGGCCAGGTAGGTGGGCAAGGCGTGGCGCAGGGTTCGTATGGGCGCGGTGATCACCGAACCGAGCAGGATAACGGTGACGGCCTGCTTGATGGACAGGCTGCCGGCATCGATGAAATTGGCTGCTGCGATGGCGCCGTTATACATATTGACCGCTTGCGCCGGGATGATGGCCACGGCCTGTGGGGGTAAAAAGGCGGGTTTGAACACACTCGGCAGCCACGCGGCCAGGTAGTCGAAAACCCTGTATTGTTCCAGCAGAGCCATGGCTGCGAAGGTCGGGACCACGTACAGCAGCAGGCGGCGGATGGTGCGTCGCGACCGTTTCCAGACTTTTCTCCAGAAATCGGTACTGGCGAAAACCGGTCGTTCCAGTCGCCTGCCATCGACATTGGCCGAACTCGCGATGTTGAAACCGTCTCGATCCTCGTTCCAGCGTTGGCTGAGCCAGCTCGAAACCATCAGCACCAGCACGATTTCCAGGCCGATGGCGGCCATCCTGACTCCGAACAGGGCACCGGTGGCCATCCAACCGAAAGCGAAACCGAGAGGCACGATAAAGGTCGGCAGGTGAGCAAACAGCGAGATGCAGGACACCACCAATACCGAGGTGTAAAGGTGGCGGTTGTTGATGACGCCTTGATCCCGATACGAGACCAGCATGCTGTTGGCCACCGCGCCCGACTGGAAGGCCATGATGAAGGCCGGCGCCGTCGCACGGGGCAGACGTCCCAGACGGATCAACGGCCAGGCCAGCACCGACAGGGTGCCGATCCACCCGGCGACTTCAAGGACCTGGCCAAGGAGGATGCCGGCGGCAATGATCAGGGCCAGCTCAATAAGCAACACGCCCTTGCGCGGCCAGAAGGGGAGCTTTCGTTTCCAGCTGCTGTAGGCCGAAGGTTTTTTTCTGGCCTGGCTGCGGGCTTGCTCCAGGGCGCGGCCGCGCTCCCCCTCGGCTTGTATTCTGTCAGGTTTTGAAACACCGACTTCGGTTGTTGTCGATTGTTCCGCGGCGGCAACAGGTAAGGCGAAGCCGACTGATCCTAAGTTCAGCGTCAACACGACCAGCAGCAGTAACATAGCGCGTTGCATGAGGTTATCCTTCCACTGCCTGCAAAGCGGTCATGGCGGTATCGAGGTGCCGGAAAAAGATATCGCGGATACCGGCGTTGTAGCCCAACGGCTGCGAACAGCTCGCCTCGGGGACACCTATGAGGCTTTTCCACGAATCGGGTTCGTCGCCCAGGACATCGTTTTCGATATGATCGCCGGCGACCAGCATCAGCGGCACGAAATGGACAGCGCCGGCTTTTTCTGCCTGCATGCGTGCTTTGGGGAGTTTGGCCAGTCCGGGTTGGCCTTCGACACTGCAGGTGAAGGTACTGTCGCTTTGCGCTTCGATGGTTGCGGCAAATGCAAGCAAAGCCTGGTTGTAACGGGGGTGTTTACTGTTGCCGTGGGTGACGAACACGGTTGGCCGATCCGCTGCGATGTCTTCGTTAACCGCGGCGGCCACGGCACGAATATCCTCCGGGGTGGCCATCAGTGCTTGTCCGTAAGTTGCCTGCAAGGTTCCGGTCGGTACCTGGGAGATTTCCGCATCCTTTTGGCCCGGTACGATCATCAGCGATTGCAGCACCGCCTGGCGATAGCCCTGTGCCTGCAATACCGCGAGGGTTTCTTCAAGATTGCGTACCTGTATCCCGCGCTTGTGCAGGCGGTCGACCACCGTCTGGGAGGTGAAGGCCAGAAAGATGTCATGGTCCGGATAGCGTCGGCGGGCCGCCTGCTCGATAACGTCGAACACTTGCCGGCCTTTGTCCGAGGTGGTACCGAAGGCGACCAGCACGATAGCCGGCGATTTTTGATTCATGGTAGTGTCCTTCTCTACGGTGGTGCCGGACTCTTTCATCGCGCAGCCGCACAGAGCAAACAGCAGCAGGCAGACGATGATTCTGGATAGATGGGACATGGGGCTCTCTCCTGAGTGGTTTTCGTTTTTGACCTGATATTCAAACATCAACGGATGAAGGACGGTTTTGCCTGAAGCTTTGCTTTAGCTTTTCACCCAACTGCCTTTTGACGCCCGCCTCGCAAAAGGAGTAGTTCTTCGTAATTACTACCCATCTTCCGACAGAGGGAGAGCTCGAAGAAACCATAGACGGTGTTGAATGGCTCAACTGTTCAAGTTATCTCTGCCCTTCGCGACTTGCCCCCCGCAGGGGAGCCCTTTTTTGCTTACTTTTTGTGGGCTTGGACAAAAAGCAAGGCGCCTGGCGGGGCGCGTCCCACCGGTTTTGGGGTAAATCAAAAGTATCGCAACCGATGCGCTTCGTACCTCAGCGCATCCTACAAGTTCAGTTCATCCGAGAGGGAGGGCAGGTTTGACATGATTTTTGTCACGGAGGGCTGAATTATCAGCCCTCCGTGACCGGCTTCTTACAAAGACGTCAAATCGATGCTGGTCGTCGTATCCGCATCCCAATCTTCCCACAGGTAGATATCTTCCTTGCCTTCGGCGATCAGGCGCAGGGCATAGCGTACCTGCTCTTCATAGAGTTCGCAGAAAGCGCCGGGGACGTTCTGGCCGCCGTTCATTTCATGCGCTTCGGCAGGGCAGGGGGAGCCGCAAAAGTGGCGGATCGCACAGGTTTTACAAGGATCGATGTTTTCCACCACGCGTTCGGTGACAGCGCGGAAAGCTTCGGTTTGCAACACTTCATCGATATTGTCGGTATACAGATTGCCGCCCTTGAAGCGCTCGACGCCGACGAATTCGCTGCAGGGGAACATGTCGCCGGAAGCGGACAGGGCGAAGAAACAGCGACCGCCGCCGCAGGGCGAGATGTCGCACATCAGGCGGCGGGCCGCCGGTGCAACGACGCTGACCAGCACATTGGCGAAGTTGGCCACCACCAGTTTGCGGCCGGTCTTCTGGTACAGTTCGTAGGTGCGATCGAGGGCCTTGAGGTAGTATTTGGCCATTTCATGATCGAGGGGCTTGATGTCGCGCGCGCCCTGGCGGGTGCAGCGCACCTGGTTGAGCATGCAGATCGGCACCTCGTGTTCGTGGAAGAAGTCCACCATCTCCACCAGTTTGTCCATATTCTCCTGGGTTACGGTGCAGATGACGTTGAAATTGGCGTATCCCTTGAGTTTGTTCATGGCGCGAACCACATGGGCGTAGACGCTGTCGCCTTCCCAGGTTTTACGGGTGCGGGTGCAGATCTCTTCCAGGTGGCTGTCGAGGGACAGGCCGATGCCGATGTTGCGTGAGGTAAGAAATTCGATGGCTTCGTCATCCAGCAGGGTGCCGTTGGTTTGCACGCCGAAACGGAAATCATCCAGATAAGCGTCGATACCGGCAAAGACGGCCTCGCGGGCCATCATCGGTTCCGCGCCGTGGAAGATGATCTGCGGCTTGAGGCCTTCGGGAACGGTGGTTTTGAAGTATTCCTTGAGGATACCCAGGGCTTTGATCAATTCGTCCGGGGTCATGGTTTTGCCGTCGCTGCGCATGTCTTCCGGGATATAACAGTAGGAACAGTTGAGATTACAGCGGTCGGTGGGATTGAAATAGACCGCCGACGGCTTCAGGCCGAAGCGCAGTGCGTCGATCTCTTCGAGGAATTCATCGCGGCGGCTGAGAAACTGCTGCATGAACGTGCTTTCGTTGCACAATGCCTCGCCCAGTTTGTCCTTCTGGATCAGGGACCAGAAAGCCGCATCGGGATCGAGCAGTGCAACGTACTCGGGATGATCGATGCTGACGGGCAGCAGGCTCGGGCCGTTGCCGGTGTTGAAGTGGATGCCACGCGAGGAGGCTTTGTTGTCGAAGGTTTTCGTTTCGTTCATGGAGTTTCTCCCAATGGTCGATATGGTGATCAGTTCCGCACTCAACTGGCGGTATATAACTGGGTAAATTGTCTAGGGTGCGGAGCGTCCGGGGACGCTCCGCGGGTTTTGTCTCCACTTGAAAAACGAGCGATTTTTCCCAAGGTCAAGGAAATCAAACGCTTGCGCGGAGGCGTAGTTTTTACGCCGCAACAAGTAAGCGTGAAGATTGACGCCGAGATTGGGGAAAAGGGCCGTTTCTCGATGAAAACTTAGTTGGTCTTCTTGTCCATCAAGATGTAATGGGAAAGACCGGTACCGTTTGCCGCGCAGGATTTGCGGTAGGCAATGACTTCTTTACGCTTTTGCTTCATGCAATCACCTCCTTTCGTTTTGGATGGGTGGAACAAATCTCATCCCATCTTGTTACGACGGATGTTGTTATATTTGGTTTTCAATCAATCAACTTCAAGACCGCGGGGTTGCGCCCCCGCCCGGCGCCTTACTCTTTTAATGCGCCTCAAAAGAGTAAGCAGAAAAGTGCGCCCCGATTCCTTGCCCGCCTGCGGCGGGTTCCCTCCACTACGCGACCGTCGGGCGGGCGGAGAAGATTCGCTGCGCTCAGTCCTCCGTCTGGTTCGCCCGTCGTTTGCTTCGCTCCGGCGGCGTCACAGGGGGAAGACATTCAAAACCTCAATCTTTGTCACTGTCTGCTAACGCCAACTCACACAGCGCGTGAATCACGCTGACCGCCAGCGGCGAACCGCCGCGTCGCCCTTCGATGGTGATATAGGGCACACCCATTTCCATCAATTCCTGCTTACTCTCCACCACGTGGACAAAACCGACCGGCATGCCGATGACCAGTGCCGGCCGCAGACCGGTTTCCTGGATCATTCGATTGAGTTCCAGCAGTGCGACCGGTGCGTTGCCGAATACTGCGATGCCGCCGTGCAATTTATTCGCAGCTTTGCGCACGGCGAACAGGGAGCGCGGCAGGGCTTTCTGGCGGGCTATGGCGGCAATGTCGGAGTCGGCCACGTGGCACAGGATCGACTCCGGCTGGTAAGTGGGACACACCTTTTTCAGGCGCGCCTGCGACAGCCCCGAGCGGATCATGTTGGAATCGGCGTAGATGGGGGCGCCGCTGCGCAGTGCCCGGCAGGCCGCCTCAATGGCGTCGGACGAAAAGCGCACCATGTCGAGCAGGGAAAAGTCGGCGGTGGTATGTACCATGCGTCGTACCACCGGCCATTGTTCCGGTGTGAATGCATGAGCCGGAGTTTCCTGATCGATGATGGCGAAGGAACGATCTTCGATCTGTTGCCCGCTCAAGGGGTTGTTCAGTAAATCGTGGATCAACGGTTTCATGATTCTCCTCGGCAAAAATCGACAAAGGCCCGGGCCGCGCCGGGGCGGCTGGCAAAATGGGTGTGGACGTAGCTGGCGAACAGGCGGCCGCGTTGATAGCCCTCCGCTACCGGTTTATTGGAACGGCGATAGCTGACCTGCCAGGCGCTCTGCCAGCCCGGAGCGGCCGGTTCGGCGATGGCCTCGGAATAGTGGAATTCATGACCGCGCAGACACGTCCCGGCTGGACCGAAAGGTCCATGGGCAAGATGCCGGACTTCCGCATAACCAAGGCGCTTGCGGGTGGCGAGCATGCGGGTGGCAAAGGGCAGGGCGCCGGTCATGGCATGTCGACTGCCGTCACGCAGTTCGATCCCTTCGGACAGGTACATAAGTCCGCCACATTCGGCGTAGATCGGGCGGTCGGCAGCGGCGAAGTCGGCTACAGCCTGACGCATGGTCTGATTGGTTTCCAGGGTGTCGGCATATTCTTCGGGGTAGCCGCCGCCCAGCAACAGGGCATCCAGATCGGCAGGCAAGGTATCGTCATGCATCGGCGAAAAGCGCACCAAAGTCGCACCGGCATCTTCCAGAGCCTGGAGATTGTCCGGATAGTAGAAGTGAAACGCTTCGTCGAACGCCATACCGATGCGGACCGGGCGCCCCTCGGTGCTGGAGGCCGTTGCGGCGACACCAGGAGTTGCCGGCACCTTTTCAGCCAGGTCGAGGATGCGGGGCATATCCAGTTGTCGCTCCACGGCATCGGCCAGAGTGTTCAGGGCTTCTGAGGTAAGATGCTGGCGGTCGGCGGTGACCAGACCCAGGTGGCGACTTGGTAAAGGCGGCAGGGAATCCCGTATTACCGTGCCGGTCAGGGGTGGCATCCCGGCCGCGCAAAGGGCTTCCGAGAGCCAGTCGCCATGACGCGTTGAGCCGCAGCGGTTGGCAATGACCCCGGCCAGATGCAGGTCGGGATCGAATTCCGCATAACCTTTCACAAGTGCTGCGAGGCTGCGGGCCATGCCGTGAGCGTTGACCACCAGCAGCACCGGCGCATCGAGCCAGCGTGCGATTTCGGCGGTGCTGCCTGCCGCAGCGGCGGGGTCGGCGCCGTCGAACAGCCCCATGACCCCTTCGACGATGGCGATATCCGCATCGGCGGTGGCTGTTGCAAAACGGTCTCGCACATAGCGCTCGCCGCACATCCAGCCGTCGAGGTTGATACAGGGCCGTTCGCTGGCCAGGGACAGCCAGGTCGGGTCGAGGAAGTCGGGTCCGACCTTGAAGGTCTGGACTTTCAAGCCTCGCCGACGCAGAGCAGCTGTCAGCCCCAGGGTCAGGGATGTTTTACCGGCGCCGCTGGAGGTGCCGGCGATGACCAGTCTCGGACAACTCATAGTCAGAACTCCACGCCGGATTGCGCCGGTCGGCCCTGTTGCAGGCCGTGCTTGACGCAGCGCATTTCGGTCACGGTATCGGCCAGCGCGATAAGTGCTTCCGTTGCATGGCGGCCGGTCAGGGCCAGGCGTAGCCGTGCCGGTGCCTGTTGCAGCAGTTCGGTCACGGATGTCTCCTCCAGCAGTCCGGCGGCGATGGCGCCGCAGATCTCGTCCAGAACCACCAGATCGTAGTTGTCGGACAGGACGGCATCACGGGCCAATGCCCATCCTTCTAAGGCAACTCGTTGATGCTCATTAAAACGCGGGTCGTCGCGGCGTTTCGGTACGAAACCCAACCCGCGGCGTACGAATTCTACCCCCGGGAGTTTCTCTAAAGCGGCGATCTCGCCACTGCCGGTGTCCGATTTGAGGAATTGCACGACCTTGGTGCGCATGCCGTGACTGCTGGCTCGCAACACCATGCCCATGGCGGCAGTGGTTTTGCCTTTGCCGTCGCCGGTGAAGATGAGGATGCGTGGTTTATCGTTCATTAGGGATACCCTTTCGGTTTTAGAAACTCCCTGAGTTCTGGTGCTCAGTGCTTAGCCTTAAAATCAAACATCGGCGGGACGCGCCCCGCCAGGCGCCTTACTTTTTGTCCAAGCCCACAAAAAGTAAGCAAAAAAGGGCTTCCCCTGCGGGGGGGGCAGGTCGCGAAGGGCAGAGATAATTTGAACAGTTGAACCATTCAACACCGTCTATGGTTTCTTCGAGCTCCCCCTCGGCCGGAAGGTGAGTGGTCGTTACGAGACCTATTCCTTTTGCGAGGCGGGCGTCAAAAGGCCGTTGGGTGAAAAACTAAAACTAAGCCTCAGTCAAAACTGGAACTTGTAGGATGTGCTGAGGTACGAAGCGCATCGATTGCGAGGCTGTCAGCTGTTTCACCGGGGTTCCCTTCCTTTCGAGCGTTGGCCGCAGGCCCGCTCGATTTCTCCTTTTGCGGAACGGGCTAAGCTTGTGTTGTTGGGTAAACCCTTAAAGGCAACCCCTTTATTTCTCCGGTTGCATCCGATAGGTTTTCGCGTCCCGCAACTAATCACCAATCACTAATCACTGTTTTTTACCTCGAACCTAAAACACCATCCACCGCACCCCGATGAATGCCACCGCCGCCAGCAGCGAGGTCAGCAGCATCAGCTGCACCGCCGCTGCGATGTGCCTGGTTACCAATGGCTGACCGATATCGCCGAAGTACGGCATGTCGGTCAGCTTGCCCTGGCGGTAGACCGGGCCGCCCAGCTGAATCCCCAGGGCGCCGGCGGTGGCGGCTTCGCTCCAGCCGGAGTTGGGGCTGGGGTGGTTGCGCCAGTCGCGTAGGGCGATGCGCCAGGTGTGTTGGGGGCGCAGGCCGAGCAGGGCGGATGCGGCTACCGTGAGCGGCAGGGTCAGGCGCGCCGGCAGGTAGTTGAGCACGTCGTCGAGGCGGGCCGAGGCCCAGCCGTACTGCAGGTACCGCTCGTTTTTGTAGCCGAAGGTCGAGTCGAGGGTGCTTGCGGCCTTGTACGCCATGGCGCCGATCGGACCGAGCAGCACCGCCCAGAATAGCGGCGCGGTGACGCCGTCCACGGTGTTTTCCGCCACGCTTTCCACCGCCGCGCGTACCACCCCGGACCGGTCGAGGGGCGCGGTGTCGCGGCCGACCAGCCAGCCGACCCGCTGCCGGGCCAGCTCAAGATTGCCGAGGCGCAGGGCCTTGAGCACCTGCCAGGCATGCGCGGCCAGGTCGCGGGCAGCAATGCAGGTTGAGAGCAGCAGGATGCTCAGGGCGTCACCCGCCCAGGGGTGCAGGCGGTATGCTGCACTAAGCAGCAAGGCGGAGATTGCTGCCGTGGCGGTTACGACGATCATGGCCGTGACGATACCGGCCAGTCGCGGGTTGGCGATGCGACGGCGCAGCGGGGCTTCCAGGGCCATGGCCAATTGCCCCATGCCTTTCACCGGATGCGGCAGGCGGCGAGGGTCGCCCCACAGCAGATCGAGGCCGATGGCGGCCAGTATCTGCATCTCGAGTGTCATCGCAGCCCCATGAGACGGTAGAGGGCCGGGATGTCGATGCTCTGGCGCACGATGTCGGCCAGTCGTTCGAAGGCCGGTTCCAGGTCGTAGCAGACCTGCACCGTGCCGTAGGGTTTGAGACCCTTGCGCTGCCGCAAGCGGTCGATGAACCAGCGGCGGAAACCATCCGCATCGAACAGGCCATGCAGATAGCTGCCCCATACCAGGCCGTCGTCGCGGCAGGCACCCATAGCCTCGCCGTCGGAACCGATCAGCGCCGGCGGGATCGGGTCGCTGTGGCTCTGGCCGTGATGAATTTCGTAGCCATGGACTTTCAGTCCCGAAATGCGATGCCGTGCTTCGCTGCGGGTAAGGGTTTTGTCCTGCTCGAGGACGGTGTCGATGGGGAGCAGACCGAGGCCTGTCAACTCGGTTCCCGGGGACTCGATGCCGTGGGGATCGTCGATGGAGCGTCCGAGGATCTGATAGCCTCCGCAAATGCCGATGATTTCACAGCGACCTTCGGCAGCCAGTTGTTCCAGGCTGCGGTCAAGACCGACGGCGCGTAAAAAGGTGAGGTCACCGATGACATTCTTGCTGCCTGGAACGATAACGGCATCCGGTTGCCCCAGATCCTGGATGCGGCGTACCGTGCGTATGCGGACATCCGGCTCGATATGCAACGGTTCGATATCGGTGAAATTGGAGATGTGCGGCAGGTCAAGGACCGCGATATCCACGGCATCCTCGCTAGAGCGTGTATCGTTGAACATGCCCTCCTTGAATCCCACGGAATCCTCTTCGGGAAGGCCCAGGTCCTTCACGTAGGGGACCACACCGAGGATCGGACGACCGGTGTGCTGCAGGGTGTAATCGAGCGCATCCTTGAGCAGGTCGGCCTGGCCGCGGAAGCGATTGACGATAAATCCCGCGACCTGAGCACGTTCGCGTTCCGACAGAACCTCCATGGAGCCGACGAAGGAGGCGAACACGCCGCCGCAGTCGATGTCGCCGACCATCAGCACCGGGGCCTGGGCGAACAGGGCCATTTTCATGTTGACGATGTCGTGGGCTTTGAGATTGACCTCGGCGGGGCTGCCGGCGCCTTCAAGCACCATGGCATCGTGCTCGGAGGCCAGGGAGTCGTAGCACTCCTTGACTCGCTCGAAGGCTTCGGCCTTGTAGCGGAAATAGTCCATGACTTTCATGTTCCCCACCGGCTTGCCGCACAACACTACCTGGCTGCCCGTTTCGCTGCTCGGTTTGAGCAGGATGGGATTCATGCGTACGTCCGGATCGAGGCGGGCAGCCTGGGCTTGCACAACCTGGGCGCGACCCATTTCGCCGCCGTCGCGGGTGACGAAGGAATTGAGGGACATGTTCTGGGATTTGAAAGGGGCCACCCGGTAGCCGTCCTGCAGCATGATGCGGCACAGGGCCGCGGCCAGTACGCTTTTGCCGGCGTTGGAACTGGTGCCCTGGAACATGATCGCCGGGGTATGGCGTCGCGTGGTGACCAGGGGGGCCAGGAACAGTTCCTGGCGCAGGGCTGCCACCAGTTGCCGGTTTTCCGGTTCGGTACGTACCGCGACCCGGAAGAAGCGCCTGTCGAGTCCCTCGAAATTTTCGCAAATCCGGATCGCCAGCCCGCGCTTGATCAGGCGGTTGGCCAGGGTGCGGGCGTCCATCGATTTGCGGTCGCAACGGAGCAGCAGGAAATTCGCCTGGCCCGGATACACCGTCAGGTACGGAATTTTTTCGAGTTCATGGCGTAATGTGTCACGCAGAGCCGTGACAGCGGTACGCGATGCGTGGATGTACTCGGCATCGCGCAGGGCGGCTTCACCGACCTGTTGGGCAATGGTGTTGACGGACCAGGGGGGTTGCAGAGATTTGACTTTCCGCACCAGGGCTGGTGACGCAACAGCCAATCCGAGGCGTAACCCAGGGATAGCGAAAATTTTGGTCAGGGACAGCATGACCACGACATTGGCGGGACGGTTGATTGTGAGGCTGTCGAAATCTTCCACAAAATCCGCGAAGGCCTCGTCGACCACAAAAGTCGTGGTGGGAAAGCGACGGGCAAGCGCCCGCAGGCGTTGCGCATCAAGGCTGCGGCCGGTGGGGTTGTTGGGGTGTCCGATGGGCACGATGACAGGGCTGCCCTTCAGTTCTTCAAGGGCGGTTTCGAGTATCTCGAAATCGAACGCGAAGCCGTTGTCGGCGGTAAGCGGCAGGGTATGAACCGTCAGACCGGCGATGTCCGCGGCGGTCGCGTAATCGACGTAGCTGGGCACGGGAATCAGGGCATGACGGACCCCGAGGGCATGGGGCAACAGGTAGAACAGCTCCGTGGAACCGTTGCCTATGAGAATTTCATCTGCGTCGACACCATAGCGCCGGCAAGCGGCGTCGACCAGGGCCAGTCCTTCGGGGTCGGGGTAGTGCACCAGCGAACTGATGCTTCCGCTGATACGGGAACGCAGCCATTCGGGTGGACCGAGCGGATTGATATTGGCTGAAAAGTCGAGCAGCGATTCGGGATTCACCCCAGCTGCCATGGCCAGTTGTCGCAGGTGGCCACCGTGGCGCCAGTTGCCGGATTCCGTCATGGTTTCATATCCTTTATGGTTTCTCAAGTACCGCCGACCGTGCCAAGCGCTGCCGCTACCAGGGCGGGAATGAACTCCACCAGTTCGCAGGTTGCACCGAGGGTGTCGCCGGTAAAGCCGCCTATCTTTTTTTTGCTGTAAGCCGCCAGCAGCAGGGTGCCCGCCAGGGCTGCCATGGCCGCTATCAGACCCGTATAGCTTTGCAGAAGCCAGCCGCCGGCCATCAGAGCTGTTGCGGCCAGCAGGGCCTGTATCCCGTCGGTGCTGAAGACCCCGGCCAGACCACCGGTGGTGCGTGCATAGGGGAGGGCCGTAAGGCTTACCGTCAGGGATGCGCGTCCCGCCAGAGGCATGAGGACCAGAGTGGAGGTGCGCAGTGGCTCAGGAACCGCGGCCAGGGTTACGGTTTTCAGCAGCAGCAGGCCGCAGATGGCCATAATGCCCATGGGGCCGCTGCGGCTGTCGCGCATGATTTCAAGCATGCGTTCGCGGCCGCGACTACTGAAAAAACCGTCGGCTGTGTCGGCCAGGCCGTCCATGTGCAATCCTCCGGATGCCGCCAGCATCATCAGGACACTGAAGGCGCTGACCACCGTCGGCGGCAGAAAAAGTCCCAGACCGAAATCGAACAGGGCGACGACTCCGCCGATCATGGCTCCGACCAGGGGGAACCAGATCGGACTGCGGCCCAGGTCGCATTCGTTTCCGTGACAGCGGGCCGGTAGCGGCAGAATGGTGAGAAAGCCGAGGGCGGCGAACAGGCTTTTCATGGGTTGTTATTTCCCCTGGCTGACGGCGGCTTCATCAAAGGTTGCCATTTCGGTAAGAAGGCGCTTGGCACCTTCCACCAGGTTCATGGCCAGGGCTGCGCCGGTTCCCTCACCGAGGCGGAAATCAAGGTCCAGCAGCGGTTTTTTACCCAGCCGGGCCAGCGCCAGTTGGTGCCCCTGTTCGATGCTATGGTGTGCGGCGATCATGTAGTCCACCGATGCCGGCGCCAGGGACTGCGCCAGCAGGGCGGCGGCAGTGCTGATGAATCCATCGATGATGATCGGTTTTCGCAGGGCCGCGGCCCCCAGGATCAACCCGGCCAGTCCGCCGATTTCGAAACCGCCGACTTTGGCCAGCACGTCAAGACCGTCATGGGGGTCGGGCAGGTTGGTTTGTAGTGCGCGTTCGATGACGCTCACCTTGTGTTTGCGCCGGTTATCGTCGATACCGGTGCCGCAACCGGTCGCCTGGTCCGCTGTGGCATCGGCCAGCAGCGCCACGATGGCACTGCTCGGAGTGGTGTTGGCGATGCCCATTTCGCCGGTGCCGAACAGATCGGCTTCGCCGGCAAAGGTGTTCGCGATTTCGATACCGGCCTCCAGGCTGCGTACTGCCTGCTCTCGGGTCATGGCAGCTCCCAGCGCCATATTCGCTGTGCCGGGGGCGATGCGCCTGGAGAGGATCTGGCCGCTGTCGACGAGGTCCGAAAGGTCGCAGGCCGCCCCCATATCCACCACCTGCACCCGTGCATTGGCGACCCGTGCCAGTGTGCTGATACCCGCGCCGCCATTGGCGATGTTGGCGACCATCTGGCCGGTGACTTCCTGGGGAAAAGCGCTGACGCCTTCGGCCGCCACCCCATGATCGCCCGCCATGGTCACGATCAGGCGCCGATCCACCGGCGGCTGCAGGGAGCCGGTCATGCCCGCCAGGTCGAGGGCCAAATCGAGCAGCCGGCCCAGAGCCCAGTGCGGCATGGTCAGGCGGTCGAGGCGGTCTTTGGCCTGGCGGCGAATATTTTCATCTTGAGGCTTGATCCGGGCGACGGTGGTATGGAGCAGATTCATGACATGTTCTCCTGTTTCAGATGCAATGGCAGGCCGCAGGCCACCAGCGTTACTTGTTGGGCGCTGGCGGCCAGCAGCTGGTTGCAGCGCCCGAGAAGATCCCGGAACAAACGGGTTTCGCGATTCTCCGGGACGATGCCCAGGCCGACTTCGCCGCTGACGAAAATGACGGTGCCGGGATGTCGCTGTACCGCCTCGGTCAGAGCCTGACAGCGCAACTGCACATCGTCTTCCGACAGCGATTGATTTTTGCCGGCGGCCTGGTACATGAGGTTGTTGATCCACAAGGTCAGGCAGTCGACCAGTACCGTGGGGAAGTTTTGCGCCTGCGCCAGGGCGGCGGGCAGATCCAGCGGCTCTTCTATGGTCTGCCAGGCATGCCGGGCACGTGCTTTCTGGTGTTTGGCGATGCGTTCGGCCATCTCCGGGTCGGTGACGGGACAGGTCGCCACATAGGCGTGCGGACCGGGCAGGGCTTCGGCCAGGTTTTGGGCGAAGGCGCTTTTACCACTGCGGGCGCCTCCGGTGATCAGGATCATGCGGCTCATGACGGCAACTCTCCGAGGTGACCGAGGTCGTTGAGGCGCACCAGTACTCCCTGGTCGCCGAACAGACGCACTGCGGAAACGGATGCGGGCTCGACCTCGAATAACAGGTAATGTTTGGCCGGCAGACCCAGCCATTGGCAGATCAAGGCCCGTATGACGCCACCGTGGGCAAAGATCGCAAGCGGTGCGGACTGCGATGCGGCGGTGCGAGCGATACGCTCCGCCGCCTGTTGGATGCGTTGTAAGAAGTCGGCGTAAGTTTCGCCTTCCGGGAACCGGAAGTCAGGCTTCAGACGTGCCCAGCAATCGACCTCGGCAGGAAAATCACGAGATATTTCACTAAAGGAAAGACCTTCCCATCGGCCGAAATCGATCTCACGCAGATCCTCGTCCTGGCGACAGAGTAAATCGAGTTTGGAATGTCCGACGGTTTCCCGCACCCGCAGCATGGGGCTGCAGAAGGCTTCCTTGCAGGATTTTAATTCACTACACTGGCCCAGTGCCGCGGACTGCCGCTGACCAAGGGAACTGAGAGGTACATCCTGACGACCGACAAAACGACCTTTGAGGGCCTCGCCCGTATCGCCGTGGCGGATGAGATAAACCTGGGCGCCGTTCATGCTGCAATCCCTTCCATGAGTCTGCTCAGTAAGGTAAAGGTGGTTTCCTGGTCTGTCGCGTCGATATACTTGCCACCCGGACGAGGCTCGAACCACTGCATGCTGGAAAATGCCGAGACGACCTCCCCGACCACGATCAGTCCGGGACCCTCGTTGCCGTCGGCTGCTCGTTCAACATCTTCGACAATGGTGGCCAAGGTGCCGATAAAACGCTTTTGGCGACAGGTGGTACCGTCGGTAATCAGGGCTACGGGGGTGGCGGCCGGCCGCCCCTGACGCACCAACTGGTCGGCTATGGTGGCAAGCATGGTTTTACCCATTAGAAGGATCAGGGTGTCAGGGCCCTGGGCCATGCGGCGCCATTGTTCTTCGCTCAGATCGGCACCGCCTTTTTTGTGGATGGTGTAGACTCCGAAGGACGAGCCGTATTCGCGGTCGGTGATGGGGATGCCGGCATAAGCTGGTACGGAGGCCACGCAACTGACTCCAGGGACTATTTGGAAAGGGATGCCGGCCTCAAATAAAGCCCGTGCTTCCTCGCCGCCACGCCCGAAAATGGTTGGGTCGCCGCCTTTAAGTCGGGCTACGTTGCGACCTTGGTGGGCCAGTTCGAGCATCAGGCGGATAGTGTTTTCCTGAGTGGATTTGCAGTTGCCCTTGCGTTTGCCGACGTCGATTTTTTCGGCCTGCGGTGCGTACCGTGATACCAGCAACGGGTTGGCGATAGCATCGAACAGCACCACGTCGGCATCTTGCAGGCAGGCAGCCCCTTTGACGGTGAGCAAACCGGGATCTCCAGGGCCGGCCCCGATCAGGGAAACCTTTCCGGGTGAGACATGCAGGCCCCGGTTGGCAACGTTTGCCACCGGGAGTGTGTCGTTTGCAGAACAAGCGGGTAGTGAAGTTTTCAATCCCGGAAGAATGATGTCTCCCGATGCGGGCAGATCGCCACGCATGATCAGTACCCCGGCGGCGCGAGCATCATCGGCGACCTGCCCGTTGACGGCAGGATTGTCGGCATCGGTTATAACCAGGAAGACGCCGTCGAGATCCTCACGCCGGTAGAGGCGTTGTCGCATTTCAATAGTATCCGGCAAGGGCCCGACTTGCGATAAGGTGACCTGTGGGTCGACATGGCGCAGGTGGGCATTGTGTTCGGCAAGCTTGGGGATGAGGGCGTGAACCAGGGGGCCGTTGCCGACCAGCAGGCAAAGCCTTCCTTCAATGGCTAGTTGAATCGGCAGGTGCATGGGTAACCTCTCCGCAAAAAAAAATCCCCGAAGCTTTAAGCTTCGGGGATATCGTTTTTTATCCGCCTGGTACGGTTTGCGCACGAGCAGAATTGCCAGACCTCAATCCTCGAAGGTCATAAACAGCACGTGGGCAGGACAGGCAGGTCTTCTGGCTTCCGGGTCATATCTCCGGCCACGCCTTCCCTTCCGTGTTTACGAAAAGTGGCATCGTGTGGCCATTGTCACCGGTTACAGCGGCGGGACCGCGACGGATTTACACCGTCTTCCCTGTTAGGCTTTTGGAGCACCTGTCCTTGAGCAAATTGTGTGGTGCGAGATCGGGGTTTCGGAAGGGCGTGCGCATATCGCCGAGCAAGCCATACTGTGTGTCCCGATATCTGAATTGAGTTTTAACAGATATCCGAACCTAATGCCATCCCCCAAATGGGGGGATTTCATGATGGCTCAGAGGGGGGAGTTGCCTGCGGGGCATGTCGCAGGCGTAAGTGCCAGGCCAGCGGCAGAGTGAATTTGGAAAAAGCGGTCAGCAAGGTTCCGCTCAGCACGATGGTCCACATGACCCCGGCATCGAGACGGTCCCGGAACAGGCCGGTGATCAGGGTTGTGCCCCATAGCAGGATTAAGCCGAGCATAAGCTGAATGTTTTGGCTCATGGCGTGGATACCCCAGAAGTTTTCGGAAATGCGGCTCAGGTTGCCATGGCGTAGTTTGATTTCAATGAGTTTAAACCAGATGCGTCCTTCTGCGACCTGGGCTGAACCGTCGAAAATATGATGCAGCAGATAAAGCACAATGAGCAGATATCTGCTGAATCCTCCGCTATCGAAGCAGGTCGTAAAAAACGGTGGATAACATAATACCAGCATCAGCGCGCCCAACGCTTGGCCGATGCCAACCAGGGTTACGCCGCCGATGAGTTTTTGAAGTTGCCGGTTCTTATCCGTAAATCGTTCCAGATGGTCGACAAATGAGGAGACTTTTACGCTGCTGACAAAGGTGATACCGGGGTAGATGTATTTGGTCATGACTCCCAGTACGGCGGCAACTTTATACTCGGTCTGGGCCATACTGAACATGGTGTATAAGACAGCCCCCTCAAGAATGCTTTTGCCGACAGTGTACATGAGATTACCGGTTTCACCGAAACGGTAGAAGCGGCTGATGACCAGTGCATGGGCCCATAAATGGGTTTTGTGGATGACATCGTGAATCAGGCCGGGGCGTTTGTCCTCGGGAGGTGGTCCGGTCTCCGATGGGGGTACGGGAGGAAGAATAAGGTTCATGAGACCGTTTCTTTCTTTGCCCGGAGTCTACGTTTATCCGGTAGGGTGACATACTGTTCGGGCTATCGGTTGGTGCCAAAAAGGCGTAACGGCGATAAGCTGTCCGTTACGCCTTTCTGATCAGGGTTGATACGGGTTCGGTACGCCGGAAAGATACCGGCGTACCGAAAAGGTTACATGGATTGCAGCAGCCTTACGGTTTGGCGGGCCGCTTTGCGGGGGTCAAGACCGGTATTGGAAATACCGGAGATAACCTTGGTCACATCATGGTCGACGGTGCCGGCGGCCCAGGTGGCCGGAGCAACGCGAGTCATGTAGACCGAGTAGGCATGGTGACCGCTACCCGGGCGTTCGCCGATGATGTGGATAATGGCTTTGGGTGTACTGGCCGGATCTTTGAACAGGATGTCGCCGGCCTGGTAACCGGCGCGCACGCGGCCGCTGGTAACCACGATATTTTCCTTGGCCACGGTCCAGCCGGCTTTGGCCATTTCAGACTTTAGCTCGTCCATGAAAGGCATGAGGTGATCTTCGTCCATGAGAGCCTTGGCGTTCAAGCCGTCGGAAAGGACGATCTGTACGTCCGGAGCCTTGCCACCCCAGGCGGCCCGCAGTTTTTCGAGAGTGGCGACGGCGGCGTCACTGAATTCTTCGCCGGTGCTCGGGTGAGCAACATAGTCTTCCCGGTCGGCTGATTTGGTCTGGACCGTCACGGCGTTGGGGATGGAGGCGATGAACTCGGGGGTGAATTCGGCCCACAGGCTGATCTTGGCGTCATCATAAAGGTCGTGGATCGCCTTGTTGGTTTTCGGTTCCAGATCCCAGATGTTTTCGCCATAGCCGATGGCCAAAGGTACTCCGCGAGCCTGAATTTCATCCACCTTTTTCTGACCTTCGGCGTAGATTTCCTTCATGCTGCGGGTGTCGCCTTTGGCCAGCTGGTATTTGTAGTAGACCCAGATCGGGTCGCCGAAATGCTCGGTCGGTTTGCCATTGGCGTCGATGATCTCGATCTTCTTAAAGAAATTCCACATGTCGTCATTGATCTTGTATCCGAATTTCTCGCGCATGCGGACATGGTCCTGATAGGCGGTGGTCAGGTAGCTGAGCATGGGATCGTTTTTGGTCGGCAGGGCCATCAGATAACCGGGGTTGGCCGGAGCGATCTGGTCCTGGCACCAGTCGAGATCATCGAGGGTGACGGGCATGTGCAGGGTCGAGCAGATGTCGAGACCGATGATCAGGCCGTGCAGCTTGCCCATGGCAATGTCTTCGAGGCAGCAACGCACCAGCTGCTCACGGGTTTTAAAAATTTCGGGGCCGATAAAACCGGCCACGTCATTGACATGGCACCAGGCGCCCTGACCATCGGTCTGGGCGGCGGCTACCTGCTGTTTGAGAGCGCGGGCGAAGCCGTACTTGCGCGATTCATGTACGACCATGTCGAAGCCCTTGCCGTGACCGTTGGTGAAGTCGGCGCCCTGGCCGGTTTCATGATAGAGGCCGTACTTGCCGGTACGCATCCTGGCATAGTCCATCATTTTCTGCAAAGTCAGGTCGAAGGTCTTGTTAGCATCGACTACGCCGGCAAGACTCTGGAACCAGATGGCGGTGGAACCGGGGTTGTTTTTTTCGACTTCGGCCTGGACGTCGATATGCGAAAGCACGCACCAGGGGTTGTATTTATCGACATCGAAGGTCTGCATGACGTCACGCAGGGCCAGTTCGATGTTTTCGATGTTGGCCGCTTCGCTGTCGACGGGGTTGGTTCCGACGACCAGATCACCGACGGCATAAGCATAGGCGTCGAAGACCTGCCAGACGATATCGTCGGCATTGTCGGTCGGTGAGTTGGGTTGGATGCGCGCGCTCAGATAGCCTTTGGCACCGATATTGGAGCCAGGTAGGGGGTTGAAGACGGTCTGGCCGATGCGCGTCAGTTCATCGTTAGACATCATCTTTACGACGTTGCCGATGATGTCGCTGTGCAGGCCGTACATGATCCCCTTGATCTGGGATTCAGATTTGGTCAGGAGAAAATCTTTCAGTTCGCCCAAGGTCCAGTCTTTGACTTTGTTGTACTGGGCCATATCGGTGGTGTTCGTGATGAGGTCGTACTGGGCATCCACAAACAGTGGCTTGGCCATCAAATCCTTGATTTTGGTGTTGGCCAGAAGTTTGCGGGCGTTCTCGCGGCTGGCGTCGTCATCCGCTGCCACGCCGATGGCCTCATCCCCTTCTTTGAAGGAGTTGGCCGCGCCGAGCACTTGTTGGTAGAGGGGCTGATCAAATTGTCCTTTGACCCGTGTTACGTAGGCGAACACATCCTCGCCCGGCTTGACGTCGCGGATGGCGACAGCCCCGGCCAGGCTTGCTACAAAGGTCAAAGCCAGGCCAAACGTGATGCCGTACAAAAATTTGGATCTGAGTCGCATGTGACACCTCCACTTTTCGGGTGAACCACAGGGCCCGGGCCCGTTTTTTTCGGGGAGCCCTGTGTGTCAAGTTTTTGTACACGGATTGTCTGTTGGAGATGATGCAGATTTCTATTCCCTGTGTTTTTTCGCCTCCTCCCACATGTCGTTGAATGCTTTTTCCGTTTCCTCGGTCATGACCCTCCACAAGGCAACACTTTTGAAGTAATTTTCATCCCCGACATGGAACATGGCTTGTTCCTTGGCGTCGAGCAGTTCGCCGACATCGGCAATGACCGGGGACACTCCCTGGGATTTGACCACGTCAGCCTGTCGGGCCGGGTCCAACATGAAGTTGATCCACTCCTCGGCTAAAGTCTTGGTCATATCCTCGGCTCCAGCACCGACGTACCAGCAGTCGATCCAGGCCGTCCCGCCTTCCTTGGGACTGGCCAACAGCCAGTTGCCGCCTTTAAGATTGGCTTGCTGGGCGGCAAATCCCCAGGTGGTGGCTAGCGATAATTCGGGGAACTCATCCGGATTGGCGGCACCATCCCAGAGGCTCTTGGCGTTTTTGGCCAGAACGTTGAGTTGCTGCTGAACTTTATCCCGGTCGAGGTTCCCGATATCGAAGATATCCGCATAGTCGTAGCCGAGGGCCAGTGCAGTGATCCAGACGTTGACCTTGGGGAAGTTGTTGTTGATGGTGTACTTGCCGGCGTAACGGGGCTCCCATAGGATATTCCAGGTAGCTGGAGTAGTGCCGATCACATCCGTGTTGTAGGCCAGGCCGTAAGGACCGCAATTGTACGGTACGCCGTAACGCTTACCAGCGAATATGGGCGTGGTATCGTCACGGAATACCGGCATCATGTTCTTGAGATTGGGAATGTTGTTGATATCCACCGGCTGAAGATAAGGGGTCTGCTCGTCATAGGCATAAAAACGCGGGATTTTTGGCAGTTCGATGGGTGGTGAGATCAGATCCGCCGTATTGTTTTTCACCGCCATGAAAAACTCGTCCTGGTCGGTGGGATTGGTGATCTGGACCTCAACGTCGACCTTGTACTTTTCCTTGACCAGTTTCTGGAAATCGGCCACATAGGGTTTGGCATAGCCGCCCCAGCATGTGATGCGCAAGGTTTCTTTCTTGGCTTTGCTGCAGCCCGGAGCCAATGCCAGGCCTATGGCGACCAGGCCCAGGATGCCGAAAAGCGATACTCCCCAGAATGCTCTTCTCATAAGTAATCCTCCTGCCGTTTCGGTGTGCGGGGTTCGTCGGTTATCTTGGCTGCTTGCCTGTTGCCTGGCCGGCACTGGAAACGGGCCAGTCAAACTTTGCTGGCGGGGAGATTTTTCTCCCCGCCAGATTCATTGGGTTTGTTTTATAAGGTGCCTTAGAAAACGAAAGTCAGGTTAATGGCTCCGGCTGTTTCAGTGTCGATACTAGCCTTGGCGGCGCTGCTGATGCCCGAAGAAAAAATGATGGTCGGACTGATGGTCAGCTGGTCGGTCAGGGCGTAATCGAGGCTGGCACTGAGTTCGTAGTTGTGGAACCCGCCGAAATCACCAACTGCGTAATCGGTATGCTGATTGTAAGCTACGAGGGCGCCAAGATTCAGAGCGGTATTGGGTACCCATTGGCCGAGATCGAAACTGTGGCTGATGTCCAAGGTGTAGTAGAGGCCATCTTCTTCAGCTGCGTCCCAGTCCCACCAGATTGTGAAGGTTGGAGAGAGAAGAGTATTGAGGGTGGCATGAATGAATAACTCGTTGGTATCTTCACCCTCGATCATGTACCAGATATCCCCAACCGACATCGAAACCATGTCGCCCAGATCAAAGGCGTAGGTAAGAATGACATCGGTTTCGTTGAGCTCTCCCGAGTCCCAATTGGGACCGCCTGTCAACTGCCAGTTGTGCCAGGTGCTGAGCGTCCAGCCGCTGGCGAGGCTCAGGTCGATGCCGCCCTGAATCGTCGGGCGGGAATCACTGAGGTTGAAACCACGCCACATGTACTTATCCCACAATCCGACATAGGCATCGCCCTCGACCTCGATCTTGGCTTGGGCTGTTGATGCCAGACCTGCACATAATACGAACATCGCGAGAAACAACACGCTCCACTTTTTCATTGTTTTTACCTCCATGTTCAGCATAAAAGGTTGCCCAGACTGCCGGGAACCTTCCCGGTGCTGCGCAACCGCGTGAAGAACGTCTCTACCCTCCGTGGGACGCCAAGATAAATTGGCTGAGGTCAACGTACATGCGATACGAACAGGTGGGACATAAAACAACGACAATGTTATGCGTGAAACAGAAACCTTAAACAGTGCATGGGAGTAATCCGCATGCCGGTGTGTGGAAATTACAATGCCGGAAGCCCTTCATCCATCGGGCTCAGCATTGTGGCTACAATGAAAAAGTAACACAGAGTTGGCGGGTTGCAAGATCGGATAGGTATTGAAAAGCGGAGAAAAAGCAGAAAATATGAACTGTAAGGTCTTTTGAGAAAACCAGGTATACGCTGGTCACAGTTCGATCTGATGTACCTGCATGGCTGCACCCGGACGGGTCAGGTAGACAAATAGCAATATCGTGCGCTGATTTTGCCGATGGGGTAGCTGGGAAAATACACAGGCAAGATGTTGAAGCTTGATACCCTGGCCTTTGATGCGATCGGTCTCGAGCCGTACCCGTTCACGCACGCGTTGTTGTTCTTCGGGATGCAGGTCGAGATCCAGAAACTCGGGAGCCTGGGCAGGTGCGATGCGTTCGACGCGGGCAAAATCGCGTGCCAGGGCCTCTTGCAACGGCTTGTGTTCAGGATCGGAATGATAGGTGCGAAGGAAATGCCAGAATTCTTCAAACAAGGCTCGCTGAGACAGCAAGCGGCGGAACAATCCCTGCTTGCGCCAGAAGCTTTCCAAAGCTTTCAAGGCCTTTGAAAGACTGCCGTAGAGCGCGGAGAGCAGCTCCAGAAACTCCTGCAGCCGTTCGGCGTTCCAGGTCAGATCGAGGAGCCGGCCGATACCGCGTAAACGCTCAAGCTCTTCGAAGGTCAGATCGGGAGTTTTCAGAACGCCGTAAGGCGGGTGGGGATCAAAACGCAGACCAAGAGATGCGGCATTACGGCGCAGCGGGGCACCTGGTAGCAGTTTAACCGGTTCCAATTGCAGGTGATGGGGGCGTAGCTCCATGACCCGGTCGACCGATTCCAGGAACGATGCACTGCCTTGGCCCGGCAGGCCGGCGATGAGGTCGAGATGCAGATGGATATTGTCTGCACGCCGCAGACGCAGGACATTGGCCTCAAGTTTTTCCAGGGAGGTCTCGCGGCTGATGGCTTCCAGGGTTTTCGGCAAGGTTGATTGCACCCCGATCTCGAACTGAAAGGTATCTGGCGGCGCCTGCTCCAGCAGCGACAGGGTGGCATCGTCCAGCAGATGAGCACCGATTTCAAAGTGAAACCGGCTGGTGCGGTTGTTCTCCAGGATAAATTGGAAAATATCCCGGGCCCGTTCGGCGTCGTAATTAAAAGTACGGTCCACCAGTTTGATACAAGGCACCTCGCGTGTTATCAGGTAGAGCAGATCCGTCTGAATGCGTGGCATCGAATAGGATCGTACCCGGGTATCCAGGGCGCTCATGCAGAAGGCACAGCGGTAGGGGCAACCGCGGCTGGTTTCGAGGTAGACCAGTCCGCGCGACAGATCGACCAGGTCCAGATTGAAAGGCGAAGGGATGTCATCCAGTTCGGCCAGCAGCGGACCATCCGGGCCTGAATGCACGCGCTCGCCGTCGCGCCAACTGAGTCGCGCGATGTTTTCGGGGCTTTTTTCATGCAGCCAGGCATCGAGCAGTGCCCGCAGCGGTGTTTCCCCTTCGCCACGCACCACGGCAGCGATTCCGGGGTGGCGCGCAAACAGTTCCGGACCATCGAAGGAAACCTCCGGCCCGCCGAGAATAATCCGCAGTCCGGGACGCGCTACCGCCAGCGCATCGGCCAGTTCCAGGGTCGCGGTACGGTTCCAGATGTAGACGGAAAACGCGATCACATCGGGCTGTTCGGCCAGCAGTGCGGCAAGCACCGTTTCTTTCGGTTCATGCAGGGTATATTCGCGGATCAGCAGGGTGCGCTGCGGATGGCGGCAGTAAGCCGCCAGCAGTGGCAGAGCCAGACTGGTGTGAACGAATTTGCTATGAAGAGTGGTCAGTATAATGCGCATGGCCGTCAGCATAACCAAGGATGCTCGCGGAGAAAAGCGCAAAATCGATTTTGCGGGAATATCTGTATGCGGCGAGGCTATTCCCTCCCGCGGGCTGCCTGTGTTATGCTTGGCGATCTAAGTGGTTATTGCATCGATAAAAAAGGATTTTTAGCACATGAAACGCAACAAGACCATCCTGGCTGTGGTAGCGGATGCCTCCGGCGAAGTTTTTGAACATCCCGAACTGCTTATGGTCGGCATGAACGGCGGCCATACCAGGCTACCCCGTGCCGAGGAACTCATTCCTCTGCCGGAAGGGAGCCGCCTTTTCACCATCCCTGATACTCCGCCGGTCGGGATGGACGGAAACAACAACCGCATGGTCACCCTGCGCAAGTTGCCGCGTCATTACGGCGGCGGCAGGGCGCAAGCGGTATCTGCGTTTTTGACGCCGGGGTATACCCGGACTTTGGTGCCGGCAGCCGCCTATGGCGACAAACAGGTGCAGTTGCCCCTGTGGTCTTATACGGCGGTCGGTTGGTGTGTTGAGGAAGAGCGTTTTTATGCCGCCGCAGTGCGCGTCGATCGCAATACCCAGTGGGAACCGGATCATTTTGATGATCGCAAGCTCGATCCTCTGGTCAAGAAACTGGTGCGTGCCTATCCCGATAACCGGTTGGTTGAGCAGTTGGCCCGCTGCGCTCTGGACTATCACTGCTTTGCTGCCAAAAACCTGTTTTTCCGACGCTGGGAGGCTCCGCTGCCGACCTCGCCGGTTTGTAACGCCCGATGTCTGGGGTGCATCTCCTTGCAGGAAGCGCCCGAGTGTTGTCCTTCCAGCCAGGAGCGAATCACTTTTGTGCCGACGGTCGAGGAGCTTTGTCAGATCGCCGTGCCGCATCTGGAACAGGCGGAAAATGCCATTGTCTCCTTTGGACAAGGCTGCGAGGGCGACCCGATCCTGCAGGCGGATACCATCTGTCAGGCGGTGCGCGAAATGCGTCGTCGCACCGATTGCGGTACCATCCATTTTAATTCCAACGCTTCCGACCCCGATGCCGTCGATCGGCTGGCCCAGGCCGGCATCGATTCCATCCGGGTATCGATGAATTCGGTGCAGGAAGGCTTTTACCAGGCATACCATCGACCCTGTGGATACGGATTGGAGCAAGTTTACGAGTCGGTGCGGCGGGCCAAAAACCATGGTCTGTTTACCATGATCAATTACCTGGTTTTCCCGGGTCTCAACGATCGCGCCGAGGAAGTTCAGGCCCTGGGCGACCTGGTGGAAGCCGCCGGTGTCGATCTGATTCAGATGCGTAATTTAAGTATTGATCCGGCCTTGTACTGCCGGGCCATGAAGCTGGAGGGAGAAGGTCTTGGCATGGTCGAGATGCTCACCCGGCTGAAACAACGCATTCCGCGTTTGCAGTATGGTTATTTTAATCGCACCCGGGAGAATTTTTATCCCGAGGGATACGAGACGGACTGGCCTCTGCCGGTCTGATCCCTTCGACGGGAGGTTGGCGAACAACGAATCATGCATTTTCTGCGTCCCAAATCGTTTCTTTCTTTGGTTTTGATCGGTTTTGCCATGGTGGCTCTACCTTTTAACCTGGCCATGATCAACGCCGAGTTTTTCCTTGATCGCCTTGCGCAGCGCGGTTCCCAGGCGGTGTATCGCTCGGTGTCGGTGATTCAGGAAAGCCGCAACCTGGTCGAACAGTTGCTGGTTCTGGAACGTCGGGTACGCCAGTACCAGGTTCTGCAGGCAGGCGAACTGCTTGCCGGTATCGAGGAAAAGCACAAGGAATTCGTGGTTTCCATCGAGCATTTGGGTTCCCTGCCGCTGAAACCGGACCAATTTCAACGTTTGCAGCAGCTCGGTGAAGGGGAGCAGCTTCTCTATGCCAAGCTGCGCAGTAACGGACAATCCGAAAACAAAGACAAGGCTTTTCTTGAGGGGTTTGACGAACTGAACCGCTTGGCTCGCGGGCTTTATGATGAAAGTCAGGAGCTTATTGTCCATGAGGTCGACGCTTTGCGCGCTTCAACGACCCGTGCCCGTCGTATACTGCTCTGGTTGGCAGTGCTGCTGGTTCCGGTAACCGGTTTGTTCGCCACTTTTTTCACGCAGCGGATTACCAAGCCGATTCGCCAGATAAACCGCGGCATTTCCCGTCTCGGCGAGGGGGATTTTGTTTCCTCCATCGAGGTCGGGGGGCCGGACGATCTGCGTTTTCTCGGTACACGTCTGGACTGGTTGAGACAGCGGCTCGATGCGGCGGAGAAGGATAAAAGTAAATTTATATCCCATGTGTCCCATGAGTTGAAAACGCCCCTGGCCTCTATACGCGAAGGCACGGAATTGCTGGTCGAGGAAGAGGTGGGGCCGCTCAACGATCAGCAAAGGGAAATCGCCTGGATCCTGCGCAAAAACGGTGTGCATCTGCATAAGCTCATCGACAACCTCCTCGGTTTCAGCCGCATGCAGGCCAAAATATCCTCTTTTCACGGTATCGATGTCGATTTTTCGCGCCTGATCAAGGGGATTGTCGCTGCCCAGCGGCCTGCCATACTTAAAAAAAACCTTGATCTCAAACTTGATGTTGTAGAATTGCAACTGCACGGAGACCGTGAACGACTGCGCAACGTGGTGGACAATTTGCTGTCCAATGCCGTCAAGTACACGCCTGTCGGGGGGACCATTCAGGTTGTTCTTCGACGGGTGGACAATCAGGCGTTATTTGAAGTGGCCGATTCGGGGCCGGGGATTCCGGAAAGCGAACGGCAGAATATTTTTAAACCTTTTTATCAGGGCTCGGCGCCGATGGTGGGGCCTGTGCAGGGGACCGGCATCGGTCTGTCCATTGTCCAGGAATATGTGCGCGATCATGGCGCCGGCATCGAGGTGTTGGAAAGCTCCTTGGGGGGGGCGTGTTTTCGGGTAACATTGCCGCTTTCGAATCAGGAGGAAAAGGCATGATGCCAAAACGCTTTGCAGGCTTTACGCGAGTGGTTGCGGGATCCCTGCTGCTGGGGGCGTTGCTTGCCGGTTGCAGCAGCTTTCCCCGGGTGTGGTGGCCACGGCTGCCGAACGAGGGACTTTCCGTCGAGGCGGTTCTTGATTATTTCCATAAAGCCGATTCTTTAAGGAGCGCAACGGTTTCCAAGGAGATCCTGCGTCTGCGCCAGGTTTATCGCAGACAGCCCGATGATGAGACCCTTTTTCAGCTGGTGGCGCTGGCTATGCAGCCCGGTCGACCCGTTAGTGATCGTCAACTGGCACTGCAATTGCTGAATGATTTCCGCCAGCGTAAGAAGGGCGGCCATTCGTTGATGGTTCTGGTGTCGATATTGGACGATCAATTGGAAGAACAGTTGCAATTGGCCGGGGAGCGGGACCGGCTGCGCCAGCAGGCCCAGGAGCTGGAAGCGACCTCCCGGGAATTGCAGGACAAGTTGCGGGCCCTGGAAAACATCGAAAAGATTCTGCGCCAGCGGGAAATGTGATTTCCCCGTGGCGCTAACCTGAGGACATTGATGGAAGAGAAAAAACAGCGCCTGTTGTTGGTAGATGACGACACCGATCTGTTGCGGCTATTGTCCATTCGCCTGCGCGGTGCCGGATACGAGGTCAACATCGCGGAAAGCGGCGAGGAAGCCCTGGCCAAGATTCCGGCCGTGCGCCCCCATCTGGTGATTACCGATCTACGCATGGCGGGCATGGATGGCATGGCGTTGTTCGACGCCATTCGCACCCGCCAGGGTTCCTTGCCGGTTATCATTCTGACGGCCCATGGCTCCATCCCCGATGCCGTCGAAGCGACCCGTCGGGGGGTGTTCAGCTTTCTCACCAAGCCTTTGGACAGTAAGGCCCTGCTGGAGGAGATTCAGCGTGCGTTGCGCATAGCCGGCGGTTCCGCCGAACAGGAATCTTCGGAGGGGATGTCCTGGCGCAGCGAAATCATTACCAAAAGCCCGACGATGGAAGATCTGCTGGCCAAGGCGCGGCTGGCTGCCGAGAGTGATGCCGCGGTTTTGATCCGCGGAGAGAGCGGCACCGGCAAGGAATTGATTGCGCGTGCCATTCATCGGGCCAGCGCCCGCGCCGACAAACCCTTTGTCGCCGTCAACTGCGGCGCCATACCCGATACGCTGCTCGAATCGGAACTGTTCGGCCATACCAAAGGGGCTTTTACCGGTGCCATGAAGGATTACCCCGGTCTGTTCCGTTCCGCCGAAGGGGGCACCCTGTTTCTCGACGAAATCGGGGATATGCCTCTGCCGTTGCAGGTCAAGTTGTTGCGCGTCCTGCAGGAGAAGCAGATGCGGCCGGTCGGCTCGGTCGCTACCTGTGCCGTCGATGTGCGGATCATTTCCGCCACGCATCGCCATCTCGAAGAGGAGATCAGTGCCGACCGGTTTCGCGAGGATCTTTATTATCGCCTCAATGTCGTCTCCCTCGACTTGCCGAGCCTGGCCGAGCGACGTGAAGATATCCCCTTGCTGGCCAACCATTTTTTGCAGAAATTCGCCGCGCGGAGCGGTAAAAAAGTTACCGGGTTTGCACCCGAGGCCATGGAAGCCCTGTTGTCGGCGTCCTGGCCGGGCAATGTGCGCCAGCTGATCAACGTGGTCGAGCAGGGATTGGCCCTGACCACGACCTCCCTGATTTCGGCTTCGCTGGTTGCGGATGCCATTCACGAAAATATCGAAAGCATTCCCCCCTTCAGCGAGGCGCGACGCCAGTTCGAGCAGGACTACCTGGTGCGCCTGATGCAGCTTACCCGTGGCAATGTCGCCCATGCCGCGCGGCTGGCCGGCCGCAACCGTACGGAATTCTATAAATTGCTCGGTCGCCACCACATCGTGCCGAGTCTGTTTAAAAATGTCTAAGCGCCATCGTCGTCAAAAGGCGACGATGGCGGGCCCGCGTTTCTGCTTCAAAATCGCTGGGTTTGTTAGCATTGTCGCTAAAGATTAGATGATTTCTTTGTCCCAGTTGTCGCCATATGGCGACAAAAGTGTCGATTTTCCCACCGTTTTAACCTCTTTGCGTTTTTTCCCACTCTTTTTCGATCTTCCAAAAAAACAATCCGGTCTGGTCATGAACAAAATTTGTATCGGCCTGGCCGGGCGTATCGACGCCAGATGATCCGGTTAAAGCTCCTGTGGTTACCGAGTTGTACCACTTGAGCCGTTGGAACGCGTCTCGCTCAGGCGGGGGCGCGTTTTTTGCGAACCATGGAATGTTGCAAGGCTGTGAATATTGGTGCGGCCTTTGCTGATGCATAGTCCGATTTGTAACAATGTACCCGGTGGCTTGCGGAGGAATATTTCAGGCCTACCGGAAATGGCGCAGAACGAGGTGGCGCGATTTACCGTTCAGGTTACCCGGCGACGGGTGGCTGACCGTATCGCGTTGATCCCAAACCCAGAGGGGAAATATATACGATGAGGGGATTGTGGCGTGTACTGCTGGTGAGTGCTTGCGGAGGCCTTATGGCATTGGCGGCATTGGCGGGCCAGGTCGGCTATGGTGACGATTTCGGCCGACCGGGATTGAACAACAAAAGCGGCGGCGATGCGACGATCCATTCTATACAGGGGCATACCGTGACAACGGCCGGCATGTCGTCATCCACAACGGAGAGCTTATGAACAGGTCGAAAACCGGGGAGGGGATATTGCGACGTGAGTTTCGGGTGGAACGGGCCGGGATGACGGGGAAAGGGCAAGGTTGCAAGGCGCTGGTACAGGTGATGGCCGTTTTGTTGTTGCTTGGGGGAGGTTTTTCCTCCGCCTGGGCGGCTTACATCACGGATCAGATTCCGGTGACCCTCAGACGCGGTCCGGGCAACGAGTACCGCATTTTAAAATCCCTGACCAGTCCTGCCAGCATCGAAATCCTTGAAGACAACGATAACTACTTCAAGGTGCGCACGGCAGACGGCACCGAAGGATATATCCTCAAGCAATACGTGATTCGTCAGGAACCTTCCGCCGTGATCGCAGCGCGCCTGCAACGAGAACAAACCGTTTTGCGCAAAAAGGTCGATGAACTAAGACAGCAGAATCAAGATTTTCAAGCCCTGCAGGCGGAGAATCGCACTCTGCTTCAACAGACCGAGACCGAATTGCGCAAGGTTCAGGGTGACTATGACAAGTTGCGCAAAGGTGCACAGAATATTACCGAGACTATGGCCGAACGCGATCGGTTGCAGCAGGAAAACGAGGAGCAGTTGCAGAAGATCGCAGCACTGGAGAAGGAAAACCGGTACCTGTGGCGCAATAATATCCTGCGCTGGTTTTTTGCCGGCGTAGGTGTGCTGTGTCTCGGTTGGTTGCTCGGCCGCCGGCCGCCGCGGCGGACCCGTTCATTTTGAGTACCAGGCCATAAGGAATTGTGGATAAACGTTTGATAGGTCGGGGCGGGGGATTCGGCCGCGCATAAGGCCTTGTTCCCAAACCTCTGCCATGCTAATAATGCCGCAGATATCATCGCCGCAAGGCGGCTCAACCCCAGCATGGAGGACGGTATGCTCGATCTGAAAATAGACAGCGACAAGTGTACGCGCTGTGAACAGTGCGTCCGGGACTGCCCGTTGAGCGTTCTGGTTATGGACCAGGGTGTGCCATACGTTGGTGAAGATAAGGCGGAGAAATGTATCGAGTGCCAGCACTGTCTGGCGGTTTGTCCCACCTCGGCCCTCAGTATTTTCGGTCTGAAACCGGAAGACAGCCTGCCCCTCGAAGGATATTTACCCGACGAAGTTCGGATGGAGACTCTCATCAAGGGGCGTCGCTCCATCCGGCGTTTCCGGCAGGAACCCGTCGATCCGGCGGTTATCGAAAAGCTGCTCAAAATATCCGCTCATGCGCCGACCGGCGTCAATTCCCGCAAGGTGCTGTTTACCGTGGTTGAGGATCAGCAGGCCATGGAGCAGGTCAAGCTGGCGACCATGGACGGCATCCGTAAAAGAGTTGAAGAGGAAAGCCTGCCCAAAGGCAAAGAGTTTTACGGCGGTATCCTGCGGGCGTGGGATAAAGGTGCGGACATCCTGTTTCGCAAGGCACCTCATCTGCTGATGGTGTCCGTCGATGCCAAGGCGCCGACCCCCACGGCCGATGGTTTTATCGCCATGACCACTTTCGAGATGATGGCTGCGACCATGGGATTGGGGACCCTGTGGGACGGCCTGGCCAAATGGGCCATGGTCGACATGAACCCGGAACTCGGCACCAAACTCGGCATTCCCGAATCCCACGAGATTGTTTACGTGATGCTGTTCGGCAAACCGGCGGTGACCTACCACCGCACCGTGCAGCGCGACGCGGACCTCAAGGTCAATCGGGTGGTGTGGGATGATTAGGTTGTCGAAAGCATATTTGTTTGAAGAAAAGCCCCGTCGAATGACGGGGCTTTTCTTTTCCCCGGGGGTAAAAAGGGGACAGTGTCGGAGGGATTTTTTGGTTCGGAACAGGTTCAGCCCCTGACCTTTCGAAGGAAATGTGAAGCACTATAATTTTCCCATGTTTGTCTGGCCTGCTGCCCTATCCGCCTCCCCGTTTCATTGATTGGCAAATATTTTCCATGCCCTCGTTGACAGGAAGGGGGGCGGTGATAACTGTTAAACACGTTCTAGCTTAACCGTAAGGGCCAATGTTCCTGTCAGAG